>CAZTKR010000039.1:0-20121 GCA_964614115.1 uncultured bacterium | reverse complement strand
CAATGTCCAAAACTGCAAAATACGTCTCACCCAGCCGTTTCCTGCTTTCGGGCTTTCTCGTCGTCATCGTGCTGTTGATGTCGTGTATGGACAGTATAAAAAATAAAACAGTGGGCCCGGATGGGTCCGACAAGGCCGACTTTTTCTTCTACGCACTCCTGGGCGTGCAGCCCCTCGTCACAACACCTAATTCAATAAACTACTGGGCCTATGCCCGAGTGTTCAACCACCCTGATTACCAGAACGTTCAGGCCGAACTTTCGCACGAAAACAACACCATCCCCCTCGAAGCCAACTATTGGGAAACCGATAAATTTTTTACAGGGGGTGACCAGAATCTTACATTCGATCCCGACGATACGTACGGTTTTCGATTGTGGGATGAGGACGACTCGTATACAGGCACCATTCAAATCCTGGCACCCATGGAGCTACAGGTCGATACGGTCATCAACGATCGTATACGCCTGGAGTGGGCGGATATCGGGGCCGATTTCTACGATATCGAAATTCGCGTTTTCGGGGAATTCGAAGAGCACTATCGGACAGAAAGTACCCAGTTTGTGCTGGATATCGATGAATTGCCCTTCGGGCTCTATACGGAAATCAACATCGATATCGCCGGATTTAAGGGGTTCAGCCCATTCTCCAATCCTCAGGGTAACATCGAAGGGTGTTATGGCTTTTTATTCGGATACTCTGTATGCGGAACGACGCTCGATCTTCAAACCATGGCGTTTGCCAAACATCGTGCGGACAGCCCTCACCCCAATCTCGATGCTCTCATCCTTTCATTCTATGAAAACATGGGAGAAGGAGAACAGAATACAGAAGCCAACGGTGTCGATTTTCAGTTCACTTATGCATACATCTCGAATTCCAACTTGTATCCGTCCAGCTGGAGCGACTTCTACGCTGTCACCCTGGCAGAACCCGCAGGCAGCATCACCTCGTTCGATGGTTATGTCGATGGCACTCTCATGGATAAATACGTATGGAGCGGTTTTTATCACATACTGTATAGCCAAGACGACATCTATGATGTCTACGATCCAGGCACGCCCTTCGAATGTAAAATGAGCATCAACAATCAAGAAGATTCTGCCTATGCGGTCATACCGGACACTTTCTCTATAACGGATTACCCGCCAGAGGCTCCTCTTCCCTCAGCACCCTTCGATATCCGGTGGCGAAGGCCGATTAATGCGGATTATTTTATCGTCGATATCTACTGGGAGATCGAGGATAATCCCATCGACAGGAACGAATTATACATCACAGAGAATAACCGATTCACCATCACAGAGGTGCCTGCCGGAGCCATCGAAGGGGAAATCGATGTGGTGGCCATCTGTGGAGCCAATCCGATGCGATCGCTCCAACCCAACCTCTCACGTCTGAACGGGTATTTTTTCTCACGCCGTTTCGCCAGAAACTCCGTGACGTTCAACCCGGAATCGTCGGATGGATCATTATCCCGGACATCGTCTTCCCGAGAAAAGGCGGCCATCCTGGACAGGCGGATCGACCGGTTCTTGGTATCACGACTCACGGAAAAATATCCCCGGCTGAGGCGCCATGCCATGCACATGTTCCAGCGCAGCGGGAGGACAGACTGATAATACGGATTGTACATGGATCGTTGGATAGTGGCATCCCATTGAGGGATGGAAGGAACGGACGAATTGCATGAATCCAGCCGAAAGAGGGGACTTGTCCGTCAGCTCGGGCTGTTCGATTCCACCATGATGATGATCGGACTGGTCATCGGTTCCGGTATTTACTTGACTACCGGGATCATGACCCAGTCTCTACCCTCGGCCGGATTGATTCTTCTGGTCTGGATCGTCGGCGGACTCATCACCCTCACGGGCGCCCTGACGTACGCCGAGCTGGGGGCTTCCATGCCCGACTCCGGCGGACAGTATGTCTTCCTCCGAGAAGCCTACGGCCCCTTGGCCGGTTTCCTGTTTGGATGGATCCTGTTCCTCATCACCATGACGGGGTCTATCGCCGCCCTGGGAGTCGCCTTTGCCGAGCACTTTGGATACTTCTTTCCCGCACTGTCCACGAGCAGGGCTATTTTTTCTCTTCAGATCGGACCATGGACATACATCCTGTCCATGGGACAGGTTGTTGCCGTGGCAGCCGTCGTCTTCCTATCCGCTTTTAATTACATCGGTGTTGTGTTCGGCAAGATGATTCAGAATATTGTTACTGTGATAAAGATCGGAACCCTACTGGTACTCATCGGTGCAGGACTGATGATAGGCCAGGGAACACATATCCAACTCACATCGGTCCCGGCTGGGATGAGCCTGGCCAAACTCATGACCGGATTCGGCCTGTCACTGGTCGCCGTCACCTGGGCATTCGACGGCTGGAACAACATCACCTATGCTGCAGGAGAAATCAAGAATCCCAGACGCAACCTTCCCTTTTCTCTGGTGGTCGGAACCATCGTCATCACCCTTCTGTATGTCTTGACGAATCTCGTGTATTTTAAGGCCCTGCCCATCCGAGAGATGGCGGGCGTGGTGCGAATCGCCGAGAAGGCCACCACAACGCTTTATGGCAGCACATCGGCCGGTCTGCTCTCTGCCGCCGTGCTCATCTCCGTATTCGGCGCACTGAACGGAGCGGTGTTCGTCGGCCCCCGCGTTTACTACGCCATGGCCAAAGACGGACTGTTCTTCCAGAAAGTGTCGGAGGTACATCCACGATTCGGCACACCGGGATTTTCCATCATCGTCCAGACAATCTGGGCGTGTATCCTGACCGTATCGGGCACTTTTGAACAGCTCTTCACCTTCGTGGTGTTCGTGACCGTTCTGTTCTACATTCTGACGGCCTCCTCTGTCTTTACACTGCGTAAGAAATACCCCGACCTCCCCAGACCGTACAAAACGTGGGGCTATCCCGTTGTCCCCATCGTCTTTATCGTCACATCGCTGGGCATCCTGATCAACACCCTCATCGGACGACCGGTCGAATCTCTCATCGGACTGGTCATTACCCTCATCGGTATTCCTGTTTATTATATCTGGAAGAAAAGGAAAACGAAAGATGAAAAACCTAAACCATCGTAAAGGACAAGGATTCAGCAGACGACGATTTATCGGAGGAGCCATGGCTATGCTGGCAGGCGCACGTATCTCGGAAGGCGCGCACATCCGGAATACCCGGAACACGCCCGGAAGTTCGTCGGATGAGAATGGGACGCCTTTCCTCCAAGGGTTGGAAGGATCGCAACCCTCGGACATCTTGATAAAGAACGGTCTCATCGCCACGATGGACAACCGGCGCAGTGTGTACCGGAAAGGTCATGTGTATCTGAAAGATGGCATGATCAAGGCCGTTGGCGACGACATCGACCTTCCCCAGAATCCAGACGTCGTGATCGATGCGGAACAGAAACTGGTGCTTCCGGGATTCGTCAACACCCACGCCCACCTCCAGCAGTATTTTCGGGGTGTCTACGAGCTGATCGGCGACTTTTATCTGGTGAACCTTCCCCTGGAAATGTACCGCTCTCCGGAAGACATGGACATGCTGGGCGCCGCCAACTGCGCTGAATTCATCTATGGGGGATGCACAACGTCGCTGGTCATCTACACGTACCCCCACGGATTTGCCCGGGCCGTGGAAAAAGCGGGAAACCGGACCATACTGGCCGCCGACATCGAAGAGGTGGACCTGAACGCCCTTAAAAACGGCGTCTACGAATACCGGCCTGAAAAGGGAAAAGCCGCCTACGAACGGGCCGATGCCTTGTATGAGAATTGGCATGGCAAAGCCCAGGGTCGGATTACCACCTGCCTGTGTCCCAAGGCCGCCGACCTGGTACGCCCGGAAACCTACGTTAAGATCAAAGCTTTTGCGGATAAGCACGACCTTCGAATCACCACGCATCTTTCCCAGACGTCACGGGAATTTAAGCATGTCCGGAAGCTGTACGGCAAGACATCCACCCAGCTTCTGGACGAGCTGGGACTGCTGAACGACCGCCTCACCGGTGTCCACTGCGATTACATCACAGAAAAAGACCTTCGCCTCATCGTCGATTCCGGCATGGGCATTCTCCACTGCCGGTCCGTGGAGAACCCCCTTCTGAGGTGGCTGGACCTGGTCATTCCCGTGGGTTTAGGAACCGACGATTATCACCACGACATGCTGCCTCTTCTCCGCCAGAATCTCATCGGTCAGGCTACCCGCGCCCGCCTGGCAGACGGTGCAGAAGGAGTCCTGGCAAACAGTCGCGTTACACGACGGCCAAGCTGTTACGATCTTTTGGAGCTGGCTACCCGAAAAGGGGCCGAGGCACTGGGTATGGGCAAAGAGGTGGGATCCATCGAGCCGGGTAAGAAGGCCGACATCATCACCGTGGACCTGAACAATCCCTACCTCACGCCCACCAAGGATCCTCTGACGAGTTTTGTCCTGTACGGTTCGAGTCGGGACATCGACAACGTCATCGTAGACGGGAACATCCTCAAGAGGGACGGAACGCTCACGACCATCGAGATGGATGGAGCCCTCTCTCAGGCTCAGGAAAAAGTGGAGGAAATCATCGACAGGTTCTTCCACGAACATCCTGATCAGAAAAAACAATGGGAACAGAAGGTGTCGGGAATGGAATGAACGATCGTTTTGAGCTTGATGCCCTTGACTATTTGATATAAAAAAGATAAAAACCCTCATTTATCCATATTTTTCTTGCAATTTTTTCGAGAATTTATTACCATCCCTGTATAATCAACCCGAATTCAGATAATTCAACACTTCCGAAAAACGAAACCTGGATACCGCTTGGGTAACATCCTGCGAGTGGGAAGCAAACGATAAATCACCACGACTTATGATGTCGGGTTGAATTTTCGGGAAATTCCATCCGACGAAAGGGCAGAACCATGCTGAACGGCAAATCGAATAACAAAGAAAATAAAAAGCATTACAAGGAAAAAACAATACTATGGATAAAGACAGAGGGCTGTAAATGGTTCGTCGGCGGCTATCTGTACATCGTTATCGTCGGATTACTCATCACTTTTTTCCTTCTCTGGCCGGAACAGAAAGCCGCTCATGTCGCGGGTGAGGCGACGACCAAATCAGCCGTGACGATCGACACATTATCCATCTCAGAACTCGCATCATCTCTATCCGATACGTACGATCCCATGCTGGGCTACACATTTCGGCAAAAGGCCCATTCCGATAGCGTTCTGGTTTTAAAATCTCTCACTGACCACGTCTCTGAAATTTCCTTACTCCTTCTGGTTCTTATCGTTGGAGCGTTGGGCGCCTGTCTGCATGCCCTCACTTCCCTGTCTGAATACGTCGGTAACAAGAAATTCAAAAAAAGCTGGGCGCTGTGGTACATTCTTCGTCCTTTTGTGGGTGCAATCCTGTCTCTACTTTTTTATTTCGTGATACACGGTGGGCTCTTTCCTCAAAGTGGAGTTACGGGGAGAAAATTCTATGGCATCATGGCCCTTGCCGGACTGATCGGACTGTTCTCCAAACAGGCCCTGTACAAGCTCAGCGACCTGTTCGACGTACTCTTCAAGAGCGAAAAGGACGGAAAGCTGGGGAATAAGCTGACCCAGAATCCCAGACCTAACATTAGAAAATCGACCCGGAAGTGATTAAGGCGGGCGATCAAAACGTCGCATTAACCGTTACAGACAACGACTTCATAGAGGAGTCGGTCGTCCGAATTAAAAATCAGGACCTGAAACCCACATCCATCAGTTCTACGGAATTAAAAGTAAAGCTCTTGGATAAGGATTTGGAAAACGAGGGCAAACTGGACGTGGTCGTGGTCAATCCCCCGCCCGGTGGAGGTGTATCGAATACGAAAACGCTGAAAATCAATAAAAAATGAATCGTGCTCAGTGATGGCTTTTATCGTCTGCCTCGAAGCGCTCAGGTAAACACCACCCGCTTCACCCGTTTCTTCCCCGCCTTCAGGACCAGGGCCCCGTCGACGAGGTTCTTCGAGGTAATCTCAATACTGTCATCAGAAATCTTCTGATCATTCAGGTACGCCCCGCCCTGCTTGATGAGCCTTCGGGCTTCACCGTTGCTGGTGCAGAGTCCGGCTTCCACGAAGAGCTTGACGACCCAGATTCCCTTGTCCAGCGTGGAAGCGGATTGTTTGATCGTCGGAATCGAGCTTTTGGTCTCAGGATGCACGTCCCGTATGTCCGAGGATGTCTGAACACGCTCCTCTGGATCACTGGCCCCGAACTGCCTGACAGCGGCCGTGTACGCCTGAACGGCCTCCTCTTTTCCGTGAACCCCTTTTGTTACTTCGAATGCCAGAATTTCCTTGGCGCGATTCACGTTCTCCTTCGGGAGCCTCCTGACCTCGTCCATCGGGAGAAACGTGAACAGGCCGAAGTATTTCTCCACGTCCCGGTCATCCGTATTCCGCCAGTACTGGTAAAAATCGAACACGGGCGTCTTTTTTTTATCCAGCCAAATGGCGTTGCCGGCGGATTTTCCGAATTTCTCACCGCCTGAAGTCGTAATCAACGGAAAGGTGATCCCGTACACTTGCTTCCCCAGCATTCGCCGGGTCAGGTCGATGCCGGCCACGATGTTGCCCCATTGATCCTGCCCGCCCATCTGGAGCACACAGTCGTAATCCCGTGCCTGTACGTAAAAATCATACGCCTGGAGCAGCATGTAATTGAACTCGATGAACGAGAGTCCGGTCTCGAGCCGCAGCTTGACGCTCTCGGTGGCCAGCATGCGGTTCACGCTGAAATGCCGGCCGATATCCCTCAAGAACTCGATGTAATTCAGGGGAACCAGCCATTCGGCATTATTCAGAAGGAGCGCCCGGTCCTCTTCGAATGACAGGAACCGTGCAAACTGATCCTTGAACTTTTCTCCGAACGCCACGATCTGCTCCTTGGAGAGCAATTTTCGCATTTCCGTCTTACCGCTGGGATCGCCCACCAGGGTCGTACCGCCTCCCAGCAGGGCAATGGGGCGATGACCGCAGTTCTGCATGTGTACCAGTCCCATGATGGGTACGAGATTCCCCACGTGGAGGGAATCGGCCGTGGCATCGAACCCGATGTAGCACGTGACTTTTTTGCGGCCTAAAAGTTTTTCCAATGCGTGGTCATCGGTGGTCTGGTAGATAAACCCTCTTTCTTTGAGTATGCGAAAGACGTTCTGTTTCATGCAGCTCCCTCTCTAATACCTTCTCCGGAAATCCCGTTCGATCTCCCGATCCGAGTCCCTCTTGGCGATTGCCGCCCGTTTATCGTACATTTTCTTGCCCCTTACCAAGGCCAGTTCGACCTTGGCCTTTCCGTCCTTAAAATACACTTTTAAAGGAATTAAAGTCAACCCCTTTTCTTCCACCCTGCCGGTGAGCTTTTTTATCTCCTTTTTATGGAGCAGAAGCTTTCGCGTCCTCAAGGGGGGATGATTATTGTACGATCCCTTCCCGTAGGGGCTGATGTGGAATTGGTACAGAAACACCTCACCGGCTTCGATGCGTGCGTAACTGTCCTTTAGGTTGGCCTTCCCTTCCCGGAGCGATTTGACTTCCGTTCCCTGCAGCACGATTCCTGCCTCCCATTTGTCCAGTATAAGATAATCGTGCCGGGCTTTCCGATTCTGTGTAACGATTTTTATGGACAACGCATCGTCCTTTTGTCAGCATAAATCTGGTATATTCTTCGATTACATAAACATCTTGACATTTTAGGATGAATTCTGTACATTTTCTTCATTGCCGAAGTGGTGGAACTGGTAGACGCGCTGCGTTCAGGGCGCAGTGGGCTTCATGCTCGTGGGGGTTCGACTCCCCCCTTCGGCACCATGACGTTCCGGTTTTCCGGAACGTTTTTCTTTTAATCGAGAATGGTCATAGAACAACACAGAATCAAATAATACGTCATATCATTTCTGATGTTGCAATATTCCTGATCTTATATTCATCCTCAAGGTAAAGTCCTTCGGATAATCGTATTTCTCTGTATTCTAGCGTACTTGTCCGCCGTGATCCATCAATGCGCCTCGAACCAGCTCTTGCCCATGCCTATATCCACTTTTATCGGGACGGTCAGTTCGATGGCCCCTTCCATTTCCTGTCGAACCATCTCAGATAACCGGTCAGCATCATCGGAAGGCACCTCGAAGAGCAGTTCATCGTGTATCTGGAGGATCATCTTGGCCTTCCATTCTTTCTTCCGGAGCCGATGGGCGATCCGAATCATGGCCACTTTGATGAGGTCGGCTGCCGTTCCCTGTATGGGCGTGTTGATGGCCGTACGCTCGCCGAAGTCCCGGATATTCCGGTTGTCGCTCTGAAGTTCCGGGAGATAGCGTCGGCGATTGAGAAGCGTGGTCACGTATCCCTGCTCGTGCGCCTGACCGATGGTTCGGGCGATGAATTCATTCACTTTGGGATACCGTGCAAAATAAGCCGTGATAAAATGACGCGCCTCTTCGTTGGAAATCTCCAGTCGCCGGGCCAACCCGAACTCGCCCATGCCGTACATGATCCCGAAATTAATGGTCTTGGCCTGACGGCGATGATCCTCCGTGACCTGTTCTTCCGGGATGCTGAAAATCTCCGACGCCGTACGCCGGTGTACATCCTCCCCTTTCCGGAAGGATTCCAGAAGCGTCTCGTCGCCCGAAAGATGGGCCATGATGCGAAGTTCGATCTGGCTGTAATCCGCCGAGAGGATGACCCACCCTTTTTGTCCCGCTACGAAGGCTTTTCGAATTTCCCGGCCCAATTCCGTCCGTATGGGGATGTTCTGAAGGTTGGGATCGCTGGTAGACAACCTGCCCGTGGCTGCTACGGTCTGGTTGAAGGACGCATGCACCCGGCCCGTCTTTGGGTGAATCAGCTTCGGGAGGGCGTCCACGTACGTGGACTTCAGCTTCATCAGCTGACGGTAGTCCAGCAGTTTTTTGGGAAGCGGGTGGGCCGACAGATTCTCCAACACCCTCACGTCCGTGGCATAGCTTCCTGTCTTCGTCCGCCTGGGCCGGCGAATCCCCAGCAACTCATGCACCTTGAGCTTCTCAAAGAGTATCTTGCCCAGCTGCTGGGTCGAATTGATGTTGAACGTCTCGCCGGCCATCTCGTAAATGGCCTCTATCTGCTGCTGGAGGTCGGTCTCCATCTCTTTGGACATATCAGTCAAGAGCTCCCGATTCAGGGCCACCCCGTTCTCCTCCATCTCCAGCAGTACATGAACCAGGGGCATCTCCACATCCTGGAAGAGTCGCTCCATGGCGCTTTCCTTGAGCTTCGGCTCCAGGATGCACCGCAGACGGAAAGCCACATCGGCATCCTCACACGCATACTCGGCCACCCTATCGAGATCAACTTGATCCATGCCGATCAATTTTCGTCCCGTGCCGATGAGTTCCTTGGTGGGAATCTTCTTAAGGCGAAGATATTCCATGGCCAGGGCATCGATACCGAACTGCCTGGCCGACGGGTTTATGAGATAGGCCGCCACCATCGAGTCAAAATCGACGCCTTGCAATTCCACACCCTGATGCCGGAGCACCCGCATGTCATACTTGATGTTCTGTCCGCACTTGCGAATCTTGGGGTCCTCCAGAATCGGCTTCAAGGCAGACAAAATAAACGAAAGGGTGTTCCCTCCAGATGCCTTGAAAAGATCGCCCGACTTATCTTGTTGGGGACACAACACCGGAATGTACGTCGCCTCGCCTTCTTTCCACGAGAACGAGAATCCGACGATCTCGGCGGACAGGGGATCCAGAGATGTTGTCTCCAGGTCCACGGCAAACATGGGCACGGCTTTCAAAGCACGGATGAAGGATTCGAACTCGGAAACGCTCAGGATGGTTTGGTAATCCCGGGAAGGGGCCTCTACGGGCGTTTCCATCAGGCCGGGAAGTCCTTCCAAGAGCCGTCGGAATTCCAGCTCCTGGAACAAGGCGACGACCTTTTCTCGATCCATTTCCTCGGCTTTCAGGTCGGATACAGACACCTTTAGAGGGACATCCAGATGGATGGTGACGAGCTCCTTGGAGAGGAGGGCCTGATCTTTGTACGTCATCAAGTTTTCACGAACTTTCTGACGCTGGACATCATCCACTCTTTTCAGGACGTCTTCCATCGACCCGAACGTGTTGATGAGTTCCAGGGCCGTCTTCGGCCCGACGCCAGGAACGCCAGGAACGTTGTCCGAGCTGTCTCCCATCAATCCCAGAAGATCGATGACCTTTTCCGGCGGAACGCCCAGCTTTTCTGTGACCCCGTCCGGGCCGACGATGTTGACATCCGTGCTGCTTCCTCTCCCGCCCAGCATGTACATCTTCACGCGGTCGGAAACAAGCTGCATGAAATCCTTGTCACCGGTCACCATGTATGTATCGATACGTCGTTCTTCCGCCTGTTTGGCCAGTGTACCTATCACATCATCGGCCTCGTACCCCTCCATCTCGATCACAGGAATACGGAACGCCTCGACCATATTCCGGATGACGGGCAGTTGATCGGCCAGTTCGTCGGGCATCTTCTGGCGCGTGGCCTTGTACTCAGGGAATTGTTTATGCCGGAATGTCGGCGCTGCCGTATCGAACACACAGGCGATATAATCGGGCTTCTCCTCCCGTAAAATCTTCATCAGAAGATTGGTAAAGCCGAATACGCCGCTGGTGTTGACACCCTTGGAATTGATCAGGGGATTCCGTATGAACGCAAAGTACGACCGATACGCCAGCGCCGTTCCGTCTAACAGGAATAATCTCTCAGACATAGCACCGAATTCCTATGAAATCATCCGTTTGATTCAATGTAAGAATCAAAAGCCAAAAATCAAAACGACATGTTAAAATTAAAAAATCAGACGGGGGAGAGACTGATGTGAGTACATTGTGGGATCTATTTCCATCTCAATCGTACAGGAGATAGTTACGGCGAATCATCCGGAATCTTTCCAGTTCATCCTGCCATCTCGAAACGATGGCCTCCGCCGGTTCTCCATCCTCGATGGCTTGGGCAATCCACCGTGTACCGGACAGGAGTTCCATGGTCCTCCGGCTCCCTGTTATCCACCCGAAACGGTCGGGATGGGTATCCCGAATCGTACAGAGGAGTCGAATGCCCAGGGCCACGGCTCGAAGTTGATCTCGATTTGTGACATGGATTCGAATCCCGTGGCATTCCTCACCCTCGTACATGGGATCCTTCGTCCATCCCTTCATATCGACCGGAGTGAAAGAGACCGGAGAAAAACGAACACCCGGAAACGTCTGGCTTTTCAGAGCCTTCATGAGTCTTGAAGCATTCATCCAGGGAGCACCCACCTGCCGGAAGGGCACCTCGGTTCCCCGTCCTTCCGATACGTTGGTGGCCTCCAAAAAGCACAGTCCGGGATAAAGAGTGGCGGATTCAATATCCGGCATGTTGGGCGACGTCTTTGTCCAGAGGAGGCCGGTCTCATCGTACCAGAGACAGCGGCGCCAGCCTTTCATGGGGATAACGGTCAGATCACAACGAACGCTACACTCCAGCCAGCCTTCCCCGTTGAACATCCGGGCCAGCTCCCCTACCGTCATACCGTGACGGACAGGCATGGGCGCAATGCCCACGAACGACTTGAGCGCCAAATCGAGCACAGGGCCTTCGACGGTACTGCCCGTGATGGGATTGGGCCGATCCAGGACGATAAACGGAATGCCGTGCTCTGCGGCGGCCTCCATGGCATGGGCCATCGTGCTGATGTACGTGTAGAACCGTGCACCGATATCCTGAATGTCGAAAATGAGACCATCGATGTCCTGGAGCATATCGTCCGTGGGTTTTTGCGTGCTGCCGTAGAGGCTGTAGAGAGGGAGTCCTGTCTTGGTATCGGTGCCGTTGGCAACGGTCCCGTGCTGGTCTCCGCGGATGCCGTGTTCAGGGCTGAATAAGGATGCTACCTGGAATTCGGGCCGGTTCGTCAATAAGTCCACGATGTGATTTTTATGCCTGTCCAGACCCGTGTGATTGGTGATGATGCCGATCTTTTTACCGGTCAGAATGTCGAGGCGTTCTTCGATTAGGACATCCAGGCCCGTGTGCACGGAATCTTTGCCGTTGGGCGAGCACCGGATGAAAAGAAATACAAAGCCGATGGATAATAGGATGAGGGTTTGTGATTTAATTGCCGATCTCCACCGCTCTTCGGTACCCCGCGTCGATACTCTGGACGACGGGCACGATTACCGCCTGTCCCGGGGTCACGCGATTCGGGTCTTTTACGCCATTACAGGCCATCAAGAGCCAGAGAGGAACATCATAGCGCTGGTTGGCCACCGTCCAGAGTGTTTCGCCGCTTCGGATCGTATGAATCCGCGATTCATCGATACGGTATTTGCATAAAAATTCGTCTAGGAGGGCCTTGTGAAAAGCCAGTCGCTTCTCCTCGAATGTCCCCAGTTGTACTCTATGAAAGGTCAGGCGCAGTTCTTGACCCACATAGATGGGCTGACGAAATCGAAGACCGTTGAGCCGTCTCAAACTCTGGGCAGAAACCTCCAGCCAATCGGCGTAGTGGCCCAGCGTCTCCTCGGGAAGGACCACGAGGGATGTGCCCCGAATTTCCAGGGACGGCATGGTCGAAGCCGTCGGCGTCGCGCCATCGGCAAACGTCGTAGGGCTTCTTTCCGTCACATCATCCAACGTCGCCCTGGAATCGTCGTCTGCTGATACGCCGGCCATGCTTACGGTTTTATTCGATTCCGACAGAGAGCTGTCTTCCGCTGTTTCCTGCGATGAACGTCCCTCTCTGCTGGAAGCGAGCAGAATCCCGACCCATGTTTTAAGTTTATCCGTCAGAGAGGAGATGAATCCCGTGTTATCTTCATCTTCCCGCGTATTCGACGATTCCGCCATTGCCAGTACGGATTCTGGCATGGGAAGTCGGAGTCGGTAGCCCTTTGGGATCATCCTCTCCTTACGGAAAACAGTAGGCCGAAGGGCGGGATTCAGGTCTTTCAATGTTTCTGCCGTCATCTCGTATGCGGCCAACACGGAATCCAGTGGTTGATGAGCGGGCAGGATGACTGTCTTGAATCTGAGGGGCGGATCGAGTTCGATGTCGCCAAAATACGTTTCTGGAGATTGGGCCACCCGGACGGCTGCAATAAATTCCGTGTAAAAATTCCTGGACGCAAAACCGAACCTCCGGCTGCGATATGTACGTATGATCTTCTCGACGTCTTTCGTACCGATCTTGCGTACCGCATATTGAATGCCTCTCAATCCATAATTATACGCCATGATGGCCAGCGGCCAGCTGTCCAGCGCTCGATAATTGGTTTTCAAGAGCCGGGCTGCTGCCTGGGTAGAAAGAACCGGATCGCACCTTTCATCGACCTCTCGTCTGATTTTTAGATAATACCTTCCCGTCGACCGGGTGAACTGCCAGATTCCTGCAGCGCCGTATTTCGACCGGGCATGGGGATTAAAGGAGGATTCCACATGCGGAAGAAAGGCCAGTTCTTCGGGCAATCCATGCTCGTTCAGTATTTCCTGAATGCCGTCGATATAACGGCCCGAACGCACGATGCCGTCCCGGAAGGCTTCCTTCATTCCTCCCTGTACTCTCACTCGCTTGAATGCCCTTAGCAATACCTTTCGGGAAGGCTTTTCTCCGAACAGGCGATACAGGCGGGCCTCCTCACCCGAGAGATGGGCTACATCGATGTTGCCAGATGCCAATTTCTTGAGGATGGAGACAACCTTCCTTCTTTCGCTCTCGACAAATGCTTCCCTTTTGTCTCGAGTGACCTCGCCCAGCTTCTGAAGATCGCGCAGATCTGCGATTCGATAGACCCGCTCCGGCCGGTCGGCATCGTGGATAATCTGATGGTTAATGGAGTATCGGGTGAATACATCCACCCAGAATGACACCTGATCCTCCAGGCCCGCGGGAGTCGGGAAAAAATCTGTACTTTCGTTCCCCGAAACCGGATGGATACAAGCAAGAACAGTAACAACGAGAAAAATGAACAATACAAATCGTTTCATGTGCGTAACCAACTGCAAAAACTTTGCCATACGTTCACTTGATAATTCAGGATGAGACGACTCTTTTCTTGTTTGACTGATGTGCTTTAAGTCCATACGAATCATGTGATTAGCAGGCGATCCCTCTCTTCCACCAGCGCCCTCACTCTCGACTCGTCCACGCCGTTCTCCGTCCTGGCATCCTCCTTGATCGCAGTACCGATGATAGCCCCGTCGGCTCGGCTCAAAATGTGTTCTAGATTCTCTTTGTCCACACCGCTTCCGGCCAGTACCGGTACATCGGGCACGGCCTTCCTGACGTTGTCCAATTCGTCGAGGCCGACAGACTCGCCCGTGGCACCTCCTGTCACGACGACTGCATCGGCCAGACCACGGGAAACCGCATCCTCTGCGGCCCGGCCGATATCCTCCCTATCCAGGGTTTTACCGTGTTTGACGAACACATCGGCAAAGATTCGAACCTTACTTCTTAGAGCCTCCCGGTATCTCAATGTGTTAAAAGCCTTGCCCTCCAGCATTCCCTGATCCGTGGCTACGACACCCACATGCACATTCACCCGGATAAAATCGCAGCCCAGAACGGTAGCCATGGCCAAAGCCGCCTGGGCGTCGTTCCGGAGCACGTTCACACCCAGGGGCTTATCGACGCATTTCTGTATTTCGCGTATCACGCAGGTCATGGCTGCCACCGTCTCCGGCCCTACACGCCAGGGGAGGAAGGGTGCGTCACCGTAATTCTCCACCAACAGGCCGTCCATACCCCCGCCGATGATGCTACGGGCATCCTGAACCGCCCGCTCTATCACCCCTTCCAAGGAACGACACCCTCTCGGGCTCCCGGGCAGGGGCAGCAGGTGTACCATCCCGATGAGCGGTTTGGGATGATGGAAACATTCATGGAAAGCCTTACGGTGCATTTGAATGACCGGGCATCTTATGTTTTACACAGGACCCGGTTCTCCTCTTTTATATACTGACGGCCGCATGTTTGGCACGTCGTCTCATCCCCATCCTTAAAATGGATGCGCGTTCCGCATTCGCATATCCAACCGACCTGTATTCCGGGATTTCCGACGATCAGGGCATAATCAGGCACATCTTTTGTGACGACGGCTCCAGCCCCGATCAGGGCATGCCTGCCGATGGTGTTTCCGCAAACGACCGTAACGTTGGCTCCGATGGATGCGCCCTCTTTTACCAGAGTGGGCACCCATTGTCCGTATTCTGGGTACTTTTTCTTGGGGTACTTGGATCGGGGATTCAGATCGTTGGTAAATACCGCCGACGGCCCCACAAAAACATAATCTTCCAGCGTCACCAAGTCCCACACATCGACATTGGATTCCAGTTTCACGCCGTTGCCCAGCTTTGCCTCAGGTCCGACAAAACAGTTATGACCAATCACACAGTTTTTCCCGATCTGCGCACCCGACATTATCTGTGAATTATGCCAGACTTTGGTGCCTTCACCGATCTGGACATCATGATCCACGGTGCAGCTTTCGTGTACAAAGTACTTCTTACCTTGATCCATATGCCTCCCTTATCTTGAGATTACCCAAAAACCAGATTCCCCCCTACCTGTTATCCTTTCTTGTACTGGAGAGCTTTTTTCAAAAATTTGCGACACGTATCGTATCCCAGTATCTCTGCCACCCTGGGCAGGTCCGGCCCGTGAACCTGACCGGTGAGGGCCACTCGAATCGGCATCCAGAGATGTTTTCCCTTGATGCCCGTCTCGGATTGAACCGTTTTAAGGATGTTCTTGAATGTTTCAGCATTCCAGGGATCAGTACTGGCCATAGCTTTCAAGAACGCGGCAAAGACCGGTTCTGCCTCCGGAAGATTCAACATTTCTTTGGCCTCATCGTCTTCCGGATCCACATCTTCCTGGAATAGTATCTTTGCTTTCTCACGGATTTGGGACAATTTTTCCAACTTATCGTGAAAAAGAGAAGCCATCGTCCGGGCCTCCTCCTGGGAGGACACCGGATAGCCGGCCTTCTTCATCTCAGGGAGTATCATCTCCGCCAGCCGGTCTACATCGAGTCCGCGGATGTAGACGCCGTTCATCCAGTCCAGCTTTTCGACATCGAACACGGCCGCCGATTTAGACACGCGCCCGAAATTAAACTCTCGTACCAACCGGTCGATGGATAGAATCTCATCCCCGCTTTCCGAAGACCACGAAAGCAGGGACAGAAAATTGACCAGTGCCTCGGGCAGGTACCCCGATTCCCTGTACTGGGCCACCGACGTGGCTCCATGCCGTTTGGACAAACGCTGGTGATCCTTACCCAAAATCATGGGAATATGGGCGAATGCGGGATGCTCCCATCCGAAGGCCTGGTAGAGAAGCACCTGCCTGGGTGTGTTGGACACATGATCGTCGCCCCGGATCACATGGGAGATATGCATGTGATGATCGTCCACCACGCAGGCGAAGTTATACATCGGCATGCCGTCGGGCCGGACAACGATGAAATCCCCGATATTTTCTGACTGGAAGGCGATTTGGCCTTTGATGACATCCTCGAAAACGGCCTCTTCCTGAGTGACTCGAAACCGGAATGCGGGCCTCCTGCCCTCATTCTCGAATCGTCTCTTCTCCTCCTGGGTCAACCGGCGGCACCGCCCATCGTAATGGGCCGACTCTCCCCGATCCAGCATGGCCTTTCTTCGTGCCTCCAACTCCTCGGCAGTGCAGTAGCAGGGATACAGATGGTCGGTATCCCGGAGACGGTTCACTTCCTCCGCGTAGAGCGCCGTCCTTTCCGACTGACGGTATGGGCCGTAATCGCCTCCTTCTTGTGGGCCTTCATCCCAATCCAGGCCCAGCCATCTTAAGTCTTCCAGGATGGCCGTCTCCGAGGCTTCGGTGGATCGGTCACGGTCTGTATCCTCGATCCGTAAAACGAACCGTCCCCGGCCGTGCCTCGTGAACAACCAGTTCATGATGGCCGTACGGGCATTCCCGATATGCAAATGCCCCGTGGGACTGGGGGCAAACCGAGTGCGTAAGGGTGTATCCATCGATTCCTCTTTCATCTGGCCTCGCGTTTTCTCATGCGTGCTCTGATGAGAGAAACAAGAATGATGCCTGCTATCAGCACGAATACGATCCACTGGTAATGGCGGACGATGACGGCCCAGTTCTCTCCGACATACACGCCCACGCCCATGAGAATGCCGTTCCAGATGAGCACACTCACCAGACACAAACCAAAGACGCGCTTTGCATCCATCCTGGCGATCCCTGCACCCAGGGAGACAAGCGCACGAAATCCCGATAAAAGCCGGTTAACGGCAATGACGACGTATCCGTACCGGTCGAACCAGAATTCAACCTCGACGAGGCGATCCTGGGAAAAAAATCGCCCCGTCCTGCCCTGAAAAATCTTACGTCCCCAGCGCAATCCGACAAAGTAGAGCATCATGAATCCCAGTAAACTCCCTGCCGAGGCCGATAGGTAAGCCGGCACAAAATCAAGATGGCCCCTGCCGACTAAGAACGCTCCCAGCACGACAAACGTATCTCCTGGCATCGGTGGGAAAAGATTCTCTCCCAGGGAGCTGAAGAAGAGAAAGACGTATCCCGCCCCTCCTTCTAAAGAGCGGAAGAACTCCTGTAATCCATCCATGTTCATCCGGTCGATTCTATGGAGACAACAGCGTATGCGACGATGGCCTCTCTACGCCCTACGGATCCGAAGCCCTCATGGGTTTTCGCCTTCACAGAAACCTTCTTTTTGTCAATAGTGAGGGCATCCGCAATCGCCTTCTGTATTTCCTCCCTGTACGGCAGCAGCTTGGGAGCTTCGGCCACGACCGTGGAATCCACGTTCCCTACGGTGTATCCGGCTTCGTGGAGCATCGCACCCACACGGCTCAGCAAATCGATGCTCCTGGCATTTTTGTACGCCGGATCGGTGTCAGGAAAGTGCTCTCCGATATCTCCCAAGGCGGCAGCGCCCAGGAGGGCATCGGCCACAGCATGGCAGAGAACGTCGGCATCGGAATGGCCGTCCAGGCCCCTCTCGAACGGAATGTGGACTCCCCCCAGAATCAGGGGTCTGCCGGCCACCAACGGGTGAATGTCGTATCCGAAACCGACCCTCAAAGCCCCTCCTCTTTTATTCGGAATTCCGCCCATGCCAGGTCTTCGGGCGATGTGATCTTGATGTTGCTTTCTTCCCCCTGGACGATAGTAACTCTATACCCGCATCGTTCTACCAGGGCGGCATCGTCCGTAGCCGAGTACCCATCCCGCCTCGCTTTTTCATAAGCGGTCTTGAGCCAATCGGTACGGAAACCCTGGGGTGTCTGTGCCGCCCACAGGGAATCACGTTCCAGCGTCTTATCCACACATCCATTCCTACCACGCTTGACCGTATCCTTCACGGGCACAGCCAGTATGGCTGCCCCTTTTTCTCTGGCTACCGCGATGACTTCTTGTATCTTCGATATCGACACGAAAGGTCTCACACCGTCATGCACGATCACGATCTCGCATTCCTCGGGAAGTTCACCCAGGCCGTTGGCCACCGAATCTTGCCTCTCTTTTCCCCCTGCAACAACCTTGTCTACCTTGTTCATTCCCCATCGTTCGCTCATCGCCCTGGCCGTTTCGATATGATCCGGCGGAACGACCAGGACAACACGATGGATCTCCGGACACTGCTCAAATTTTTCCAGCGTGATGATAAGAAGTGGCTTCCTCTGAATCTCCAAAAATTGCTTCGGAACCACCCCACCTATGCGCCTTCCCAAACCGGCGCAGGGAATGATCGCTACGACTTGCTTGCTTGGAGTTTCCAAGGCCGGCCTTTGTTTATAGGATTAACATGGCATCACCGTAGGAAAAGAAGCGGTATTTTTCACGGATCGCCTTCCGGTAGGCCTTGAACACAAATTCGCTCCCGCCAAAAGCACAGACCAGCATCAAGAGGGTGGACGCCGGCATGTGAAAATTGGTCAGGAGCATATCGACAACACGAAAATCATAGGGTGGATAGATGAATTTATCCGTCCACCCTTGATCGGGTTTGACGCGTCCGTTGGTCGTGATAACCGTTTCCAGGACTCGAACAACCGTCGTGCCTACGGCGAGTATACGACCACCCTTATCCTTGGTCTCATTCACGATCTTGGCGGACGCTTCGGAAATCTCAAAATACTCGGAATCCATCTTATGCCGGGTCAGGTCTTCCACCACGATGGGACGGAACGTGCCCAGTCCCACATGAAGAAGCACCGGAGCGATTTTCACACCCCGGCCTTCGATTTTCCTGACGATCCTTTTATCAAAATGCAGTCCGGCCGTGGGCGCGGCTACGGCACCCCGCTTCCTAGCGAATATCGACTGATAGCGCTCTTTATCGATATTCTCGACTTTGCGCTTGATGTACGGAGGAAGAGGAACCTTTCCGATTTTCTCGATGATATGGTTGAAGTCCCCCTCATAGCTGAATCGAACGACCCGTCCCCCAGAGACCGTATTATCCACCACCTCGCAGTTTAGCAGTCCGCCGACGTTTAATTTGTTCCCCACGCGTACTTTGCGAGCTGGCTTGACCAAAACCTCCCAGAGGTCTTTCTCCAGTTCTCGTAGAAGAAAAATTTCGACCTTGGCCTGCGTTTTATCCTTTATCCCTGTCAGCCTCGCCGGAAACACGCGGGTCTCATTCACCACAAGGCAGTCTCCCCGCTCCAGGAAATTCACGATATCCTTAAAGTGTCCCTCTTCAATCTTCTGCGTGTTCCGATGGAGAATCATCAGTCGTGAATCCGTCCGCTTCTTGGAGGGATATTGGGCTACGAGTTTTTCGGGAACATTGTACTTGAAATCGGAAAGCTTCATTACACTCTCCTTCTATGGAAACGAAAAAATCCGTGCAAACTCTTATCAGAAAAGTTTCGCCTGGATCGAACCCGGCCGAGTAAGCGATAACGCACCATAGGCGCGTTCTGTGGCTTCTCTTCCCCGCGGCGTCCTCTTAAGAAACCCTTCTTTTATGAGAAAGACCTCTTATATCTCTTCGATCGTCCCGCTCTCTTCACCCACGGCAACGGCCACTGTATTCAAACCC
>CAZTKR010000038.1:0-20155 GCA_964614115.1 uncultured bacterium | reverse complement strand
GTTTTATGTCGAATAATCGGTGATACGGAAAAGCATCCTAATCCATGATTCCCCTCAAAGACGACAACCCGACGTATTCGTTCCCCTTCGTGACGATTCTACTCATCCTGGTGAACATAGCCGTTCATGTCTATCAGATCTCCCTCGGCCATGAAGCCCAGGCCTTTGTATACCGCTTGGGCGCGGTTCCCTGGGAGATTACGCATTTTCGGGAGTTTCCCCGGTTCCCCGTGGATTATCGGTCGGGCATACCCAATATATTTACGATAGCGACCTCGATGTTCATCCACGGAGGCATACTCCATCTGGCGGGAAACATGCTCTATCTGTGGATTTTTGGGGATAATATAGAAGCGTTGATGGGGCACGGTCGATTTTTATTCTTCTATCTCTGTTGCGGTCTCGTTGCCGCCCTGTCGTATATCGTCACGGAACCGAACTCCACAGTGCCCATGGTCGGTGCCAGCGGGGCGATATCCGGCGTGTTGGGTGCCTATTTTATCCGGTTTCCCAGGGCCAAGGTTCATGTGATGATTATTTTTATCTTTTTTATTCGTTTCGTCCGCGTGTCGGCACTGTTCGTGTTGGGATTCTGGTTCGTGATCCAGGTACTCTACGGTTTTGGCACGCTGGGTTTTCAGAGCGGAGGGGGTGTGGCCTGGTTTGCTCATATCGGGGGCTTTGTGATCGGACTCGTACTGGTGTTCATCTTCGAGAAGAAGGAACGGGTTCGGATTTACCGGCGTTCCGGATGGCGGAGTTGAATGGGAATCGCTCGATGTTCAAATCGAGTGTCTGCAAGGGAGAATGGTTACATACTTAAATAAATTCACTCAGGTTCTTTGATTTAAAGGGGGAATGAGCGTCATCTCCGATCAGGTTTTATGTGTGGTTTCAATTTGGTTTACATCGGGGAAGTTACATGAGTAAATCAAAAAGGGTACCGCGACCCACAACGGGTGTCAGAAGTGCCGTTCTGTCAAAATTCTGAGCCGTGTATGTGGCGGAACCCTGCGTGTTGGGTTTGTGTTCAACGTTTTCAAAGGTTCTTGTCGTTGATTGGGCTCCGGAAGACTGCTGATCGACCATGGCAGTGAGCACACCGGAACTTAATGCCACATGGGTCTCCATGTAATTGCTCCTTTCTCGGAAATAACGCTTCATTCCCATCTCATTATCGGCACCTTTTTGGAAATCTTTAGGTGTTTTCTGTTTTTTATTTTGAGGTCCAAAATGTCGAAAAATAATTCCATCGAGTCGTTCCTGGAGAAAGAGGAATGTGTGCGCCGAATCATACAGAGCCCGACGTACCGGAGGGCCGATCAAGATTTGGATTTTCTCGCGCGCGATGAACTGCGGTCTTCGCGTCTGCAGCTCGAATTCTTGAAACCGGAATTGAAGCTGGAAGAAGCAGGAATCGGCTCTACCATCGTCGTGTTTGGAGGATCCCGCATCGTAGAGGCGGACGTGGCGAAGCACGATCTGGAGGTAGCCAGGGAAGCGCTGCAGCAGAATCCAGAGGATAAGGAGCTTCAGCAACGCGTATCCGTGGCAGAGCGTGTACTGGCCAAGAGCCATTATTACGAGATTGCCCGGGAATTCGGTCGCATCGTCGGGCAGGCCAATCATGGCGACGAGGACAATAGGCTCGTCATCGTGACCGGCGGCGGCCCCGGACTAATGGAGGCGGCTAATCGCGGTGCCTTCGAGGCAGGGGCCATGTCCGTAGGGCTGAATATCACCCTGCCCCATGAACAACTTCCCAATCCCTATATCACTCCGGAATTGTGTTTTCAGTTTCGGTACTTTGCCCTCAGGAAGATGCATTTTCTGTTGAGGGCAAAGGCACTGGTCATATTTCCAGGGGGGTACGGTACCCTGGACGAATTCTTTGATATTCTGACGTTGATTCAAACGGAGAAGGTGGAGCCGGTTCCCCTGATCATGATAGGAGAGGAGTACTGGCGTCGTGTGTTCGATGTTCAGTTTCTGGTCGACGAGGGTACCATCGATCAGAAGGATGTGGAACTCTTCATGTACGCAGAGACGGCCCAGCAAATTTGGGACCTGATTATCGATTGGTACGAAAAGTCAGAAAAGACGTTGTTTCCCCACATCTGGGCATCGGATATTTAATACAGATGTCATACCCCCTGGAATTCCTCGGATTAGTACGAAATAATAGATAGGGTGAATCGAAAGAATAGGGTCTATTTTATTCAGCAGGAGAAAAAGGCATCTCGTTAAAACAGGAAGGATTATACATTGGAGTTCATTCGATTCAAGAAAAAAGAGAAAGGAGCCGAGAGATGAGAATGAGAATGCATCGTCAACGGTGGTTCATGATTGGATTTGCCTCATGTATCGTTTTTGGACTCGTATCGGCCCAGGAAGCCGAGACGGAATGGACACGCCAGCTCAGCATGAAGTACACATCCATCCGGGAGACCGCCATGTTACCCGATGGAAAACTCATCGCCTATGTAGTTCGCGAGCCGCTGATGGAGAGGGAGAAGTCCGAATACCGGAGTCATATCTGGATGGTCTCCACCGATGGTATGGAGAATGTCCAATACACACAGGGAGAAAAATCGTGTTCGAATCCTGCGTTTTCTCCCGATGGAGAGTACCTGGCGTTCACGTCATCCCGCTCGGAAAAGAACCAGGTTTGGATGATGCGCGTTCGAGGAGGCGAGGCCGAGCAAGTGACGGAGGCAAAATCGGACGTGGCCTCGTTTAAATGGTCACCCGACGGGAAATACATCGCCTACACGATGAACGATCCGGAGACCGAGGAAGACGAGAAGAAAGAGAAGGAAAAACGGGACGTCATCCTGGTGGATCGCGATTTCAAGTACAGACATCTCTACATCATTCCCACAGCCCGGGACGAAAAGGGCGAGCGGAAGGACCGGCGATTGACCTCCGGCGAATTCCACGTGACGGATTTCGACTTTACCCCCGACGGCAAGATACTCGTATTTGCCCATCAGCCCGATCCGAGAATTAACACGGGATTCCTCGCATGCGATATTTCAATGGTTCCGACAGACAGTGGTGCCGTAGTGGCTTTGGTCGATCAGCCCGGCGTGGATACGAGTCCTTTTGTGTCGCCCGACGGCAAATGGCTGGCCTTTGCCTCGCATGGAGGAAAGCCGGAGGCTATCGGCCTGAGTGATCTGTATCTCGTTCCCACGCAGGGCGGGGAGCCTGTAAAACTGGCGGATACACCCGACCGGAATGTCCGAATCCTCGGGTGGTCCCGAGACAGTAAAGCCATTTATGTCACAGAGTTTATCGGTACCTCCCGCCATGTACTGGCCGTTCCGACCAGCGGCGACGCCCCCCAGAACGTTACCCAGGGCGATGGCGTATTCGGTTCCGTTTCGCTCGATAAGAATGCCCGCCAGATGGCCTTTACGTACGAGGACTGTGAGACACCGCCCGATATATATACCTCTCCAGTCCGGAAATTCCAGAAGGTCAAGCTCACGGATATCCACGGGGACGTACCCAAGCCGCCCATGGGTCGGACGGAAAAGATACGATGGACGTCCGAAGACGGGCTGGAGATCGAGGGTCTGCTCACGTATCCCGTGAATTACCAGGCCGGCAAGACCTGTCCGTTGATTCTCCAGATTCACGGTGGGCCTGCGGGCGTGTTCGGCCGGAGCTTCACGGGCGGGCCCGGTATTTACATGACACAATATTTTGCTCAGCACGGTTATGCCGTTCTGCGGCCAAATCCCCGGGGCAGCACGGGCTACGGTAAAGAATTTCGGTTCGCCAACGTCCAAGACTGGGGATTCGGTGATTTTCAGGACTGCATGAGCGGTGTGGACAAGGTCATCGAGATGGGGGTGGGACATCCCGACAGCCTCTGCGTGATGGGATGGAGTTACGGGGGGTATTTGACCTCGTATACGGTGACGAAGACCGGACGGTTCAAGGCGGCCAGCATGGGTGCCGGTCTGCCGAACCTGGTGAGCATGGTGACGACGACAGACATTCCCGACTACCTGGTAGCCCATATGAACGGTGAAATCTGGGAAGACTACGCCACGTACGAGAAACATTCGGCCATGTATCGAATCAAGAACGTATCGACGCCCACACAGGTCATTCACGGACAGCAGGACATTCGTGTGCCGTTTACCCAGGGTCAGGAGTTTTATGTGGCCCTGCAGCGCCTGGGCGTGCCCACGGAAATGGTCGTGTATCCACGAACTCCTCACGGGCCGCGGGAGCCCAAGTTCCTGATGGATGTGTCCTACCGCATCCTGAAATGGTTCGAAAAACACGTGAGAGGCCGCGATTTTGAGGAAAAGAAATGCCAGGAGTCATCGGAGAAACAGGAAGAATAATCAAGACATGGGTGAGAGGATGTCTCATCCCAAAATATGACTAAGGGATGCCGTCAAAAGGTAAAATACGGGTAACACCGGATATTTCTGTGGATGCATCGGAGTTGGACTGGGATTTTGTCCGTGCCTCGGGACCGGGGGGACAGAACGTGAACAAAGTGGCGACGGCCGTACAGCTTCGCTTCGACGTGGGTCGATCGCCGTCCCTGCCCGGGGATGTTCGTGAGCGTCTCGTACGCCTGGCTGGGAAGAGAGTCACGGGGGATGGTATCCTCATCATCGATGCGCGGAGGTATCGGAGTCAGGAACAGAACCGTCAGGATGCCATCGACCGGCTGGTCGAGTTGATACGCAAGGCTTCGATCAAACCCAAAACCCGGCGGCGTACCAGACCGACCCTCGCCTCCAGGAAGAAGCGACTGGAAGAGAAACGGCGTCGGAGTGTACTAAAACGGACGCGGAAATCTGTCTCGGATTTGCCCGATGAATCATGAATATGGAACCGGAGAATTCACCACAAACGCACACACCGGGAGAGGAATATGGTATTGACAACGGAAGCAAGCTGGATACTGATGATCGTTCTGTTCTCGACATTCGTCCGTTCGGCGTTTGGATTTGGGGATGCCCTGATCGCCATGCCCCTGCTGACTCTGGTGGTCGGGCTGAAAACGGCCACGCCCGTTGTCGCACTCATCGCCAGCACGATTTCACTGACGATCCTCGTGCGGCACTGGCGCGACGTTCAGGTGGGGAGTGCCTGGCGGCTTATCGTGTCGACGTTCATCGGCATACCCGTGGGCTTGTGGTTGCTGAAGGGCGCCCATGAGGAGGCGCTCAAGTTGATTTTGGCCGTCGTGATCATCGGATTCTCCTCATACCAATTGATTAAGCCCCACATTCTGAGGCTGCGGACTGAAAAATCGGCAACCCTCTTCGGTCTGATTGCAGGTATTCTGGGGGGTGCGTACAATACCAACGGTCCGGCCGTCGTGATCTACGGCTCCCTGAGGGAGTGGCCGCCCGAAACCTTCCGGGCTACGCTGCAGGGCTATTTTTTTCCCACCGGGCTGATGATCACCCTGGGTCACGGTTTTGCCGGACTCTGGACGCGGACGGTCTGGTCGCATTATTTGCTGGCCCTTCCCGTTGTGTTGGCGTCCATCTGGATCGGTGGATACGTACATCGGAGGATACCCAAGGGCAAGTTTGATGGGTTTATTCACATTCTGTTAATTCTCATCGGGGCATTTCTCGTCTTCAACACGATACGGGACATGACCGCAGCAAGCTCTTAAAAGGATACGGTAAAGACATCCGAACAATGAAGAATCGGAATGCCGAACAACACCAACCTATACGCGACGAAGCGGCAGGGAGCCGTGACGCGAGTCAACGGTTTCAGACCGGTGGTGTGACGATGATGTCGGCGGGCCACGGCATACACGACACGTACACGGGCTTCCTTCCTCCCTTGCTGCCACTGTTTATTTCCAGCCTTTCTCTTTCTAAAGCTCAGGCGGGACTGCTCACGGTCTTCACGCAGGCCCCGTCCCTCCTCAATCCGGTCATCGGCCACTGGGCGGATCATTCCCATTACGGGCGGTGGATCTTCTTCGCTCCTGCCGTGACCGCGGCTTCGATGAGTCTTCTGGGTGAAGCAGGAAGCTACGGGATGCTGACGCTCCTGCTCCTCATCAGTGGGCTGAGTACGGCGGCTTTTCATGCCGTGGGACCTGTCATCGCTGGCCGGCTCTCGGGGCGTTATCTTGGCAAGGGCATGAGTTTTTGGATGTTCGGAGGAGAGCTCGGACGTGCCTTGGGCCCCATCATCGTCGTCACGACCATCCGTGTGGTGACCCTCGATGGTGTCCCCTGGCTGATGGTCTTGGGTGTTGTGGCTTCCGTCGTCCTGTTCATGCGCGTCCAAGAGGGGGATGCCCACATCCCGGACCGATCGCAGGCGTATTCATGGCGACAGGCCATTCGACAGATGCGGCCCGTCATGGTACCCGTGGTGGGATTAATCGTGATTCGTGCGTTTATGTTCGCATCGTTAACCATATTTCTGCCGGTGTTCTTGACGGAAGAGGGCGAGAGCCTCTGGTTGGCCGGGACCGCCCTTACCATCGTCCAGACGGCCGGAGCCGTGGGCGCCTTTATGGGCGGAACGTTGAGCGACCGACTGGGCAGACGTTCCGTCCTCTTCGTGGGAATACTGGTCACGCCGCTCCTTCTGTTTGTGTTCCTGGGAACCGGCGGTTGGATTCGTTTTCTTCTGCTGAGTGCCATGGGGCTGATGCTGATTTCAACCACGCCCGTCATCATGGCCGTGGTTCAGGAGAATTTTTCCGACAACCGTGCACTGGCCAGTGGCACGTACCTGTGTCTGAGTTTCAGCATCCGTTCGGCCATTATCGTTGTCGTGGGCGTTCTGGGCGATTGGCTGGGTCTGCGGCTGGCATTCATCATCAGTTCGGTCATCATGCTGCTGGGACTACCCCTGGTCTTTCTGCTTCCCAAGGATCGTCTACGTGGGATGACCGGAGAAAAAAGATGGAGAATATGGTCGCCACCGGACGTTTAAAGGCTGGACCGTACGCGTGAGGAATCCGATGCATTCGCATGATCGGAATGTGTTCTCTGCTCGTTTGTTCGAGCATCGCTCCACAGAACGGAAAAAACTCGTTCTATCCCTCGCCATCACGGTCATCGTGATGATCGTCGAGGTGATGGGTGGACTGCTTACACGGAGCATTGCGCTCATAAGCGATGCCGGACATATGTTCACCCACGCCGTGGCCATCGGCATCAGCCTGGTGGCTATTTTCATCGCGCGGAAGCCGCTCTGCCATCATCGCACCTTCGGCCTGTTCCGTGCCGAGATATTGGCAGCCTTCGTGAACGGGTTGTTCCTCTTGGTTGTGGCTGGTTTTATCGTAACCGAATCCGTCCGGCGTCTCCTCCATCCTCAGGAGATTCTCGGGCAGCAGATGCTCCTGGTTGCATTCATCGGCCTGGCCACCAACCTGGTCAGCATACGCATCCTCCACGGCAGTCACAGGGAGGACTTGAATGTCCGCAGTGTCTTTTTCCACATGGTGGCCGATGCGGCCTCGTCCGTGGGAATCATCATCGCCGCGATACTCATCGTCTTAACCGGCTGGAATTTTTTGGATCCTCTCGTGAGCCTGGGTATTTCGGCGGCCATCGTGACCTGGGCGTGGTCCATCCTCAGGGAATCGACAGCCATTCTCCTGGAAATGGCACCCACGGGCCTGAACGTGGATATCATCTCCGATGACCTCAAATCGATGTTTGACGAGATTGCCGCTTTGGATAATGTCCATCTCTGGGCTATCACGGCCGATATGCTGGTTTTTTCGGCACACATGAAGTTGAAAACGCAGAGAGGGACTCCTGAAATCCAAGCCCAACTAATACAACGAATCAACAAGTATCTTGGCGAAAAATACGGTATCATCGAATCGACGATTCAGATCATATCCAACATGCGTGAATGCGAGGGGGCTTCCGCATAAATTAGTTGCTTTTTATTGAAATTTTGTTTAATTGTGTTAACCTATTGTATTGGACTGTCAGAGTCATGATGGTGTATTACCGAGAAGAACACCGATGAAGTATATTTTAGTGGCATCCAAGAATCAGCAGGCTATTCAGGTTATACAAGACTGTCTCGATCAAGAATACCGGGTCGAAATAGCGAAAAGCCAGGAAGCATGTCTCGACATGTTCGAGAAGAAACGTTATGAGTTCCTGTTTATCGACGTGGACATGGTTCGCGGCAGTGAAAAGGATAACGATTACATCCAGCATCTACAGCCGTTCTGGTCGGCCTTTCCAGAAGCAGAGATTATCGTTCTTTCATCCCAGGAGTCGATTCGCCAGGCTGTCGATGTGGTGAAAGCAGGAGCCAGTCACTATTTAACCTATCCCGTCGATCCCGTGGAAGTGAAATACATCGTCGAAAGCCTCCGTAAAGACCAGCAGATCTATTCCGAGCTGAAGTACCTGAGAAACCAGTTTTGGCGCCGCGAATCGTTTACCATGCTGCGTACCAAGAGTGCTGCCATGAAGGCCGCATTCGATAAAGTACGTTCTGTGGCACCCACGAACACCACGGTACTGCTTACAGGAGAGACGGGAACGGGAAAAGGACTCATCGCTCATCTGATTCATCGCCACAGCCGAAGGAGCGAAAAGCAGTTCATCCCAGTACACTGCGGGGCCATTCCTGAAACACTTCTGGAAAGTGAACTGTTCGGACATGAAAAGGGCGCTTTTACGGGAGCGGATCGCCGAAAGCTGGGAAAATTCGAGATTGCGCACGGAGGCACGATTTTCCTGGACGAAATCGGAACCATTTCTGCTCCGATGCAGATTAAGCTCCTGCAAATTCTCCAAGACCGGACGTTTCAACGCGTGGGGGGTGAGACCATTCTAACGACGGATGTCCGAATTCTTGTTGCGACCAATGCTGATCTGAAATCGATGTGCGAAGACGGAACGTTCAGGAGAGATTTGTACTACCGGCTCCACGTCTTTCCCATCGACTTACCGCCCCTCAGAGAGCGCAAAGAAGATATCCCTGTCCTGGTCGATACCTTCCTGAAAAGGTTGAACCGGTTTTCTTTGAAGCGTATAGTGGATGTGGATTCCACGGTGATGGAGGCCCTGGAGGCGTACGATTGGCCGGGGAATATACGCGAGTTGGAAAACCTCATCGAACGGGCTTATGTTATCGAGACGTCTGCCGTGTTGACTCCGCAGAGTTTTCCGGAGGAGCTTTTTTCCGATAAACCATCCATGAAAGAAGAGTATGTCGACTTTTCCCTCCCTCTGGAAGAAGCACGGAGGCGGATTGTCGAACGTTTTGAAAAGGAATACCTGATTCAGCTTCTATCCGAGAACAACGGAAGAATCAACACTACGGCAAAGGCGGCTGGAATCGGTGTTCGTCAGCTACATAAACTCATGACTAAATATGGAATCCGCAAGGAAGAGTTTCGGAACTCCTCCTTATGGTCTGATAAACCGGAATCATGATTTCCGATATCGGATAAATCGGAACTCTCGATTCTTCCTCTCTTTATTCTGTCATTCTCAACCATCAATAACTCTATTATTATCAATGTTTATCAATCTTTGGTTTTTTTCCCTTCTTATAGAGAAGGCAAGGATTTTTATTCGTGTTTTATCGGGCACAGGCTCGTGGGCTCCCTAAAACCGGAACTGAGATATCCTGTTTTTCCTTCTAAAAAATTCCTTATAAACACTTAAAATTACTATATTTCAACTTTTTGGTACTCGATTTGCTAACGGGTATACCAAAAGGCATTGACGATTTAGCACGAAGGCTCCGCAGAATGAGTCGTAAAAAGATGGGGGATAACGATTCTCTGAATCAGTGGGTGACCATTACGGGATTCGTCCTGGCGACGGATTTCAACCGGCATGGCAAGGTGGTGGAGGTGGCCGTTGAAACGGACGATTTCAAGCAGTATATCGTGACCACGGATCGAAAGGGGAAAGAACTGTTTGGCCTGCTCTACTCCAGGGTAACGATCCATGGCATCGTTTCATCGGAGGATGCCCATGGCAATGCGATTGTCACCATCGAGGACTATGAAGTCAACGACAACCGCCCGCTTATCGATGATGTGGAGAAAGAAAAGTCATGAGGGAGGGCTCGGGAAAGGCTCGGGATGTGATCTATCCCAGGATGCCCGACGAACGAACTGACAGCGCATTGTGATTTGCGGCCCCACTGAAGAAAATCCCAGAAACAGGAGATATAGAAACGATGAATTCAAAAGAGCTGGAATTTTTTAAGCAGTTGTTGTTGGATAAGAGAAAAGAATTGGTCGAGCAGATGGATTCCATAAAAAAGGAAGAAGCGGAATCGTCACTCAAAGAAGAAGACGGTGATCATTCGGCCTATTCGTTTCATCTAGCGGATCAAGGTACAGACAGTATGAATCAGGAACAGAATTTTTATCATGCTCAGCGGGACAGTCGTTTGCTGTATCATATCGATGAGGCCTTGAATAGGATAGAAAAGGGTGTGTATGGACACTGCGAAATTTGTAACGGCCCCATCGGGAAAGATCGTTTGGAAGCATTACCTCACGCGCGGCTGTGCATCGCATGTAAATCAAAAGAAGAAGAAGTGAAAATCGATGATGAGTCGAGGGAAGAATCACCCAGCTTTCAAGGTGAGGAATTCGAAGAAATGTATTGAACGATGGCATGATGTAATCAGAATCGGGATTGTATGTTGATCGTCGAAATCCCAAGAAGCGGATGCTAAACGATACACATGTTTTCAAGCATATTATTATTGACAATCGACGGAATATAAAAGGGGAATAAAAACAAAGTATGGCGTGGCTGAGGTAGACGTTTTGGGATAAAATAATAGAATATTATATCGCCATTAAACGGATGCCCGGCCACGCCTACAACAAAAACAGTAGGAATCGTCATGAGACATTCATCGCACACCAAAAATTTTCCTGATATGGAATACGAGGGGAATGAAAGGGATTATCAGAGGGAGAGAAGAAGACGGGAAAGGGAACGGGAAGCTAAAAAACGAGAAAAGGGAAACTTTAAAAGACGATCTCATCGTCAGAGGCATCTGGACGATTATGATGAATCTTTTGAAACGGACGGTACGAATTGGAACTTTCAAGAAAACGAATATTGATCCCGTCCTTGATGGGCTGTCTTCGAGTCTCGCGAATCGTCCCATCCCCTGACGATAAAACAATATCATTGCAAGAGAAAGGATTGCACACATCGGTTTATTCGAATGTGATTCGGTAAGGGATCAATCCTCCAGCCGAATCCATGATATTGAGTCAATTACGAAATACAACATGAGCACCGTTCCTGATGAGCCGATGCCCAGGGACTGTTTTTTCATTTTAAACATTCACAGAGTCCATTCGGAAGTGATTTATCCAGTCGACAGGAGAAACGGAGGTGAGCGTGAATAAATTAACACCCAAGCGTATGTTTTTTACCAAGGGGGTTGGATATCATCGCAATAAACTGCAAAGTTTTGAACTGGCCCTGAGGAACGCAGGTATCGAGAAGTGTAACCTCGTATCGGTTTCCAGTATTTATCCGCCCGACTGTAAAATCATTTCCAGGGACAAAGGTGTTCAAGCGCTCAAACCGGGTCAGATTACGTTTGTCGTGATGGCCAGAGAGAGTACCAACGAGCCCAATCGACTGGTCTGTGCTGCCATCGGATTGGCCCAGCCCAAGGATAAAAAACAGTATGGGTATATCAGCGAGCATCATGCGTTTGGTGAAACCATGCGAAAAGCATCGGACTTTGCCGAAGACCTGGCAGCCACCATGCTGGCCTCCACCCTAGGTATCGAACTCGATCCAAACACGGCCTGGGATGAGCGTAAAAAGTTATATGTGGCCGGTCAGAACAGGCAGTTCATCAGCCGCAGCATTGCACAGTCGGCCGAGGGTCATAAGGATGGACTCTGGACAACCGTCCTTGCCTGTGCCGTGATGCTCATGGATTGACCCTAAAAAAATTGAGGAAGAATTCGTGGGATTACGATCGTTGTTTCACGATGCGCCCGACCTCGTTCCGAGACGCTTTCCATCGAAAATGTCTGTTCCCGAATTGATACAGACCCTGGGAGAGACGTCTTTCGAGGCGAGACATATGTTTCGAGGGGCCAAGCTGTTTCAGTGCATGATCGAGGATGGGGATACCATTTGGCTTGGTATTGCGGGTGCCGGCATCGCAGGCGGCATGGGTGGTATGGTCATTTCCCTCTTGGAAGCCGGTTTTGTGGATGTGATTTGTACGACAGGGGCCCAGGTGTATCATGACCTGCATTTTGCGTTCGGTTTGCCCGTCAAGGCTATCCGTGGACATTACGATGACGATGTTCTGCGGAAGCATGGTGATGTTCGGATTTATGATATCGGCATACGGGAGAAAGAAACGTTGGAGCGGCAGGATGAGATCATCCGCCAGTTTGTGAAGGACGATTATGACCATCTCTCCGGACGACCTCTTTCGAGTTGGGAGGTGAATCATCGTTTGGGGCTGTGGGTGCAGAAAAAGGGATCCCATCCGGAGAGGAGCTTTGTGGCCTCGGCTGCCCGTTTGAACGTACCCGTATTCTGGGATTCGCTGGCCAATCATTCGATTACGTTAAATTTTACCCGCACGGACAGGGAAGGATATCCCATCCAACTGTCGGCGCAGAAGGATATTTTCGATTCGGCAGCCATTGCCCTTGCGTCTCAGCGGACGGGTTTCATCCTCTTGGGAGGCGGGGGACCCAAGAACTTCATTCAGCAGACCGGGCCGACATTGAATCAGATTTTAGGCGTCGCGTGTGAGGGCGCGGACAGGGGGATTCAAATAGGTACGGCCGTCGAACGAGAGGGCAGCCTTTCCAGCTGTACCTTTGGCGAAGCCGTGACCTGGGGAAAATACCGTTCCGCAGACGAAGAAAAACTCGTGCAAATATGGGCCGAATACAGTATTGTTTTTCCATTAATTGCGGCCTATGTGCTAGACACATGCGGCGAACGCCCTTCCAAGCGACTGGGCTCCCGGATGCCGGAATTTACCGATCAATTGGAAAGCCGGCTATGAAACCCCACCGCAGGCAATTCTTGGATCTGGCTCCCGAATACACCGATTTCGAAAATGCGGCGGTTTCGATACTCCCGTTTCCCTACGAAGGGGGGATTTCCTGCCGGGGAGGAACGGCAGGAGCACCCGATGCCGTGCTGGAGGCATCTGCGAACCTGGAATTGTACGATGAAGTCCTCAGAGAGGAACCCTACCGCATGGGTATCGTGACCATCCATCCTCCCGATATTTCCACTCAAGCCGAAGACGTGCTCGAACAGGTGTACACGACAACCCGATCTCTGATAAAAGCGGGAAAATTTGTCGTGCTTCTGGGAGGGGACCATTCCATCACACCCGGCTATTTCCGAGCTGTTCAGGAACGATACGGCAAAGCATCCGTCATTCAACTCGATGCTCATGCCGACTTGAGGGATGCGTACGATGGAAGCCGGTTCAGCCATGCCTGTACGATGGCCCGCATAAGGAACATATGTCAGGATACGTTGCAGCTTGGCATTCGCAGTCTATCCAAAGAAGAAGCTGAACGTATCGCGGCGGAGGACATCCGCTTATACACCATCGATGATTGTCGCCGTGGCCTGTTTGATATCGAAGTCGAACTCGACCGTCTCCCCGATCCCGTATACGTCACCGTGGATGTCGATGTGTTTGACTGGAGCGTTATCATGAGCACAGGCACACCTGAACCGGGAGGATTCACGTGGGAGGAAGGCCTGTCGTTACTCCGTAAAATCTTTAAGCGCAAGAATGTTGTCGGCTTTGATGTTGTCGAGCTGGCCTATAACGATAGCGACTACAATTCCCCTTTTGCTGTAGCAAAACTTATCTATAAAATGCTGGGATTCAAGCTGGAGCACGTCTTGTCCGAGAAAAACCTGCCGTGGCCTTCAGCTCCGATGGGGACGATCGTTCCATCATAGAATGGTGTTGAGATGGATTTCAAGGATTTTATTTAAGGAGCCAACCGATGATACATCCTCATACCGAGTTGAGATTTATTCGCGAAGAGATTGGATACGGCGTCGTGGCGACTCGGTTCATACCCAAGGGAACCATCACCTGGGTACACGATGCGCTCGATCAGAAGTTTACGCATAAACAGATCGTTCATTTTGGGCCCTTGTATTCAAAAATACTCGATACGTATACGTTTCGAGATACCAACGGGGATTATATTCTCTGCTGGGATCACGGGCGGTTTATCAACCACAGTTTTTTCCCAAGCTGTATCACGACTGCTTATAATTTTGAACTGGCCGTTCGAGATATTCTCCCAGGGCAGGAGTTGACCAACGATTACGGTACACTGAATCTGTCTAAGCCCTTTCGTTGCCTTCCGGAGAAAGGATCGAACAGGGAGATAGTCCTACCCGATGATTTGCTCAGCTGTCATCGTGCGTGGGATCGACAGTTGGTTTCGGCCTTCAAGCACTTCCTCCGCGTTGCACAGCCCTTGGAGTGTTATTTGCCGCAGGATGTGTATGAAACGGCACTTTCCGTAGCCCGGGGAGATCGAAAGATGGATTCCATCGTTTCCTGTTTCTGTACAGAGAGGAGCCCGCTGATGAATGCCGAGTCCAAGCCCATAGTGGCAAGGTGAGCCTGGACATGAAAAAAGGGCCGGCATCATCATGAAATAGTGACAAAGGCCCGGGTCGTTTTATCCAGGGCTTAAATCACACAGGTAAAAAAAACCCGTTGTCGGGGTTTTTTTATTGCGCTGACGGAGAATGCTTGTTATATTGCGGTTGAACGATTACAAAGCATTATCGTTTTATTATATGATGTTTTAAAATAGAAAAAGAATGGTCCGAACGAAGATCATCGCTACACTGGGTCCGGCCAGCAGTACGGAGACGGAGCTCCGGAAAATGTTCAATGTCGGTCTGGATGTGGTTCGGTTGAATTTTTCACACGGAACCCATGCCCAGCACGCCCAGCGTATCCAGCGGATCCGCATCTTAAACCGAAAAATGCGCAGAGCCGTTAAGATCATGGCCGACTTGGAGGGTTATCGGATTCGCATCGGCCGGCTTTCATGTCCAATCCAATTGAAGAAGCATGCCCAGTTTTACCTGACGTTGCAGCCGGTGGATGGGAATACAGAAGAAGTGCCCTGGGATTACGACGGGCCGCTTCATCGGATCAAAAAAGGCATGTGCGTGTACCTGGATGATGGGCGAATCGTTCTGGAAGTTCTGGTCAGGGAAGAACAGAGAGTGAAGGTCAAGGTCCTGGTCGGGGGCATGCTGGAGTCCCGTAAAGGGGTGAATATGCCCGATGTGACATTCGACTTTGAAGGTCTTACTCCCAAAGACCGGGAGGACATCGAATTCGCCGTCTCACACAATGTCGATTTTATTGCCCAATCCTTCGTTCGTTGGGGACGGGATATCCGCGATGTCCGTGAGGTCGTGGGTGGCCGGCTTCCCGAGTGCCGATTCGTGTCCAAAGTGGAAAATCGGAAGGCCCTGGAAAACATCGATGATATCATCGCTGAATCAGATGTCATCATGATAGCCCGGGGCGACTTGGGTATCAGTGTACCCATTTTTCGCGTGCCCATGATCCAAAAAGATATCATCAAACGATGTGTGAAGGCCAGCAAGCCCGTTATCGTTGCCACGCAAATGCTGGAGAGCATGGTGGATGAGACAATCCCCACCCGGGCCGAGGTGAGCGACGTGGCCAATGCCATATTGGACGGAGCCACTCACCTGATGTTATCGGCGGAGACGGCCGTGGGTCAGCATCCACATCAGGCAGTAGAAATGATGAATCAGATCATTCGATACACGGAAGAGAAATCGGCGGGTGTGCCATAGGGTCATCCGAAAAGAATGGAACGTCTCGGGGATTGTTCACTGGCGCCGGATGGCATGATTACACGGTCCGTGTTTAAGACGGGTTCTGGAGTATCGTTTTCAGTGTTTTTAAAAGTTGGGCTTTCTTTACAGGTTTTTGAATATACTCTATGGCACCCAGTTGCTCGCTCTTCAACTTGTATTCATGATTGTGATGACCCGTGATGAATATCACCGGAATGTCGATGTTTTTTTTGTTCATCTGTTCCAGCAGCTGGAGTCCATCGAGGTTGGGCATGAGGATGTCCGAAATGATCACATCGAACGGTTCCTGAGCGATGCGCATCAGGGCATCGACACCGTCGGAAGCAAGTTTTACACGGTAACCCGTTCCGGTCAGGATTTTAGAGATTAATTTCTGAGTACTGGCATCATCTTCCACGACCAGGATAGACGCCTGGCTCTCGAAGGATTGCGCACTTTTTGATGGAAATTTGCCGGGTAGCAATGCGTTGAAGAGTTCATCCAGAGGAACGGTGGCGTACGTGGAAGCATAATCGGACATGGCATACGGGAGAACCAAGCTGCCGTTGTGGATGATGGAACCGCAGGAGTAAACCACGTTGGGAACGTATCCAATGCGTTCGTCTGTATTGGCCACCAGGAGGGGTTCTTTAAGCCGGCCAATGACTTTTGTCGGGTCTTCCTTGTCCAGAAGAATGGCACCCAGACTGTACGTTCGCATCGGGCCTACACCATGAGTAATCACCAGCCAGCCGTGTTCCGTCTCTATCGGAGACCCGGCATTCCCGACTTGCACGAGGTCCCAGGAGTATAAAGGTTCCTGAATTTTTTCAGCATGCCGCCAGAGGTTGATGTTGTCGGAGAACATCACATAGTTATTTACACCGTCGATGCGTGAGAGCATGGCATACTGGCCTTTGATTCTGCGGGGAAACAAGGCCAATCCTTTGTTCTGGGCGTATTCTCCATGAATCGGCTCTACCTTGAAATGGTAGAAATCTTTGGTCTCCAAGAGTTTTGGTAGGATGGCATATCCGTTATACGCTGTGTAGGTTGCATAATAGATGACGGAGCCGTCGTCATTGACGAATCGGACGAAACGGGCATCTTCGATACCGTTGCTCTCTGTATAGGATACTGGAAACAGGACCCGCTCGGAAATGGCCGTGTCCATGGAGAACGTTACTTCGTAATGGGATATGGCCAGCCAGTTAATGGACTCAACTACTTTTTGTTGTGTATAGGAAAGGTCTTTGCTTTTTTTCGTTTTCTCGATGGCGGCCTGGAGTTCACCGTAGATAAACGTATCACCGATTTGGTCAATGACCATGGCAATGACGTCCTTGACGATATTCATTTCATCGAGTTTGTTGAGAAACGTTTTTTTGTCGTACGCATGGCGGGTCACGATTTCAGGTACATCGACCAAATCACCAGGAGGTTCACAGGTCATGTAGTTGTTCGCGTCGATAATACAATTACGGAAAGCAATGGAGGAAATATGCCCTTCGCCCGTGGCGCGGAAGCTGATGATCGCCCGTTTTTGATCTTTGGAAAGCCCGCCCTGGAAAGGGTCTTCTATGATGGAAGGGTTGAAAAAAGCGGCCGATTCGATGGAGTATTCCATCGTAAAGTAGGCACCGATGATGAGTTTTTGTTCCATGGGAAGCGTGCTGGGATCGATGTTAATTCCTTCCAGGAGATGGCTGACTTTATCATAATTCTGTTCAAAGATGCGTGTGATATTCCGATGTCGGTGGGAATAATTTCGTAAGATTTGGTTGAGCAAAGCCTGGTGCCCTTTAACGGACATGCTGAGTACTTTTTGGATGATATTTCGAGCACGGCTTTCCTGGCCGGGCATGAAATGGCGTGTAATAACCCTCTTGGGATTGGGATAAAACCTCGTCGTTTTACGATTTACGGTGATGGGCATAGATGGTCCTCTGTTTTATTCATCACTCACAACATTCGGACATATCCGAATCATCGGTAAAAACGATGGATATGCAATCCATGGCGGTAAATATACAATATCTTTTTCAAATTGCAAATTAAAATTATTTTGATGTTTTTCTCAAGTTTTTCTTTATATTTTAAGGTTGGGTATTTCATTCGTGAATAGACCACGGAAAAGGGGCAATACAAAAACGATACGATGGCTGGTATCATAAAAAATTTCACCCCCAAGGTGAACATGCTCTCCTTATACCCGGTATCATCAAGCTTCATAGTTGTCGGTCTTATGCTTGCGATTTTATTCATCCATGGGGATTTGGGCTGCTCCGGATCGTAGGATCAATCCGTGGATAATCAATCAGGGAACAAAGACACGGGCGAACGGTACCGTGGGTATACTAAGACGGTGTAGCGTTGTTCATCGTCTTTGAGTATAGGATTGGTTTTGTAGTAATTACATTATCGAAAAACATTTCGTATTCAACGAACAGATTGGACCAAGCATGGATATTTCTGCTTTTATGAATACCGGTATTTATACGTGGGTTGTTTTACCGCTACTCATTTTCCTCGCACGTATCTGTGATCAGACCATAGGAACCATCCGAATTATGTTTATCTCGCGGGGAGACAAATTCATATCACCGATTCTTGGATTTTTCGAAGTCTTGATCTGGATCTTAGCTATCCGTGAGATTATGTATAACCTGTCCAACATACTAGGATACGTGGCTTATGCCGGCGGTTTTGCGACGGGAAACTTGATCGGTATCTATCTGGAGGAAAAAATCGCTCTGGGAGTACGTGTGATTCGCATCATCACGCAGAGGGATGCATCCACACTGGCCGCTTCTCTCATCAAAAAGGGATATGGTGTGACCAACATTCCGGCAAAAGGAAGCCAGGGAGAAGTCAACGTCATTTTTACGATGATCCACAGATACGATCTAGAGGAAGTGATCAAACTGGTCGAGCGCTTCAATCCCAAGGCGTTTTATACCATCGAGAGTGTGATTACAGTCAAAGAGGGCATGTTTCCGGCGAAGAGAAGTGTCTTTTGGAGGTTTTTTAGCAAGCCCCCTCGCTTCTACCGGAGGCTCCGTATCCTCAAGAGGCAGCGGATATCGCGCAAGGGGAAATGATATATGCCATTCGTTTTCTCCATTCTTGGAGGTTTAATCCTTCTCTATATGGGAGCCGAAGGCCTCGTCAGGGGAAGTGCTGCCTTAGCCCTGCGGCTTCGAATTTCCGCACTGGTTGTCGGACTTACTGTCGTCGCCTTTGGTACAAGCGCGCCTGAATTGGTTGTCAGTTTAAAGGCGGCCATCATCAGAAGCGGCGATATCGCTCTGGGCAATGTCATCGGGTCCAACATCTGCAACATTGGTCTCATTCTTGGCCTGTCCGCCATCATCCGGCCGCTGCGCATCCAGATTCAGACGATTCGTATCGATATACCCATACTCATCGGGTCTTCTCTGGTTCTTCTCATTTTTCTTTCAAATTTAAAAATTGGCCGATTGGAAGGGATTTGCCTGGCGGTCGGCATCGTCGCATTCGTGATGTTTAACGTATGGCATGCCAGAAAATCATCCGAGGGATCCAAAGACAATATCGTAGCAGAAATCCTACCTTCTCCCAAAGGTCGGGCTTGGAAAGACATTGTGTTCGTACTGGCCGGCCTCGGCATGCTGATTCTTGGGGCCAACCTTTTTGTGACTGGAAGTGTAAAAGCAGCGGAGCGCATGGGTGTGGGTGAAGCCTTTATAGGCCTCACCCTGGTGGCTCTGGGAACGAGTTTGCCGGAACTGGCCACATCGGTCGTGGCAGCATGGAAGAAGCAGAATGACATCGCTGTGGGCAATGTCATCGGGTCGAATATTTTTAATATTCTATGCATTCTGGGTTTTTCCTCGACCGTCCATCCCATACAGGGAATCGGTATCAAACCGTTGGATCTCTATCTCATGCTGGGTCTGACTGTTCTTATATTGCCGCTGATGAAATCGGATTTTACTCTCAAACGGTGGGAGGGAGGCGTGTTGTTGGCAGTTTATGTGTGCTATATCGTTTTCCTTGTACTTTGAGACGGCGGCTCTCAGTTTTTATGGAAGGATTATGGACTCATTCGTTCTCACATCATGGCAGTGGAAGAGTTGTATGATTGATACGTGTCTTTGGACATGTTACCGATTACTGCCAGAGGGACAACGATGGCCGTATGAGATGGCAGCCAGTACGGCTGATTGTGTATGTTATCTCGACCCGTGTGGATGAATGATTGCTGAATAGAACAGCACGTCCGATCCACAGACAAATAATATGGGGAGGAAGAG
>CAZTKR010000037.1:0-20258 GCA_964614115.1 uncultured bacterium | reverse complement strand
TGCTCTATTGTACATATTCTGGCCCGGCCTTCTGCTGTACCCCTATGGCTCCAATGCCGATCCCCGACAATTCGCCCCCATCGCCAGAACGACCACGATTCTTCTCAAGATCGTCGCCACGTATGTCTTCTTCGACATGGCAAATATTGTCTTTTCTGCAGCAATTAAAGGAGCCGGGGATACCCGTTTCGTCATGATCGTATCCGTACTCCTGTCGTGGATGCTCTCCATCATCCCATCGTTCCTTGCGATCGTTGTTTTCAATCAGGGATTAACTCTCGTCTGGGGCTTCCATGCCCTGTATGTCACCGGTCTCGGAATCATCTTTCTCATCCGGTTTCTGGGAGGCAAATGGAAATCCATGCGCGTCATCGAGAGCCCAGAAACCGTTTGGACAGAACAGGAAAAATGATTATTATATTTATTCCATACATGGCAAATGAATAACCATCGCAAAACCGATTATGAAAACGATAACAGGAGGCTATATTGAACTCTGCTTCGACTGAAAACGTCAAGCGGCATTGGGTTCGAGAACGTTACGGACAAGTGACCTTTCATCCCATGGATATTACGATCATCGCTTATCTTCTGATTCTGGGCTTTCTCATCATTCTCTTCCACAACAATGTACCCCGCTGGGGATGGTATCCCATCGGCCACGTCTTGATCGTAATCCTCTTGCTGGAATTCTTGAGGATGGCCACCTTGCGTCCGTCCAAAATCCTGCTTTTTTTCAGAACATTCTATCCGGCTCTGGGCTTGGCACTGCTATGGATCGAACTCAACAGTCTGGTAACGATGATTCTGCCCTACTGGGCCAACGACTTCTTGGTCGGTCTGGACAAGGCCATCTTCGGCGTTCATCCCACGGTCTGGGTCGAGACGATTTTTACGCCATGGCTGACAGAATTGATGAATTTCTTCTATGCCTTCTACTATCTGTACATTCCTATCTTGACGTTTCCCCTGTATTTCCGGGGAAGACGAGAAGACACCTTGGATATACTCTACCTCATCATGTTCACGTACTGCTCGGTCTTCCTCATCTTCCTGCTCTTTCCCGCGGAGGGCCCCTGGGTCATCCTGAAAGAGCTTCATACGGTAAAGCCTACGGGCGGATTTTTCCTTCGGCTGAACCAATTCATTCAGGGTGGCGGATCCATCAAGGGCGGCTGTTTCCCAAGCTCTCACGTGGCTGCTGCCTATACGATGTTGTGGGCATCGTTCAGGCATCACAAAAGGCTGGGCTTTTTCCTGCTGCCCTGCGTCTTCGGGATGGCCGCGGCTACCGTATACTGTCAGTACCACCATGCCGTGGATGCTTTATCCGGCATGATCCTGGGCACAATCCTCTACTTCGTCGGTATTGTCGTGCTGAAACAGTGGCATCGAAAACACCGGATTCAAAACGCATGAGAAATAGCATGAACTTTTTTTCTGCACCAGCGTATATAGAAGTGATAGGGAAGCTCTTCTCGCACCTCCTTGGAGTTTCCCCGCAGATAAAAGGGGCCACGTGACGTGGTCCCTTTTTGTTTTATTCAGGCGATCATCGAATCAAATCGCCCTTCATTCCTGCATCGATCATGAGAGTGACCATTTATTCCAGTGAGTGCTATCTTCAGCAGACGGGCATCGGGCAAGAAGACATTCATCAAGTGCTCCAACGTGTCTCTGAAGGCACAGATACCCGAGACCTCGTCGTCTCCGTTTACCTGTTACCAGGCATCCACCAACACCGCGGAACGGCTCATGTTCAGCAGTGGGTCATCCCAGAACATTTTACTACGAAACGGGGGAAATGGGCTTTTTCCGACCGATGGGATGTCCCGCAAGACCTGCCTCCGCGGTTCAAACTCATCCGCATGCGTCTCGACGGTAGAGCCCGGGCATACCCCACGGTGGAGCGAGACCGGTATGGCTGGGAATTCCGGTACGCATCGTTTCCAGATCATCTGGCCACTCTCTTCGCCCACGAACTCCACCATTACCGGCGCCATCATCTGAATCTACACCCCCGTGAAGGCGAACAATCGGCCAATCGCTGGGCTCTTCAACACGTACAGGCCCTCGGATTCCACGTCGAAGGAAGACGGCTCCCCGTCAAACGACGAAAAAAATCCTTCCTCGCCCGGCGTCGGTCAAACATACGTCGAATCGACCCTTATGCCGTCTTTCGACACCTGCAGGCCGGGGCACGGCTTTCCGTGACTCACGATCCCAGTGGCCGGTACAGAGGCCAGACTGTCACCGTACTCAGGCCCATCCGCAGCAACTCAAAGCGGATCGTCGTCAAGACGGCCGACGGAAAAACATGGCGATGGCCCATGGTCTGGCTGCATCGGATCGAAGACGATACATAAAATTTGGGTTGCGGTTTTCGAGAAATATGTTATTTTCCCTCAGTAAATGATTTTATCCCGATAGAATCGGAGATTTTGTATGGCAAAACTCATCTGCCAGCGATGCCAGAAAGTCTATGATGTCCCGGATGGTGAGACCTGCCCTCGATGCGGCATGAAACACCCGCATGTGTACCCGTTCCAGAACAGTGATGATTACCTGAACCGGGAAGTCCCCCGGGTCATGGAAGAGCGGAAACGGTCCGGCTTGGAAGGTCTTGTAGGCGGACTCGAATGCGTCGTCATCAACACAGAACCGGCCAGACAACGCGACACGGTGGATGAATTCCTGCGAACCACGGGCCTGGATGTGGACGAAGCCTTCGAGGATTCTCGTTACCGGACTGTCGTCCTTAAAACCGAAGAGTCGGCCGATTTTCTCGTACGTGCTCGTAAGGAGGCGAGCAATCCCTTCTCACAGTACAATGCGTTTCCCAAGTCCAACCATTTGCCCAACTCCCGGCTCGAAACATTCGTCTTTCGCGTGCATGATATTGAAAAATATGTCGGCATCCAGAAATCGAGAGGGGTTCGCTTCATGACCGATGTCATCCTGGAAACGGATCACTATCGATTCATACAAACGCTTCCGATGAAATCCACAGGAACGTCCATCGGCGTCATTCAATGGAAGGCAGAACACGGCTCCTATGCATCGCGGGAAGCCAAATCCTTTAATTGGACATTCCAAAAACCCCGAGCAGCGCATCTTTTCAACATCAAGGGATTGGATCATACCGCACTCCGGGTGAGAGCCAAGGATCGGGATGCCACCATCATCGAATTCATGGAATTAACCAACTACACGTTTGATTTTGCCATTTACGTAAAAATGTTCAACTCCATCACCAACGTGGCCCGATTATCCGACGAAATGTTCGCCATGGTATTCACGTCCGGCATTACCGCTTATACGAATGATGAAACATCGGGACCGACCGAAACATTCATCCATAACTACGGAACCCGTGTCCATCATCTGGCATTCCACACGGAACAGATAGAAGCCACCTACGCCGCGCTCCAGGATAACGGCATGACATTTCTCATCGAACTGGTGGGTTCGCCCCAGGAAGGCTTGAAGCAAACGTTCTCGGAGCCCTCCGGCAACACGCTCCTGGTCAACGAATACATCCATCGCTACGGCGACTTTGATGGCTTCTTCACAAAGAGTAACGTAACCCGGTTGACAGAGGCTACAGAGAAACAGTGACGCACTTTTAGGAAGGGCAAGACGATGAAGACCTTACGAATCCTCTCGTGGAATGTGAACGGCATCAGGGCCATCTATAAGAAGGGATTTCTCCAATGGCTGATGACCGACAAGCCCGACATACTCTGCATTCAGGAAACCAAAGCCTCGGAAGAGCAACTCTCGGATGACCTGAGAACTATTCAGGGGTACCACACGTTCTACGTATCCGCAGAGAGAAAGGGATACAGCGGCGTGGCCCTTTTATCCAAGGAGGAACCCCGGCGGATCGCGCCCGGTTGGGGTGTCGAAGCGTTCGACATGGAAGGTCGAACAGTCATTGCCGATTACGACAATTTTCTATTGATGAACATTTATTTTCCCAACGGGAAGGCCTCTCCTGAACGATTGAAGTACAAGATGGACTTTTACGAATCGTTTCTGGAATACGCGGATGGATTAAAAAACCAAGGGAAAAAATTGATCATTTGCGGCGACGTGAACACGGCCCACAAAGAGATCGATCTGGCCAGACCCAAAGAAAACGAGACCGTCTCTGGATTTCTGCCCGAAGAGCGTGCCTGGATCGACAAACTCCTCTCCCACGGATACATCGACACGTTCCGGATGTTCGAGGAAGGAGGCGGTCATTATTCATGGTGGGATTACAAAACCCGGGCCCGGGAGAGAAACGTGGGCTGGAGAATCGATTATTTCCTGGTCAGTGAGAACTTAAAGAACCGCATTCGATCCGCCTTCATCTTGTCCGATGTCATGGGATCGGATCACTGTCCTATAGGGATTGAATTGAAAATCGATTGATGGAAGACTCGATATATCCGATAGCGCATGGCATCCGGCCCAACGGATTGACTTTTCCATCATCCTTCATTCAAAAAGCCATAGAGTAATCCATCCACTCTAATTTTTTGACTCCACGACTTCCTGCACCACGCGCAACAGATCATTCAATGCATACGGTTTTTCTAAAAACCGGAATCCTTTCTCACGAATCTTGGGCCATCGCGAGTCGTGATCCCCGTACCCGCTGATGAAGAGCACCCGAAGCTTCGGATCGTAATCCAGAAGATCGTCGACCATGTCCAATCCGCTCTTGCCGGGTAATGCCACATCGCTGAGTACCATATGGAACCGTCCCTTTTCTTTGATGAAGAGCGTCAGCGCTTCTTCGGCATCGGCGGCCCCAACAGCCACGTAACCGTTCCTGTTCAATCCCGACGTGGTAAATTCACGTACTTTCTCTTCATCCTCGACCACCAGGATTCGCTTACCCATCCCCACCAAGTCCTCCACAGGAACGACCTTCCGGGTCGTCTTCTCTTGTTCGATGAAACCCAAGGGAAGATATATCTTGAACGTCGAGCCTCGTTTTGGCGTACTTGTCACGTCGATCCATCCTTCATGCTGCCTGACGACACCGTAAATCACCGAGAGGCCCAGTCCGGTGCCTTCCCCGACCGTCTTCGTGCTGAAAAAAGGATCGAAAATGTGCTGAAGCAATCCCTTGTCCATGCCCGTCCCGGTATCGGAAACCGTCAACTGAACGAACTTACCCGGCCGGGCATCTGGTACGGCTTTGCAATCCTCCTTACTCAAAGTGACGTTCTGCGTTTCGATGGTGAGCCGGCCTCCTTGAGGCATGGCATCTCTGGCGTTCACAGCCAGGTTCATGATGACCTGTTCAAGGGAACTCCGGTCTCCTCCCAGAGACCAGAGGTCTGCACTAAACTCGGTATGGATTTTAATGTTTTCCCCGATTAAGCGTCGGAGCATGGTAAGCATATCCTGTATTACGGTATTCAGATTGACAGATATAAACCTCATCGGTTGTTTCCGGCTGAAAAGAAGCAATTGCCGCGTGAGATCGGTTGCCCGCTCTGCAGATACACGAATCTCCTTCAAGTCCTGATAAACCGAATCGTTGGCATTCAGCTCCATCATGGCCAAATCCGCACATCCCAGGATCGCTGTCATCAGGTTGTTGAAGTCATGGGCGATACCGCCCGCCAGAATCCCGATGGATTCCATCTTTTTGGCCTGGATGAGTTGCGCCTGGATTTTCTCTTTTTCTCTTTCCGCCTCCTTAAGCTCACTGATATCGGTGTAAACGACGATTACTCCGAGTAATTCTCCGCCCATGTGGATAGGAGAGCCTGCAACCATCACAGGAACCCGAGAACCGTCTTTACGGTATCGAATGCTTTCCGATGGATGTCTCCTTTTCCCAGAAAGCATTCGTTCGGATAACGCTTCCACCTCCACACGCATATCTTTTCCCCCGATGAGCTCCCCGACCTTTTTGCCCAGCGCCTCCTCGCGACGGTACCCAAATATCTGTTCGGCACCGGGATTCCATTCCGTGACGATGGATCGATGATCATTCGTCACGATAGCACTGGGCGCGTTGGCCAGGACACTTTCAAGATACTTTTTCCGTCTCTCAATCTCCTGTTCCAGCTTCTTACGCTCTGTGATATCTTCGATAACTCCGTCATAATACAGAGGTTTTCCATTTTCATCATAAACCGCGATGGCCGTGACCGATCCCCAGAGGAGGGAACCCTCTTTTTTCTTGAGTCGAATTTCTTCGTCTCTTACGAATCCGTTCTGGAGTATCTTTTTATTGAAGCGTTTTCTGTCCTCCGGGTTTTGATAGAGATCGGACACGCTCACTTGTAAAAGTTCCTCCTTGTTCTTATACCCGAACATCCGTACCAAATATGGATTTACTTCGATGAATCGACCCTCCTCACCGGGTGTATTTCGATAAATGCCCGTGTTGATGTTCTCGGTTAGCGTCCTGTATTTCTCTTCGCTCTTTTGCAGGGCGGCTTCTGCACGGCTCCGCTCGCTCATCTCATTCCGAAGACGTCGTAAAAGCCTGTTCGATTCCGTCAGTTCGGCGGTTCGCTCCTCCACCATCTTCGATAATTTCTCCTGCTCCTTCAGCAGGCTCTCTTCGGCCTTTCTGCGTTCGATGATGATCATCTGGGCATAGATGGTAAACAGGAGAATAATAAACACAGCCAGCGCGCGCATCCAGAGCGACAAAGGATCCGGGGCAAAAAAACGTCCCAGCAAACTCCCTCGCCCAAACACAAACACATCACGAAACGACTCCAGCCCCCAGTAGAGTAGTCCGATTCCCAGACCTGTTCTCACGGGTCCGAACAAACGATTGTACCGGTTCTTTTTCTTTTTTATTTCGTCCTTCGTTCCTTTCTGGAATTGGGCGATGGCTCCAAACAACACGAGAGCGCATACCACCAAGAATCGCATCCAGAAAGACATCGTGTCCGGAAAGAACAACCGCTCCACAAGAGTGCCTTTTTCAAAAACGAGCACGTCTCGGACGGACTCAAGAATCCAATAAAACACACCAAAGAGGATACCAAATCCGATGAGATTCATGCGCTGGTTTTTATGTATTTTTGTAATGGCTATCTCTGACATTGTTTAGCCTCCTGGGTATTTCCTGATCATCAGCATGCATGTTATATACTCATCATATCAACGTATCACAGAACGGTTACCTCAGATGGTCTTCGATGTTGATCCTTCTAAAATCCTAAAATTCATATCCTTGGCCAATGCAAAGTTGCACTTCTGACAATCCATTCCCTCTGTTCATTCTGTCTTTCGGATATAATTTGTTAACGATCAACACGACGTTCATCCTTCTAGTCCAAGCAGCGGTTAAACGATCTCATGGAGCGTATTCAACAAACAGTTGAGCGTATACGGTTTTTGCAAAAACCGGAATCCCTTCTCCTGAATATCGGACCAGGGAAGCTTTTGATCCGTATACCCGCTGCTTAGAATAATACCGACCTGAGGATTTTGCATCAGGAACGTATCCGCGAGTTCCATGCCATTGCCATCGGGTAACACCACATCGCTCAGAACCGCGTAAAAATTGCCCCGTTCTTTCTCGTATACGTGCACCGCCTCGCTGGCCGTGGCTGCGGGAGAAACCTTATAGCCGTATCGTTTAAGGCCCTCAGACATGGTTTCCAAGATTTTTTCTTCATCTTCTACGACTAATACGTGTTTCCCAAAACCGCGATACGCTCCGTTGGAATCCTGGGGAACGATGTCTTTCTCACCAGGCTCGAAAACAGCCGGCATGTAGACCTCGAACACAGACCCATGGCCTTTTCGACTCCTGACACGGATCCACCCCTGATGCTGCTTCACGATCATACAAACCACCGACAAACCCAGTCCTGTGCCTTTACCGCATGCCTTGGTAGTGAAGAAGGGTTCGAAAATCCGCCGGAGCAGCTTCCTTTCAATGCCGTGTCCCGTATCCGATACGGACACGCAGACGAAGCGGCCGGGCTGAGCTTCGGGCACGTCCCTGCAATCGGACTCTGTAAGCGTCCGGTTTTCGACCGTAATATGCAGCTGTCCTCCCTTCGGCATGGCATCTCTGGCATTGACGATGAGATTGGTGATCACTTGTTCCATCATCCCACGATCGGCACGGACAGACCACAGATCGGGTCGAACGTCAGTTTTAAAAACGATATCTTCCCCGACCAATCGGTTGAACATTCGGTTCAGACTCTCGATGACCTGTTTCAATTCGAGGTTGACGAACGCCGTGGGACGCCTCCGGCTGAAAAGCAGCAGTTGCCGTACCAGATCGGCTCCGTTCAGGGTCAATCTGTGAATTTCGTGCAGCGTTTCATACATCTCGTGTTTCTCATCCATCTGCATCAAGGCCAAATCCGCGCAGCCCAGTATGGCTGTCAAGAGATTGTTGAAATCATGGGCGATCCCTCCTGCGAGTATGCCCACTTCCTCCATTTTCTGGGCCTGAATGAATTGCTTTTCAATCTCCTTCTTCTTTTTCTCGACCTGTCTATGGGCAATCCTGTTTCGCAGCGTCGAGATACCAAAGGACAAATCCTCAGCCATCCCCTGAAGAAATTCGATCTCTTCGGGGCTAAAATTGTCACACTCGGGCCTGTAAATGCCCATCACACCCAGCGTCTGTCCGCCCTGGATCAAAGGGAGTGTGACAGACGATAAATAACCGCGTTTTACTGCCTCTTTATACCAAGGGCTATCGCCGTCGATTTCAGAGGTATTTTGTACGACACAAGGCCTGCCGGAATGCACGGCCGCGGTTACAGGATTATCGTGGCAATCATCGGACCACGAAAGAGGCACCGCATCGAAATACCCGTAAGCATGGCCTGCGACAGACACCGGTCGCACACGATTTTCTGCATCCTCATCCAGATAAACGATCCAGACAAACGGAAAATCCCCCACATCAACCAAAATCCGGCATACTTCGTCGATCAACGTCATTTCATCCGTAGCATGAACGATGGCTTTATTGCTTTCTCTCAATGTTTGGAGTATCCTGTTCACGTTGTGGAGCTCTTGAACGGCGGAATTCTGCTTCGCCATAGCCCGTTCTAACCGTAAATAGGCTTCGGAGAGCTCATTTGCACGGTCTGCGACCTCCCTCTCCAGGCTTTCCTGCCGATTCCGAAGCGCTTTTTCCCTCCTCGACTGCTGGTGAATCACAAATCGTGCATACACCCCAAACAGCAACAGGATAAAAATGGCCATCAGACGCATCCAGAATACCATCGAATCGGGTACCCGCAATCCTTGGAAAAGATGGCTCTCTCCCGACAAGAAGACATTCTGCGTCGATTCCAGGAACCAATAGAACAATGCAAGTCCAAAGCCACCGCTGAGGATTGCCATCAAGCCTGCGGAATGGGAATTTTTTACCCTGAGATGGTCCTCTTTTTCTCCGAGGGCCTGGGCATACACGCCCAACAGGACAATCAGACTCATAGCGGGCAACCGCACACAGAAGGATGCCACATCCGGAAAAAAGATACGCTCTCCGATGGTTCCTATCTTAAATACAAGAGCGTCCCGCACGGCCTCAAGAATCCAGTAAGATGCGGCAAAGGCAAGACTCAGCCACATCACATTCCGTGCATGACATGGATTCTTGTGTTTTAGTATTCTCGACATAATCCCTCCTTCAAGCTGTCAGAGTGTGAAAGGATACCGTCTCGCACAAAGGATCTCCTTCTGAGGGTATGAGACGGTATGAATTTTTCAATAGCTCATTTTCATCTTTTTCATCCTTCTCCTCCGATAGCGTCCCTCCGTCTTTCTCTGTAACCTCACGCAGATTGACATTTAACGGAATACGGTGCAAACGATGGACAGAATCCGAGAATACAGGAAAAACCTCCGATATAAAAACCGGCCTGACAGATCTCGTGTGGGTGACCTGCAAAAAAAGTAGCGACGATCCTTTGCATTCGGATTTCTATGAATTCCCTTCCGTGTGTATACACCTTAACCTCTCCATCATCCGTTCTTATAACCGACAGGTAAGTCAGGCAACAAAGAATGAAAAGACAGCACTTTATCAGACATCTAACTTTAGTCAACACATACATATAGATGAATTAACGATGTGTTCAAACTGGGCAAGGACTGTATCCAATAGAATGTCCTTTGCATGCCCGTGCAGACTATCCCTGCTGGAGAAACCCATCTTCTTGAATGGCCAGACCATGTCCCGCCGCCCTCACCTTTCGTAAGAGAGAACCGCATCCGAACCTGGTCCAGAAGACTAACTTTCGATTTCGAGAAGTGTGCTTTGCCCCGGCATTCTGTTCCATGCCTCATCTCCCAGACGGACCATACATCATTTCCTCTTTTCTCCTCCGTCCGAGCGTTGTCATTGCAAAATGTAACCACAGGGTGCCGAATCTTGAACACTCGAGAAAAATCAAATGTCGTGCCAGAAGGCAGAAAATGCATGGGATTACTGACGATGGTCATCCCGTGACTTTCGAGAATGTGGACGACGATGAAAATACATTATTTTTCTATGACAGAGGAGGGGGATTATCATACGCTGGAAGAGGAAAATAGCAGAGCCCCGAACCGCTATTATTCAGACGATATCTTGGTTCATTAGGTTATTTTTTACAATATATTATAAACAGAAGGTGTAGACATATCCTCTCGTTACTGCACGATGGGAACACCCATAATCCCTACCAAAAAATGATGATGCTCAACACTTGGATGGGATGGCATCCCGGTTTTACGATACTCTGTCGATGAAATGGATGGACAATAATCGATGTCGTGTTATTCCGACGATCTTGATGTGGCATTTTAGAATGAAAGCGGTTTGCATTTTGGAAGGATGAGACTGGGATGGTTATCCCACACGTTCCATGATACGTTTCATCTGTGTCTTAACCGTCTCATGGCTCAGTGGGTCGCTTCCCCCCTTCAGGATGCGATTGGCCGTTGCCGCAAGCGTACCCAGGGCGACGAACGTGTCGTAATCATGATCCCCGGATTTCAGGGGATAGATGGAATTGTTGGTCAGCAGGGGATCGGCATCCGCATCCAGCAAGCCGCTTGCCACGGCCTCTTGCCAGCATGGCGTTCCCGGAATGGGAGAAAACGAAGCCAGATTGACTTGAATGCCCAACGAGAGGACAAACACCATGCTCTCCAGAACCTCCCCCGCATCCTGACCCGGCAATCCCATCAGGACGTAGCTCCCCAGTTGCCGTGAATCAAAACCCGCCTCCTTCAAGAATCCGACAGCACGGATCAGGTCGTCATCCCGAACCTTCAGTCCCATACGCTCCTGGCGTTCCCTGCTCTTGGACTCGTAGCTCAGACGAATTGTCTTGAAGCCCGATTCATGCATCAGGCGAGCCAGCCGATCGTCCATCTCACGCGGCTGTATTCCGTTGGGCGTATGAAAACAGACACCCATGTTTCGTGCGACAATTTCTTCCAGGATGGGAACCAGATGCTCGTCTTTCCGATAGAGCAGGGCATCATCGTAAAAAGCAAAATGACGGACGTCCTGAACGTTATGCAGCCACTCTATTTCTTCCATCACCCGGGAAGGTTGTCGTCTCCGGTACTCACCCGACAGAATTCGTGAGGCACAGAACGGACATCGATACGGACAGCCGTGCGACGTCAACAGAGCCACTGAATCCATTCGTGGATAGAGATCGTAAGCTGGACCGGGGAGGTCGGCCATCTCTCGATAACGATGCGCATCCGACGGGTTACCCGTTATCTCATCGGCGATGCGAAGACACGCTTGCTCCCCGGCACCGCAGATCACTTCATCGGCCCCACTCTTCTTCCGTGCATGCTCCGGGAAGAGGGAGGCATAAATACCCCCGAGAATGACGGGCACCTTGGGAAACCGTTGTTTTAGGAGGGAGATCATCTCCAAGACACCGGGATACCAGTAGGTCATCCCTGACGTCACGAAAATCACATCGGGCGTCGTGAACGTGTTTACTTCTTTTTGTACGAGAAAATATGGAATGCCGTATCGGCCGTAACGGCGAGGAACGGATTGTAAGATGGTAGGCTTATCGATGAATTCTTTGTAGAAATGACCCGTACCGTCCCCACGGTCTTTTGCATGAGACAACCGTTGAAACGAAAGCAAGCGCGGATGGTTCCGGTCCAAGCAGTCCAAGAGTCGGACCGTGTAACCGCATTCGCGCAGCACGGCACCGATAGTAAGGAGACCGATGGGTTTGATCCAGAAATCGTAGGCTGCAAAATCAACAATCCAGGGATTGATGAGGAGAACGTTACCCTTTTTCTTTGACAGGGCTTACTCCTCAGCAATCACCTTGTAAACCTTATCGTGGATGCGCACCCGGTCGGGCACTTTGATCCCGACAGAATCACCGACTTTTGCTTCCTTGACCGTTTCGTGCTCGATCTGCATCGAACTTACTTCCACGATCAAATCGGTGGTATGACCGACAAAATGAAGGACATCGCCGACACGGATCCCCTCCTGGGTAATCGTTAAGGCCACCACACCGACTTTGGCAAAGTAATCATCTACTTTACCGACTTCAATTTCTTTTTCCGCCATAGCACACCTCCTAAAGCATTACGGTTCGCTCTCGGATTTCTCACGTTCCCCCGCTTTTTCGGATTCACGATATCTCAGAATCATATAGATACCCCCGGCTATCATGACAATAGGAATCCAGGGTATATCATAATAAAACCAGCCCAAATTATTCCCGAGCCACAAAAGCCCCAACGCTATGAGAACAATTCCCCAGAACAGTCCATGACCATGGTGTCCCTTAACGGCGAAATCCTTGTGGATGGTTTTTGCTTTTTCCTCCACCCTCTTGCCCAATTTCTCTCCCCGCTGTTCAACTTTATCGCCGATCTCTTCCAGACGTTTTTCGAAGTGTTTCATCTTTTTATCGAACGTCTCTTCCCAAGAAGGCGATTTCTTTTCAGCCATCATTCTCTCCTTTCGGTCCGGATAATATCATCCAAAGGTTTTCTTCGAATTCATTCACCTGAATCTAAGTTAGGACATGCAACATTCCACTATGAGATCAAATCCGCATGATAACTTTCGCATGAACTCTCGATTCACGTCGGAAAAGTAATGCGTTTCCTCTTGTTTGAACCATGTGTTTATTCCCTCATCCGTGTATGTTGATATCCTAATTTCCTATTTGTGCCATCAGTTCCTGGATTCGCTTCCTGACGTCGGGATTATCCGTGCTTTCCAGCATGCTCTCCAAGTAAAGCTTCGTCATATCCTCGTGTCCGAGTCTCCTGGAAACACCCGTAAACAGACTCCCCACATAGTCAGGACAATCCTCCTTTCCCACTGCCTCCATCAGATAATGATTTGTCTTCTCCAGGTTTCCCTTGTACATCCATTCAATCCATCCGAGGTAGAAGGGGAACTCCCACCGCTCTGGGTTGGCCCGCAGTCCTTTCTCCAGCAGCCTTTGGGCGGCACCGACTTCACCCGTATCCATCAATACATAGATGCCGCCGAAAATATACGGGAAGATGAAATGAGGATCGATGGTCGTTATCCTCTCCAGCATCGGGTAGATGTAAACGACCAGCCCCCGATGTTCGCCGCGGTATAAGAGATGTGCCAGCTCTTTGTTGAGCCGGAGCAGTGTATCCTGGGCAGCGGACGCCGTTCGAACCTTGTTTAACTCGGCCTCCAGAGTCCCTGTTCGCACGGCATACTCGAAATAGGGATTCTCATCCTCCATGACGCGCCGTCCATAGTAGAGAACCGTCCGAATCCAGAGCCAGTCGCTCATCAAGCCACGATACCCCATGCTCAGCCACTTCAATACCTCGCCCTTGGGCAGAAACACGGGCCGCGTATCCACGAACCGGACAGTCCGGGACCGATCCAGAGCACTCTGTGTCTGGAATACGACGAGTCCCAGCAGGACCAGGGCCAGAACAAATCCGCCTGTCTTCACGAATCGGTTCATCGTGCCGGGCCTACTTAAGGTCTTTGCGTTCAAAAATGGCCATCGTCAACAGCAGTAGAATCAGGATGTATCCGACCCCGTAGAGAAAACCATGAAGGACGGCATGGGGCGGGGTTTCCAAATGCTCTACGACGTTCATCTTTAAATTCAAGTTTTCCAGGTTGGGTGCGATGTAGTAGATCGCTTTCAGGAGCCAGTGGAATCCCTTGTCCGGATAGAGCTGGATGTAATCCCGAATCGTACTGCTCAAATGGCCGATGACGAATATGGTCAACGTAAAAAGAGCGCTCAACGTGGGTGAACTGATGGATGAAAAGAACAGCGCATAGCCGACGATGAGGAGGATTTCGAGATAAATCAGAAAAATGGCGGGGGTCAATCCGAGATCGATACGGTGTTCCATCAGAAAATTGGTGCCTAAAAGTGCGATGCTCATCAAGAGCACGTTTATGGCCAATGTCATGCCGAGTCCGATGTATTTACCCAGCACGATCTCCCAACGGTGAATGGGCTTGGAAGCGACAATGTAGATGGTTTTCTGTTCCAGCTCCTGGGCCATCAGACGGATGCCGATAAAAATGGCGATGAGAAGTCCAAAAATGGACATGGCCGACAGACCAAAATCCTTGATCACCTTCACCTGCTGGTGAAGCGACCAATCGCCGATGACAAGCGAAAGCACGATCAAACCGACGGCAAAGAGGAGGATGTTCAACAACACCCGGTTGCGAATCGTCTCCTTGAACGTATTAATTGCTACAGCCCAGACACGCATGGCATTATCTCCCCAGCTCGGCCATAAAAACATCTTCCAGGGTTTTTTTCTGGGGGACGATGGCCGTCACCCTGCCCCCCCATCCATCGATACGATGCAACAGTTTGGGTATATCCTGTTCGTTCCCAAGACGGATCATCACTTTCTGATGGCGTACGACGGCATCTTCCATCTTCAGGTCTATTTGATCCAGCTTGCTCGGTTCGATGGTGAACGTGACTTCCACGGAAGCCACCTGGGATGTCACCAGATCGTCGAGCTTGCCCACGCTGACCAGTTTCCCCTGATTCACGATGCCGACCCTGTCTGCGATCATCTCCGCATCGGAAAGAATATGGGAGCTAAAAAAAATGGTCTTGCCTTGATGTCTCAACTCGAGGATAAGGTCTCGAAAATCTTTCCGGCCCACGGGATCCAGGCTGGCCATGGGTTCATCCAGGATCAAAAGCTGGGGATCGTTCATCAGGGCCTGGGCTAGAGCGACCCTCTGAATCATCCCCCGGGAGTAATTCCGTAACAGTCCCTCGGCCCTTCCGCTCAATCCCACTCTGTCCAACAACCGGTCGATTCGCTGTTGTCTCTCATGGGATTTCAGGCCGAAAATTTGTCCGACAAAGTGGAGGAATTCCCGGCCGCTGAGGTATCCGTACAGCTGGGGTTGCTCGGGTATATAGCCCACGTTTTCCATGGCCGTTCGGATACTATTCTCACGCCCCAGTATCCATACCTTTCCCTTGGTGGGATGGAGCAGTCTCGTCAACAGCTTGATGGCCGTTGTCTTACCCGCACCGTTGGGTCCCAGAAAGGCAAACACTTCGCCTTCCTTGACCTCGAGATGTAAATCGTCCAGCCCCAGCACATCCTTCCGACCCAGATCACCCTTGTATATCTTGGTCAGCCTCTCTGTATGTACGGCAAGTTCTGACATGGTTTTGCCCTTGTTACGAATACCCTAAAAAAATACAACCTAAGAATACCATTGTCAAGTTGTAAAACATATAGGAGACATCAGACAAGTAGAAATTGTCGGTATGTCTCGAATGAGCCGCTTGCTCCGCGATTTCCAACGGCGTTCATGACGACGATCCGCATCCCGGTGACGCTCCCGTCGGATTCGATTCTGCATGGCTCAAGACAATACCGGTGCAGGATTAACTATACATTCAAAACGATATTCGATATCTTACGGTGATGGCGATAGGGACACTCATTTCTTAACCAGCGCCTTCACCACATCCACCGCTTCCACACCATCCCTGGCGAATCCATCGGCACCGATTTGCTGGGCGTACTTCTTGGTGACAACGGCACCGCCGACGATGACCTTGACAGCCGATCCGGATTCCTTCAGGGCGCGAATGATCTCCGGCATTTCCACCATCGTGGTCGTCATCAGGGCCGACAGACCCACCACATCCGCTTTTTTATCCCTGGCGGTCTGAATGATCGTTTCTCTGGAAACATCCTTGCCCAGGTCGACGACGTCAAAGCCATGATTCTTCAGGAACAAACCGACGATATTCTTACCGATGTCATGGACATCTCCCTTGACCGTGCAGAGAACGATCCGGCCCTCCGACTCTACTTCCCCCTTATTAAAGTGAGGCTCCAGAACGGCCAGGGCCTTCTGCATGGTCTCCGCCGCCATGATCATCTGGGGGAGATAAATTTCTTTTTTATCGTATTTCTTGCCGACCTCCTGGATGGCCGGAATCAGCATACTCACATTGATATCTTGAGCCGACTTTCCCCCTGTCATGGCCTCTTCCACCAGAGTGCCGATATCCCCACGATTCCCCGCGATCACGGTATCCATGATCTTCCGCTCGATTTCGCTTCGAGGACGTTCCGGCTCGGCTGCTGCCTTGCCCTTTGCCTTCTTCTTCTTGATATGGCTCTTCACAAACTCCTGGGAATCCCGATCCCGCACGGTGAGGACGGAAGCGGCTCGAACCGTCTCCATCATTCGCAGGTCACCGGGATTCATGATGGCCGCGTCCAGCCCCGAGGCCATGGCCATGCTCAGGAACGTGGCGTTGACCAGGCTTCGCTCGGGAAGCCCGTAGGAGATGTTGGACACCCCGAGAACCGTGGGCAGCCCCAACTCTCCTTTGACCATTCGAATGGCTTCCAGTGTTGTCTGAGCTCGTTTTTGCTGGGCTGAAATCGTCAGCGTCAGACAATCGCAAATTAAATCTTGTCTGGGAATCCCCTGCTTCTCGGCCCGCTCGATGATCTTTTTCAGTACCGCCAGACGCTCCTCCGCAGATTTGGGAATTCCCTTATCATCCACGGCCAGGCAGAGAACACCGGCTCCGTAACGCGCGGCCAATGGCAGCATCTCCTTCAGGCTCTTTTCCTTTCCGTCCACTGAATTGATGAGCACTTTTCCGACACTCTCCCGGAGAGCCGCTTCTACGGCTTGAGGATTCACACTGTCGATGGATAAGGGGGTCTGGACGACATTCTCGATTCCGCGTACCACCGTTCCCATCAAGCCAGCTTCATCGATACCGGGCACACCGATGTTCACATCCAGGAGATGAGCACCGCCGGCTGCCTGATCCTGGGCTTCCTCCTGGAGGAGCCCGATTTTACCATCCTGAATCTCAGCGGCCAGGTCTTCCCTGTTGGTGGGATTGATGCGCTCTCCGATGATGCAGAACGGTAAGTCGGGCCCGATGGACACCGTATGAACACGACTGGAAAACCGGAGTACAGGATCCACGTGTCGGGAGACCGGTTTTTTTCCCTTCAGGCGCTTGACCAGCTCGGACGTATACTCGGGCGTGCTTCCACAGCAGGAACCCACGACATTGGCACCGATTTGAACGAATTTCTCGCCGTAATCGGCCATTTCCGCAGACGAGGTCTCGTACAGGAGGGTGCTTCCCTTCGCTCCCAGCCTTGGGATGCCGGCGTTGGGTTCAACCACGATGGGCAGGTTGGTGGTTTGTGCATACCGTCCCACGACTTCCAGCATCGGCTCCGGGCCCGTGGAACAATTGACACCGATGGCATCTACGCCCATCGACTCCAGAACCGTCGCCGCCGTGACGGGGTCCGTTCCCGTGAAGCAGATGTAATCGTCACCGTACGTCATGCAAGCAATGATGGGGAGGCCGGTGTTTTCCTTGATGGCCAAGACAGCGATCTTGACCTCCTTCAGATCGGAGAACGTCTCCAGCAGAAAAAGATCGGCGCCGCCCTCGGCCAGGGCGACCGCTTGTTCTCGGAAGGCCTCGTATGTCTCGTCGAACGTCAGTTCGCCCATGGGCTCAATCAATTTCCCTGTGGGCCCGATGATACCCGTCACCCAGACTCTGTCACCGGCAGCCTTTTTGGCCAATTGGGCTGCCCGTACGTTGATCTCCCGGGTCTTGTCTTCAAAACCGAATTCCCGCAACTTGATTCGAGTGGCACCGAAGGTATTAGTGGAGAGAAGATCAGCACCCGCTTCCACGTAAGCAGAAAGAATACGGCTCACCAGATCGGGTTTGTCGAGATTGGTCATATCCACGCAGGCTCCTGGCGGCAGTTGTGGCTGAAGCATCGTACCGAATACACCGTCCAGTATAAGGATTTCTTGTTCAATGCGCTGCTGAAATGTTTTTTTATCCATTCGTACGCCTTACTGTTTAAAAATCCGGCTTCGATGATCGCAACGTGGAAGATGATAAATGATTGAACGATTGAATACAGATCGATGTGCTGACTGCGATGACGTTAACCAATATTTATGATTTTGTGACCAGTCCCGATTCTTCCATGATTCTGGGCGTTATGCTCTCCCACATCAACGGCATGATATGAATGCCTTTTATTCCTTCGATCGTTCTCAGTGCTTGGATGATCTCAACGGCGATGCGAACGCCTTCCTCCTTGGGCTCGTCCGCATTCTCCATGCGTTGGATATACTCCGGGTTGATCCGTATTCCGGGTACTTCAGCCTTCATGTAGTGGAGGGCCTTGGCCGATTTCACGGGCATCACGCCTGCCAGAATCGCCGTTTGCTCATGCAAGTGTCGCTCCTTGACGAGGCTGAGCCATTCCCCGAAACGGTCGAGGTCGAATACAGGCTGCGTCTGAATGAACCGGGCACCGACCCGTATCTTCTTTGCCAGGCGCAGGACACGGAATTCCAGGGGATCGGCGAAAGGATTGGCGGCACCGCCGATGAGAAATTCGGGTGGCGTCTTCATGCTTTCCCCGCAGAGAAAAAAGCCTTGGGTCATCTGTTTCGTCATGGCGATGAGTTGAACAGAATCGAGGTCGAAAACACCCTTGGCCTCTGGATGGTTTCCAAATTTCTGATGGTCCCCCGACAGGCAGAGCACGTTTCCGATGCCCAGAGCGGCGGCTCCCAGAAGATCGCTCTGCAAGGCAATCCGGTTGCGGTCACGGCACGTTACCTGGATAACCGGTTCAAGGCCTTCTTCGATCAGGATTTTAGCTGCGGCGATACTGGACAACCGTACGATGGCCGTCTGATTATCGGTAATGTTAACACCGTCGATGCCGTTGCGAAAGTGGGCGGCCTTCTTTCGGATCGCACCGTCGTTGCAGCTCTGGGGCGGTCCCAGTTCCGCCGTGACGACAAATCGGCCTGTTTCGATCTTCTCGCTCAGGTTCATTCCCGCATCCCCTTCTTGATAAAAAATACGGGCGGTTCGATCCTCTTTTTGAAAACGTTCAACCAGGCCGATGTTTTTTCGAGATTCCAGTTATGAATTTTTTCGATTCTGTTCAACAGCGGCAGCCGATGCAACCGGTTGGCACGACGATAGATCATGTACCAGATACACAACCGTTCGGGATACACCTCGCAGGTTCCCCCTTCACCCGTCCCGCCACATGGGCCGTTCCGGAGCCGCTTGGGGCAGCGTTGGCTGCAGACAAAGCCGGTATGGCTCAGAATACATTCTCCGCAGTGCTGACAACGAAAAATAGGAACCTTGACACAATCCTCCAGAAAGAGCATGACTCTCGACAGCCACTTCTCTCCCCGGGTTGCCTTTTTCCCTTCGCGTGTTGCCAGATTGTTTAACGATAAATTCTCGTTCATACCATTCCATGATTGTACGAATTAAATCGAAATATAAAATACCAAAAACACAATTGCAAGGAGATTCTAAATTTAGATAGAAAAATTAACAGGAATAAACATAAAATGATAAATATCTATTTTCTGATGAAGGTTCATTAAAAAAATTGCCTCCTGAGTAGGAAAAATATACACGACGAAAAATCCGATTTCTTCATAAGAGATATTCCTCAATTCCATACGGAAGCAGATCCGTACGGGCCGTGATAGGCATCCGATTCCTGTAAAGAAGCGAGATTCTATTCGGAGATTTTGGAATTTATAAAATCTCTATAAAACTAATAATTTAAAAATATTACGAACCGATAAATTTAAGAACTGTCCTATGATAAAATGAAAATACAGGATGCCATTCTACACATCCCGAAGACTACTCCGTGATGTTTAAAAAGACGTCCTTGGCTCCCAGCCTGAAACCTGCTCGTTT
>CAZTKR010000036.1:0-20854 GCA_964614115.1 uncultured bacterium | reverse complement strand
TCTCGACCAGATTCTCACGTACGCCGAGAAACTCAACGAGCTGGATACACGGTCTGTGGAGCCCACGTTTTCCGTCCAGCAATCCGGTCTTGCGATGAGAGAGGATGGAGTGAAACCGTCTCTTTCCCAAAACACTGTTCTCAGGAATGCACCGGATCGGGCGCATGGTTTTTTTCGTGTTCCCAAGGTGATACCGTCGAGTCGAACCCATGGCAACCGTTCGAAAAAATAGCATCGTCATCATTCCGGTGCGTTATGATTCATCCCGTCTTCCGGGTAAGCCTCTGGCCGAGATCGGGCACAAAGCGATGATCCAGTGGGTGGTGGAACATACGATGCGCGCCTCCCTGATTTCCCGTGTCATCGTGGCGACCGACGATGAACGAATACAGGCATGTGTTCGGGATTTTGGAGGAGACGTGGTGATGACGCCTCGAGGGATACCCTCTGGCACGGATCGTGTCGCCTTGGTCGCATCGAACCTGGATGTCGATATTGTTGTCAATGTCCAGGGTGACGAACCGTTTATCGAGCCCGATGAGGTGGATCAGGCCGTCCGCATACTCGTCGATGACGATCAGGCCGTGATGGGAACGCTGGTAAAGAAGATCACCGATGTGGAGGAATTGGAAAATAACAATGTCGTCAAAGTCGTCGTTGACGAACAGATGCATGCGCTGTATTTTTCTCGCGGAGTCGTTCCATTTGCTGGAGATACGAATACCCTGACCGCATTATGCCAGGAGAACACGTTTTACAAGCATGTTGGCATTTACAGCTATCGGAAGGATTTTTTACGTCGTCTATCCCGATGGGGACCGTCCAGGCTGGAAAAAATAGAGAAATTGGAGCAACTCCGGGTGCTGGAGAAGGGATACCGCATCAAGGTGGCGGAAACGGCGTTCGAGCCTGTGGGCGTGGATACGATGGAGGATCTCCAGCGGGCGCGTCGCATCGCCCAAGAAAAATGTCCCATCGAGAAAGGGATTGATTGTGCCGAAGAATAGGACACGATATGTTTTCATCACAGGAGGAGTGGTTTCTTCACTGGGTAAGGGCATTGCATCGGCTTCGCTGGGAGTTTTATTGAAGATGAGGGGTTTCAAAGTCACGATGCTGAAGATCGATCCCTATTTGAATGTCGATCCAGGAACGATGAGTCCCTATCAGCATGGAGAGGTGTTCGTGACGGATGATGGTGCGGAGACCGATCTCGACCTGGGCCATTACGAGCGTTTTCTCGATATCAGCATGAGTCAGCACAATAATACGACGACGGGCCAGGTGTACGGAGCCGTTATCGGGAAGGAGAGGCAGGGAGAATACCTGGGGAACACCGTTCAAGTCATACCCCATATCACCGATGAAATCAAGCGAAGGATCAGCCTGGTTTCCAAGGATGACGGCGGGGCTGATGTGGTGATCGTCGAAATCGGGGGCACCATCGGTGACATCGAAGGACTTCCGTTTGTAGAAGCCATTCGCCAGTTTCGATTGGAGAGAGGCATCGGGAACTGTATTAACATTCATCTCACACTCGTCCCTTATATTAAGGCCAGCAGGGAGACGAAGACCAAACCGACACAGCACAGCGTCCAGAAGCTTCGGGAGATCGGTATCCAGCCCGATATTATTCTCTGCCGGACGGAAGGTCCCTTGTCCAGGGAGGCCAAGGGAAAAATCGCCCTTTTCGGGAATGTGCCCATGGAGTCGGTGATCGAGGGCCTCGATGTCTCGTCGATATACGAAGTTCCCCTTCACCTGGAGGGAGAGGGTTTGGCGAATCAAGTCGTCAAACTCCTGGGACTCAATGCCGGCAGGGTAAAGCTCGATCAGTGGAGCCGATGGGTGGAAAAAATCCGAAATCCCAAGCGTCGCGTAAAGATAGCCATTGCCGGAAAATACACAGAACTCTTCGATGCATACAAGAGCATCATGGAATCGTTTGTGCATGCGGGCGTGGAAAACAAAGCCAGGGTAGAGCTGGAGTGGGTCGCGTCAGAGAAATTAGAGCACGAGAATGCGGAAAAGTATCTGAAGGAGGTTTCGGGACTGCTTATTCCGGGCGGTTTCGGCGACCGGGGTATCGAGGGTAAAATCAAAGCCGTGAAGTACGCCCGGGAGAACGATTTGCCTTTCTTCGGAATCTGTCTCGGGCTTCAGTGCGCCGTCATCGATTTTGCTCGATCTGTCTGCGGCCTCCGGAATGCCAACAGCAGTGAATTCTCCGATGATGGCGATTGTTCCGTCATCGATTTCATGCCGGATCAGGTGACGATTACCAAGAAGGGCGGAACGATGCGGCTGGGTGCCTATCCCTGCGTTTTGAAGAAAGGAACTCGGGCATATAAGATTTATGGGAAGGAAAAAATCACCGAGCGACATCGACACCGATACGAAGTGAACAACGAATACAGGGATGTCCTCGAAAAACACGGCATGGTGTTCAGCGGTATCTATCCGGACAACGATCTGGTTGAAATCATCGAGCTGCCGGACAAACGCTGGTTTGTCGCAGGACAGTTTCATCCGGAATTTAAATCCAGGGCCCTTCGCGCCCATCCGCTCTTCCGGTCGTTCGTCAAGGCCGCCCTGGATTTTCAATCGGAGCGACGGTGATGGAAAGCGTGCGTGTGGGCTCCATTTCCATAGGCGGGGAGTTTCCCCTTGTCCTGATTGCCGGTCCCTGCGTCATCGAATCGGAAGAGCTGGTGATGGACACGGCCCGGAAACTAAAAGAGATTACATCGCGCGTGGGTATGCCTCTGATATTCAAGTCCAGTTACGACAAGGCCAACCGCTCCAGCATCGACAGCTACCGAGGGCCGGGTCTCCGGGAGGGACTGGCGATTCTTCAGCGCGTAAAACAGGAACTGGGAATTCCTGTGTTGTCCGACGTCCATGAGACGCATCAAATCGAATCGGCCGCAGCCGTTCTGGACGTCATACAGATCCCGGCGTTCCTGTGCCGCCAGACCGATCTTCTCGTCACCGCCGGCCGGACCGGTCGGCCGGTGAACATCAAGAAAGGTCAGTTCATGGCCCCGCAGGACATGGATGCTGCCGCTCGAAAGGTGGAGACTGCCGGAGACAGCCGCGTCATCATCACCGAACGGGGTACGACCTTCGGGTATCATAACCTGGTCGTGGATATGCGTTCGCTGAGAAGTATCCGGGAAACGGGCCGTCCGGTAATTTTCGATGCCACGCATTCTGTTCAGCTGCCCGCCGCCCAGGGCACGGCCTCCGGCGGGGAGCGAAAATTCATCCCACTCCTGGCACGGGCTGCCACGGCTGCAGGAATCGACGGTCTTTTTATGGAAGTCCATCCCGAACCGGACAAGGCACTCTGCGACGGACCGAATATGTGGCCCCTGGATCGTCTAGAACCACTTCTGATGCAGGTAAAAACCCTGGACAATTCGTTAAGGTCGGCCGATTTCAAGGATTTAGAAGCATGAGTGAGCGCTCCCAAAAAATCACCCCCCTCCTAGAGGAGAAACTCAAGAAAGTCCGCATGCTCCTGCTGGACGTGGACGGTGTTCTAACCGACGGGGGTATCTATCTGGGCAGAGACGCCCGGGAGTTCAAGCGGTTCGATGTTCAGGACGGACTGGGCATTCGCATGATTCGGCTGGGAGAGATCAAAGTGGGCATCATCACGGGACGCCAATCCGAGTCCGTTTCTATCCGTGCCCGGGAACTGGGTGTCGATGCGTGTCACCAGGGCGTCACGGATAAATTGGCCGCGTATCGTCAGATTCGCGATGCGTCGGACTGTACCGACGAGGCCGTCTGTTATGTGGGCGATGACCTCTCCGACCTAGCCGTGATGGAAAAGGCCGGTGTGTCCATCGCCGTGAAGAATGCCCGGTGGGATGTCAAGCAGAGAGCCGATTACATCACAGAGAGCACCGGGGGATACGGTGCGGTTCGTGAGGTGACGGACCTCATCCTCAAGGTTCAGGAGAGATGGGAAACGGTGATGGCGTCTTTGTAACGGAATTCCATCCCGATCCCACATGTTTTGATATAAAGAGTGAGAGTCGTTTGGGCATAGAAAAAGGGAAAGAAGTCATCCGGATCGAGGCCGATGCCATTCGCGCCCTGGAGGAACGTATCGACCAACGGTTTCAGAGAGCGGTGGGTATCTTGCTGAATTGCCAGGGCCGTGTCATCGTAACGGGCATGGGAAAGTCCGGGATTGTTGCCAAGAAAATCGCATCGACGCTGAACAGCACGGGAACGGCCGCCTTTTTTCTTCATCCTGCCGAGGGTGTTCACGGCGATTTGGGAGCCGTGTTGAAGGAGGATGTGGTGATCTGCATCTCCAAGAGCGGAAACACCGAAGAAATCCTGCGACTCATTCCTCTTTTTAAGCGGCAGGGAGTTCCTATCATCGCACTGACGGGCAAATTGGAATCGAACCTGGCGCGACAGAGCGATGTTTTGCTGGACGTCAGCGTCAAGGAAGAAGCCTGCTCCTACGATATCGTGCCCACGGCCAGCACGACAGCCGCCCTTGTCATGGGCGATGCACTGGCCTTGGCCCTGTTCAAGGAGCGGGGACTGAGCATCGAAGATTTTGCCATTTACCATCCCGGGGGAGATATAGGGAAGCGCCTCCTTCTTCGGGTGGACGATGTTATGCACAGGGACCAGGAAATACCCATGGTTCAAGAGAACACGCTCCTGTCCGATGCCATCCTGGAGATCACGACCAAGCGCCTGGGATGCACGTGTGTGATGGGCGGCGACGGTCAGCTCTTGGGCATCATCACCGACGGCGATCTTCGCCGTCTCATCGAAAAACGGCATGACATATGGGACCTTCGTGCCGGTGATATCATGACCCAGGACCCAAAGTGCATCAAGACAGGGATTCTGGCAGCAAAGGCTCTTCTCCTGATGGAGAAGCACAGCATCACCCAGTTGGTTGTTCTAAACGCGGAAGAAGAACCCGTGGGGATCGTCCATCTGCATGATATCCTGAAGGCGGGCCTGGCATGATTCGAATCTGCTGGAAACCCGTGGTCGTGCTGGGACTGGCTCTTCTATGCTTGGCAGGGTGCAGCCGGCAAGATCAGGAGATCGTTTCCACAGACCAGGAGAAGAAAGAGTATCCCAGTCAGGAGGGATGGAATTCGCAGATTTATCTGTCCAAGGCGGGCCGCCTCCAGGCCGTGGTGCGGTACGGTCACATGATGAAGTTCGACGGGCTGAAAGTCTACCAGTTCGACGAGGGAGTCATGGTCGATTTTTACGATGACGAAGGAGAGCACACATCGCAATTGACGTCGGATAAGGGCGAATATCATGAAGCCACGGAGGATGTGATCGGCCGGGGAAACGTGGTCGTGGTCTCCGATAGCGGTCTGACCCTGAGAACCGACGTGCTTCGGTGGGACAACGGCAGGGAAAAAATCATCTCCGATACGCTGGTCATGCTGACCACGCCCGATTACGATACACTATACGGAGTGGGGTTCGAATCCAATGCCGATCTAACGCGCCGGATTATCCGTAGGCCGTGGGGCGTGAGCGACCAGAGCATCGATTTTGAGAAATTCGAAGATGCGTTCTCCGAACGGCCCTCTGCTGATACAGTCGTCGATACCGTGGAGAGTCGGAAGAAATGACCGGATGGATGACTGCTGGCCTCGCAGGCTGGCTCCTGGTCACGGGGATCGACGGTTCATGGGCGATCCCATCGGTATACACGCCGGAATCGGAGGAACGTTTGCGGCTGGTTCATGCCGACAGCCTGGTGAGTATTTCACGAGACGGAGAGGAAATTGCCGAATTGATAGGCCATGTGCAACTCGTCCAGGGAACGGCCTACCTGCGCTGTCAGAATGCGCGGCTGTGGCAGAACGAGAACAGGGCGATTCTGTCGGGCGATGTCACGATCCATGACGGAAAACGCACCCTCTGGAGCGACCGGGTTTTTTACGAGGGTAAGTCCCGGACGGAGGAGGCCGTCGGTCGTGTGATCCTGCAGAGCGATCAGCGGCGGATCACGGCCCGCAGGCTGACGTATTTGCAGGAGCAGCAGCAGGCTAAAGCACATGGAGACGTCGTCATCTCCGACCTTGTGGAAATGGCCACGTTGGAAGGGGATAGCGCGTTCTACGACCGGTCTCGGGATTACGGTTTTGTGGAGGGCCGGCCCCGGCTGGTCAAGAAAGACTCGGTCTCCGAGGAACAAATGATCGTGCAGGGCCTTAAAATAGAGGCATGGGGGGAAGATCAACGGGTCGTCGTGACCGACAGCGTGCGCATCGAAAAAGGCGACCTGAACGCTTCCTGCCGTTTGGCGGAATACCGGACGGAGGAGGATGTGCTCATCCTGCAGGAGATGCCCTTCGTATGGCATCGGGACCAGCATATGCGTGGTGATCGCATCGATATTCTGCTGGATGAGCTGGATTTCAAGGGGAGCGTCATTCAGGGGAACGCTGAAATCATCTCAAAAGACAGTACGTACGAGGATATCCTGAAAGGCCGGCAGATTACAATAGAAGCAAGCCGCGATACCATACGGAAGGTCGTCATCGAGGGGCAGGCCAGCAGTGTGTATCACGTTTTCGACGAGGAACAGGAGGAACGGCAGGAACAGGGAATCAACACTGTCACCGGTGACCGTCTCATCCTTACGTTCGATGGGGATCGTCTGGATCGGGTGAATGTGGAGAGTACACCGGCGCAGTCGACAGGAACCTATAGACCGAAGAGGGAGAATCAAAAGGGCACTGCAACGGAGAGGGAACTGTGAATCCAGAGGCACGGACAGACAATAAGCCACTGGGTGAGACCCTGGAGACACAGTGTCTGGTGAAGGCGTACCGCGGAAAGCGGGTTGTGGACGGTGTTTCCCTATCGGTGACCCGGAGTGAGATTGTCGGCCTTCTGGGGCCGAACGGGGCCGGGAAGACGACGACCTTCTACATGATTACGGGCATGATACGACCCAACGAGGGAACCATCTTCTTCGATGGTCGGGACATCACCAAGCTTCCGATGTACAAGCGGGCACGGATGGGCATCGGGTATTTGTGCCAGGAACCCTCGGTATTCCGGAAGCTCACCGTGGAGGAGAATATCCTGGCCATCTTGGAGACCCTGGACATATCCAAGGAGGAACGGAAAAAACAGCTGGAAACCCTCCTGGAAGAGCTATCCATCGATCATCTGAGCAAGCAGAAGGCGTACACGCTTTCCGGCGGGGAGAGACGCCGGGTAGAGATCACACGGGCCTTGGTTACGGAGCCGAAATTCATCCTGTTGGATGAACCGTTTGCGGGAATCGATCCCATCGCAGTGGAGGATATCCAGAAAATCGTCCAACACCTGAAAGAAAAAGGCATCGGCGTTCTCATCACGGATCACAACGTTCATGAAACGCTCTCCATCACAGACCGCTCGTACCTGCTGTGCGAGGGCAAGATACTCAAGTCCGGGACATCGGAATTCCTGGCCAGTGATGAGGAAGCCAGAAAAATTTATCTGGGTAAACAGTTTCGACTGGATCGTTATACGGAGATTACGGACTAGGTAAAACCATGGTACAGATAAGTCAAAGGTTGCTCCTGCAGCAGAAGCAAAGTCCCCAGCAGGTTCTCTTATCGACACTCCTTCAACTTCCCGTGCTTCGGCTCGAGCAGCGTATTAAACAGGAACTCGAGCTGAATCCGCTGCTGGAGGTTGAAACAGACATCGAACAAGAGATGGAACAGAAGGAGTCGAATGAGGAGGAGGAAGGCGAGGAAGACGAGGAAGAAGCTGCTGAAGAGGAAGAGGAGATCGATTGGGAGGAAATCCTCAACGACGAGGACAACTTCGAAATCAAACAACCGCGGGAGCGCAAGGAGGAAGAGATCGACCGGCCGGAGCCTGCTCCGGTTACGCTGATGGATCATCTCTTCGAACAGCTCCATCTGGCACCTCTTTCCGCGGAAGAGATGAGAATCGGGGAGTATATCCTGTGGTGCATCGACGATGACGGATATTTAACGTGCGATATCGATGTGATCGCTGAGAATACGGAAACGTCCCAGGAGGTCGTGGACAAGGTTTTAGCGGTCATTCAGAGGTTCGATCCAGTGGGTATCGGGGCACGGAATCTTCAAGAGTGTCTCCTGATTCAACTCCAGGAGAAAGATCCCAGGGACGAGTTGGCCATCCGGATGGTTAGGGAGTGCTTTGAGGATTTCACGAACAAACGATTCGAGAAGATTGCCAAGAAGCTGGACATATCCCTGCCGGAAGTCAAGCGCATCATGGATATGGTTTCACGGCTCAATCCCAAACCGGGTGAGCGGTATATTTCCGAGGCGGAAAATTACATCCTTCCTGATGTCATCGTCGAAAAAGTGGAGGGAAATTTTTCGATTCATTTGAACGACTGGAACATTCCCCGTCTCCGGATCAACGAATCCTACAAACAACTCTTGAAGGATAAGAGAAAGGTTTCCAAGGAAACCAGGGACTATATCCGTCAACGGTTGGAATCGGCCCGGTGGCTCATCAACTCCATTTACCAGAGGCGATCCACAATCCTCAGGGTCATGGAATCCATCCTGAGGCATCAGCGGAAGTTCTTCGAGAAGGGGAAAGAGCATCTAAGGCCTATGATTTTAAAGGATGTGGCCGACGATGTGAACCTGGATATTTCCACGGTCAGCCGGGTTACCAGTGGCAAGTATGTGCAGACGGACTTCGGCGTTTACGAGTTGAAATACTTCTTCAGTGAGAGGCTGGAGATGGCCGACGGGGAAGAAGTCTCCAACAAGTTGATCAAGGATCGGATCAAGCAGATCATCGATAAGGAAGATTCCAAAAAACCTTACAACGATCAGACGATATCCGAACTGTTGCGGAAAGACGGATTTATCGTGGCCAGGAGAACGGTGGCCAAGTACCGGGAACAGATGATGCTTCCCGTAGCAAGGCTGCGGCGTAAAATTTGAACCGCATGAATGCGTAGCTGTGTTCGTGGGAAAACGTGGACATATGGATGCTGGCGATGAGGATGTTCGGTCTTGATTTTAGAAAGAGAATTAAACCGGATACCTCGCTCGCGCAACCGGGTCTACACGAAAAAGGAGGGGACGTATGGCGGCTTTAAAACGAACCATCAACGTGGGTGGGGAGCAGGTAGAGATACCGGCTTCCATCAACCGGAATACGATTCTAATGGTAGTGGCGGGCATTTTTCTCATTATCATCTTTGTGGGCTCCATTTATCAGATCGGTGCTCAGGAAAGGGGGTTGATCCTACGCTTCGGCAAATTTGTCAGGACAACGGATCCCGGTCTGCACATCAAGCTGCCACTGGGAATCGAAAAATTAACCAAAGTTCCTGTCCAGAGACAGCTAAAGATGGAGTTCGGTTTTCGTACCGTTGAACCGGGCATACGAACCCAGTATCGAACGACTCCGGAATCGATGAAAGAAGCCGTCATGCTGACCGGAGATTTGAACGTGGCTGTCGTGGAGTGGATCGTCCAGTATAAGATTAGGGATCCTTATAAATTTCTTTTCAAGCTCAGGAATGCCGGCAGTACATTCCGCTCGATGAACGAAGCGGTTGTTAGGAAGATCGTGGGAGACAATTCAGTGGACGAGGTCATCACCACAGGACGGGCTCGGATCGCCCTGGAAGCCAAGGAAGAACTCCAAAGACTCTGCGATTTGTACGAGATCGGCATCGAGGTCAATCAACTCATCTTTCAGGACGTGAATCCTCCGGACCCGGTAAAACCATCGTTCAACGAGGTGAATGAAGCCTTGCAGGAAAAGGAGCGAAAAATCAACGAGGCGTGGGCCGAGTACAACCAGGAAATCCCAAGAGCCCACGGAGAGGCTGAGCAGACAATTCGGGGAGCAGAAGGATACGCCGCCGAACGTATCAACAGAGCACAGGGTGATGCCAACCGGTTTGTGGCCATCTATACCGAGTATGCCCGTGCTCCTCTGGTCACACGAAAGCGTCTTTATCTGGAGACCCTCAACGATATTCTTCCCAAGATCAAGAAAAAGGTCATCTTCGATGAACGGCAACAAAACATACTGCCCCTTCTGGACCTGGGCGAGGGGGTGAAAAAATGAAAAGCACGATAGTCAAAGCAGGCATGAGCATACTCATCCTCGTCTTACTGATCGTCATTTTCAATACGTTCTATATCGTATCGGAAGTGAATCAGGTCATCATTACCCAGTTTGGCGAACCCATCGGCGGCACGGTCTCTGAACCGGGTCTGCACGTGAAAGCGCCTTTCATTCAGGTGGCGAATTATTTTGAAAAGCGCTGGCTGGAATGGGACGGGGATGCCAATCAGATACCCACGAAAGATAAAAAATTTATCTGGATCGATACGTATGCCCGCTGGCGTATCAGTGATCCCCTGGTCTTTTTCCAGAGAGTACGGGATGAAAGGGGCGCCCATTCTCGCCTGGACGATATCGTCGACGGTGAAACGAGGAACGCCATTGCTAATTATGAGCTTCTGGAAATCGTGCGTTCCACCAACAGAGAATTCACGGTGACCGAAGAAACCGCCGTTCTGGAGGCTCCCGAAGTCATCCCAAGAGTCGAGACGGGAAGGGAAAAGATCGCACAGATTATCCTGGAAAAGTCTTCTGCCATAACGCCTGAATTCGGTGTGGAGCTTCGGGATGTGCAGATCAAGAGGATCAATTATGTGAATGAGGTTCAGAATAAAGTTTTTGATCGTATGATCGCCGAGAGGCAGCGCATCGCATCAAAATACCGATCCGAGGGAGACGGAGAAAGTGCAAAGATCCGGGGTCAGAAGGAGCGTGAGTTGAAGAAGATTCAGTCAGAGGCGTACCGGGAAGCCCAGGAGATCATGGGGAAGGCCGATGGTGGGGCGACGAAGATCTATGCCCGGGCGTATAATCGCGATCCTGAGTTTTATTCGTTCTTGAAAACCATGGATACCTACCGCGCCACCATCGACACGGGAACGACGCTTCTGTTGACCACAGAATCCGATTATTTTAAATATCTGAAAAAGGTACGATAGATGAAAATGAATGGAAAACGCCCGTTTCGCTCCACCACCATTCTGGGTGTTAAGAAGGGAAACGGTGTAGCCATGGGGGGGGACGGTCAGGTAACGCTGGGTGAGACGGTGATGAAAGAAAAGGCGATGAAAGTACGGAAACTGTACGACGATAGTATCCTGGTGGGTTTTGCCGGAGCAGCAGCCGATGCCTTCACCCTTTTCGATAAATTTGAGAAAACACTGGAGCAATATCACGGAAATCTGCACCGATCGGCTGTCGAACTGGCCAAAGAGTGGCGCACGGATAAATATTTACGGCGTCTGGAAGCACTCCTGGCTGTGGCGGATAAAAAGAGCGCCCTGGTTATTTCGGGTACCGGGGATATCATCGAACCGGACGACAACATCGTGGCCATCGGTTCCGGCGGTCCCTACGCCCTGGCGGCTGCCCGGGCGCTTCTTCAGCATACGAACTTGGATGCTGCCAGCATTGTCAAGGAAGCGCTGGAAATTACGGCGAAAATCTGCATCTACACCAATGCCCGCATTACCATCGAGGAGATCTGATGATGGATACCGGAGCGATTGTGCCCACCCAAACCAATAGAGATGCCGGCCGGTTGACACCCCGTCAAATCGTGGTTGAGCTGGATAAGTACATCATCGGTCAGGACAAGGCGAAAAAGATGGTGGCCATTGCCCTGCGGAATCGGTGGCGCCGGCAGCAGGTGGATGAGGATCTCCGGGAGGAGATCATGCCCAATAATATCATCCTCATCGGTCCCACGGGTGTGGGCAAGACAGAGATTGCCCGCCGATTGGCGCGCTTGGCCGAAGCGCCTTTCATCAAGGTAGAAGCGTCCAAATTCACCGAAGTGGGTTATGTGGGCCGGGATGTGGAATCCATCATTCGCGATTTAACGGATTTGGCCGTGTCGATGGTCAAATCCGAGTGGACCGAACGGGTTCAGAACAAGGCTCGGGAAGCCGCTGAAGAACGGCTGTTGGACCTTATTTTCCCGCCGATGAAACCCACGAAGGAGAGCCAGAGGACCAAGAAGCTGGATACACAGATGGACGTCGTCTCTACAGACGATGAGTGGGACAGGCATCAGCGCACACGGGAAAAGCTCAGGCAGCAGTTGGAAGACGGAAAGCTCGAAAATCGAACGGTGGAACTGGATGTGGCCGCGGATTCGTTTCCCATGCTTCAGATTTTTTCCCCGGTGGGCATCGAAGAGATGGGGCTAAACGTCCAGGATCTCTTCGGCGGCATGATTCCGCAGAAGCGGAAGAAGCGCAAAATGTCCATCTCCGAAGCACGGCAGGTGCTCATCGCCGAGGAAGCCCAGAAACTCATCGACATGGAGAAAGTGGTCAAGGAGGCCATCCAAAGGGTCGAGCAGTCGGGCATCGTATTCCTGGATGAGATAGATAAAATCGCCGGGTACGAGAGGGAGGCCGGTCCCGATGTCTCGCGGGAGGGCGTACAGCGGGACATCCTGCCCGTGGTCGAGGGCACCAGTGTCGTCACCAAGTACGGGATGATCAAAACCGATCATATCCTGTTCATCGCTTCCGGCGCTTTCCACGTGGCCAAACCATCGGATCTGATACCGGAGCTTCAGGGACGGTTCCCCATTCGTGTGGAATTGAACAGCCTGACCACCGAAGATTTTATCCGCATACTCACGGAGCCGGAGAATGCCTTGATGAAGCAGTATACGGCGCTCCTGGTCACTGAAGGGGTGAAAATCACGTTCACCAAAGGAGCCATACGGGAGATTGCCCAGACGGCCACGGATGTGAACGACAGAGCGGAGAATATCGGGGCCCGGCGCCTTCATACCATCATGAGCACGCTTCTGGAAGATGTCCTGTACCGGTTGCCCGATCCCGATATTAAAACGGTAAGAATAGCTGCGGAAGATGTCCGGGAAAGACTGAAAGACATCGTCGAAGACGAAGATCTGACAAAATACATACTCTGAGGACGACAACCATAACGAGAGATGTCGGTCTTCTCAAACGTACAAAAAATATCCATTCTCCATAATGCGTGTCGGCTGGTCTATTGAAATAGTCCGGGCGTACCGGATAAGTGGCAATCGGAGCTTGAGAATTGAAATCACTGACGAATCGTTGGATGACCGTTCAACTGTTCAACTAAATATGGAGGTTCTGTGAAAAAAGATTTTCTCGTTATCATGGATATGACGACGGATGACATCCACGAGACATTCCGGCTCGCAAGAGAGCTCAAAGAAAAAACCAAGAAGGGGAAAAAACATGCCCTCCTGGAGGGTCAGACGCTGGCCATGATTTTCCAGAAACCGTCGGCCAGAACCCGGGTTTCTTTTGAGGTGGGCATGTTCCAGCTGGGCGGACATGCCCTTTATTTGGCACCCACGGATATCGGCCTGGGAAAACGGGAATCCGTGGCCGATGTGGCTCGTGTGCTCTCCAGGTACAATCACGGAATCATGGCCCGTGTGTTCGGCCACGACGTTGTGGAAGCGCTGGGTCGCCATGCATCCATACCCATCATCAACGGCTTGTCCGATCTGGTCCATCCCTGCCAGGTGATGGGTGATATGCTGACGATCCTGGAGCATCGCGGGCGTTTTGACGGCCTGAAACTCGCGTACGTGGGTGACGGGAACAACCTGGCCAACTCCTGGATCAACATGGCATCGCGCATTCCCATGCAGCTCAACCTGGCCGTTCCTCAGGGTTACGATCCCGATGAGACGACTCTGGCAAAAGGCCGGGAGGCAGGGATCAGCGAGATCAACCTGCTGCGCGACCCGAAAGAAGCGGTCAAAGGCGTCGATTTCATCTACACCGATGTCTGGGCCAGCATGGGTCAGGAGAAGGAGGCAGAGAAGCGAAAGAAAGTTTTCAAGGACTATCAGGTGAACGAAGCCCTGGTGGCAGAAGCCAAGCCCGATGTTAAAGTCTTGCACTGTTTGCCTGCCCACCGGGGATATGAGATTACCGACGGGGTGATGGACGGTCCCCACTCCATCGTTTTTGATGAGGCCGAGAATCGCCTGCACATTCAGAAGGCCATCATGGTTCGACTGATGAGACGTTAGGACGAGCGGAACGATGGCCGTCGACGTAACGAGATACACAGACCATGCAAAACGCATGTGGGACCGCTTTGTCTGGAATGCCAACAACGGGACGATGTTCCATACCCGGCGATTTTTGAGCTATCACCCACCCGAGAGGTTCGAAGATCATTCCCTCCTTTTTTACGAAGGAAATCGCATTCAAGCGCTCTTCCCGGCCGCCTTGCGAACGGTGGACGGAAGCCGTATTCTGTCGTCCCACTGCGGAGCCTCGTACGGCGGTTTTGTCTACCCGGAAAATCTGTCGGTTCGCACGGCGTTCGATCTCGTGGATGCGCTGTTGAGCTATGCCAAGGAGCAGGGCATCGACGGGATTGAAATGACTCTGCCCCCGGTCATCTATCTGGCTAGGCCGAGTCATTATCTGGATTTTGCGCTGTACAAGAACGGTTTCCAGTACAAGAAGCGGGAGGTGTCCAGCGTTATTCCCCTGGATTTTCCTGCCGATAACATCCTCACCCAATTCAAACCAGAAGCCCGGACGGCCTATCGCAAATCGGTGAAGTCGGGCATCCGGGTCGAAGAATCCGACGATCTGGCCTCGTTCTATCCCATTCTTAAGAAGAACCTCTCCATGCGTCACAACGTCACACCGACCCATACGCTGGAGGAGTTAGAGCTGCTCAAGAAATTGTTCCCAGAGCGAATCCGGCATTTCGGAGCATTCCTGGAGGATCGTATGACGGCCGGTGTTACCGCTTTTCTGTGCAACGACCGCGTGGTGCTGGCGTTCTACATCAGTCACGACGAAGCCTTCCAGGCGTACAGACCCGTTAACCATCTTTTTTACGAGATTATCCGCTGGTCCATCGAGAAGGGGTATCGGTTCCTCGATTACGGTATTTTTACGGTGAACGAAGAGCCGAACTGGGGACTGGGAAAATTTAAGGAGAGTTTTGGAGCACGGGGGATTCTTCGAGAAACGTTTTACAAGAAACTGTAGAGGCTGACACATGAAATGGTTCAACAAAATTATCGTGGGCATCATGCCGATATTCCCGAAATCGTTCATCTGGTTGTTCTCCCGTCGTTATATTGCCGGAAAAACGCTGGCCGATGCGGTTCGCAAGACTCAAGAACTCAACAGCATGGGGTGCTGTGCCACCATAGACGTTCTGGGCGAAGAAATCATGTCTCTGGAGGAAGCGACGCAGTCCAAGGAGGAAAGCATCCAGGTTCTCGAGACCATCCACGAAAACGGGCTGGATGCCAATCTCTCTATAAAATTGACATCCCTCGGCCTGAGAATCGATAAAGAGCGGTGTCTCAAGAATGTCAGGGAAATCGTTCAAAAGGCGAAAGATTTGAAGAATTTTATCCGCATCGATATGGAGGATTCCACGTGTACGGACGATACCCTGGACATCTACCGCCGGCTTTGTAAGGATTTCAGCAACGTCGGCGCGGTTATCCAGGCGTACATGAAGCGGAGCCGGAAAGATGTGCAGCAGCTCATCGACGAGGGCATCGCCCACCTGCGCATCTGCAAGGGCATATACGACGAGCCCAAAGAGATCGCCTTCAAGGACAAGGAAGAGGTGCGCAACAGCTTCATGGAGCTGGTCAAGATGATGCTGGAGAAAGGTTCCTTCATCGGTATTGCCACCCACGATAAAGTTCTCGTGGAGCGGAGCGACGAGGTGATTGCATCCAGCAAAGCCGATTCATCAAAGTACGAATTCCAGATGCTCCTGGGTGTGACGGAGAAACTACGGGGGGACATCGTCGACCGGGGAAATCGAATGCGGGTGTATGTGCCGTATGGAGAGCAGTGGTACGGGTACTGCATGCGCCGGTTGAAAGAGAATCCGCAGGTAGCCGGACACATCATCAAGAATCTCTTTGTGCGCGGATGATGGGATGACGAAGGAAGAATGCTACACGGCCGCCATCCGGGAAATCGAAGTCAGGATGGCCCGGGGTGGTGATCTGGTGGGCGACCTGGGAAACGTGGCAGCCATCCTGAAAAAACGGCTGGGTTTTTTCTGGATCGGGTTTTATTTCTTTCATGAGAATCACCTCGTTCTGGGCCCCTTCCAGGGAACGCCGGCATGTGTTTTTCTCTCCATCGAAAAGGGTGTGTGCGCAGAATGCGCCAAACGGAAGGAGACAGTCCTGGTTCCCGATGTGAGTGCGTTTCCCGGACACGTGGCATGCGATCCGAACTCGAAATCTGAGATCGCCGTTCCGGTCTTTGATACGGCGGGAAACCTAAGGGCCGTCCTGGATGCGGACAGCGATGTTCTGCATACATTCGACGAGGTGGATCGTACGTATCTTGAAAAAGTGTCCGAGATGCTCCGTGCATGCTGGGAAGAGGATGAAGCCGGACCTTGAAACATCCTGGAAACCATACCTAGCATCGGTCGCAGAGGGATATCGGCATTCATCGGACATGTTCGTATTTTTTCTTACACTATATTATTGGAGTCTGTCATGAAACGTTTAATACCTGTCGGAGTGGCAGTCGCTGTCATGTGGCTGCTAATGGCTACAGTGGCGTTATCCCAGGAGAAGCCCAGCGGAAGTGCCGCCCTGGAATACGTTACTTATCTGGCTTCTGAGGATTTGGAGGGCCGGGATACCGGCACCCCGGGGTATGAAAAGGCCGTCGAATACGTGGCCGGTCTGTACGAGAAATGGGGTCTGGAGCCCGCCGGTAACAACAACAGTTACATACAAGAGTTTCCCTTTCTGTTTCATAAACATCAGTTCGATTATCCCGTACTGGCCGTGGGTGGTCGGCTTTTCTACTCCCAGGATGGGGATTTTAATGTCCTGAGGTATTCGGGTGGAGGAAAGTTGGAAGCCGAGGTCGTCTTCGTGGGCTACGGTATCAGCGCTGCGAACAGGGGGTTGGATGAGTATGCCGATGTGGATGTGACCGGGAAGATCGTTCTGGTCATGCGGGGTGTGCCCGCGGACGATACGGAGCGCTGGAAGGGCGTGGATACCGATAGTGCCAAGGTGGCCATGGCAGTGGCACATGGCGCGGCCGGCATGCTTTTATGCGCCGATTTTAATGAGGAAAATCGTAGCCTGGGCTGGTGGCGTCTGGCGCCAGGGAATTATAAGGAGGGATTCATCGTGTACGGCGTGGACGAAAGGGTCGTTAACAGGATTCTTGTGAATGAAGATGAATCGCGCCGTGCCTTTGCCCATCGTCTGCGAACGGGTCAGAGGAAGTTGGACGCCGAACTCGTGCCCATGTCCGCGCCCACGGGTAAGAAGGTCAGGATGGAAGTCAAGGTCGAGTTCGATCCCCAGCGTATCGGCAAGAATGTCCTGGGCATGATCCAGGGAACGGATCCCCGGGTAAAAGACGAAGTGATCGTCCTGGGAGGTCATCTGGATCACCTGGGCATCCGTTACGGAAAAGTATACAACGGCGCCGATGACAATGCCTCGGGCTCTGCCGTGGTCATGGAAGTCGGCCGTGTTATGATGAGCAACAAGGTCAAGCCCCGTCGTACCATCCTGTTCGCCTGCTGGGGTGGAGAGGAGCGGGGACTCCTGGGGTCGCGATACTGGGCCGCGCATCCGACGCTGTCCTCCATGGACAAGACCGCGTTGAACTTTAACATGGACATGGTCGGGCTGGGTGAAAAGATGGCCTTTGGCGGCATTTATTTTGCCCCCAACATATGGCAGCTCATCCAGAAAAACAGCGAAGAAGAGACGCTGGCGTTTCTCGAGCCCGGACGGGGAGGTCCGGGAGGCAGCGATCATACGCCGTTTATCACGCGCGGCATCCCGGCTTTCATGCTCATCGGAAGGCCGTTCGATACGCATCCCGACTACCATATGCCCGGTGACGATGTCGAAAAAATCAGTGCGGACCTTCTGGAGAAGACGGCTCGGCTCATCTACGACAACGCCCTGCTCTTGGCTAATTACGAAGGCGATCTGTTGGTGGAAAACCGCCTTCCCCTGTATATTCACAAGTCAGCCATCGTCGTGAATCTGCATCCCCTGAGTTACAAGACAGGACTGTCCGCGTTGGATTCTCTGGAAGACGAGTGGATCGATATCCAGTTGATTACGGTTCGACCGGATGTGACCAAGGAACCGGCCCAGCGCATGGCCGAACTGGTCACGCTTCTGGATGAAGCCACTGGGATGAAATCGGATTTTTCCAAGCCCGGTAATGCGTCCATGGCCTTCAGCCTCCGGAGAGAGAACCTCCTGTCGATGGCCGGTCTCGAAGGAGCCGAAAGCGTGGGGAGTGACATCTCCCATCTCCGTATCGCGGCCAAGATGGGAGCCACGTATATCGTACTGGACGGTGCAGACGGAACGTGGATTTGTCCGGAATCCGGGTTAACGGAGACTGGACAAAAAGCCATCGAAACGATGAATGCACAGAAAATGCTCATCCTGCTTCAGAACCAATCGCAGGAAGTCATGACACAAATCATCGACGCATCCCAGCATCCCGTGATCGTCACCGGTGTAACGAACGTCCTTGCGTTGAGCGATGATTTCCTCAAAAAGATAGACGAGAAAGGCGGTCTGCTGGCACTGTCTGTGTCTCCGGATTCGGATGCGAAGGATATCGTCGGGCAAATGGAAGCGATCCAGGAGCGGATCGATCTGAAGCATCTTATTTTTTACCCACAGGCAGGTTCCGATTTACGCGTCGATAAGCTGGACGAGATGCTCCAGATCACCATCGCCCTGCACGAGATGGGTGTCGAAGAAGAGGAGATCATGGGACTTCTGGGCGGACACCTGGAATCGGCGTTTAAAAAAGTATTCCAGATCAAGCCACCACGGATGCGGTTTTAGGGGATACATTTGTATAAATTCTAGTCATTTCTACAATCCGGCGGATCGGAAGGTCCGCTGGATTTTTTGCATGCCTGATATTGGGCCAATCATACCTTGTCGATATAAAGAGATACATCCATCTACTCCGGTCATGTCTGTGTTGGATATTTCATTTCATCGTCGTCCAAAAATAAGAATACCCTCTCCCAATCGATCCATTATTCCTGTCGTATCCCAAAAAAGAATCGAACAAAAATGTACTTGACTTTCTGTTTCTATGAATTATATTCTTGTAATAGCATAATTGACACACAATTTCCGATTTTAATACAGGGGAGGGTGAATGATGAGAAGGAGACCGCTGGTATGCGTGGGTCTGATGGGGGCGATGGGTATTCTGCTTTCTTGTGGGGTGGCTCCCGTCGTCACGGTTAACGTGTTAAAGCCGGCTTCGCTCCATCTACCAGGGATAAAGAAAATTGCCATTGCCGATTTACAGGGACCGGATAGATCGGGAACTCAGATCGCCACGCTGGCTCAGTCGATGATCATGCAGACGGGCCATTTTGATGTCATGGAACGGGACAAACTACGCCGGGTGTTGGATGAACAGAACCTGGGAATGGCGGGTATCGTGGATGCCTCGACGGCAGCCGAAATCGGCAAGCTCTTGGGGGTTCAAGCCTTGATCTTCGGTGAAGTGGCGACGTATGAGATCGAACCCGACAAAGAAATCACACGCATGGTGAAGCAACGCCGGGGCACTGGCAAGTACCATGAGGTGGAAGAGAAGGACAAGAAAACGGACAAGATGAAGAAGGTGAAGAAAGAGATCGTCGAGGAAGTCTGGGTTCCTAGGAAACGCTGGGTTCGCAAGGGTACGGTGGCCATCAATTTTCGGGTGGTCGACGTAGAGACCGGTCGACTCCTGGCAGCCCACAGTGATTCCAAGAGTTATGATAGCGAGAATGAAAAGAAGTCTTTCCTTCAACGCTTTTCAGACAAGCAGAATCTAAAGCCAGAGGGTGAAATCCTGGCAGATCTCTCCAAGGCCATCTGCGAGAAATTTGCCCGGATGATTGCGCCCTATTATTCGGAAGAATCCAGAAAGCTTGAATCCGGCAAGGGCAGCATCAAGGTCGGCGTGAAGTACGCCTCGGCCGGCCTGTGGCCCGAGGCCATCGAGGCGTGGAAACAGGCCGTGCGGGAGATGCCCGAAGAACCCGCCGCGTACTATAATCTGGGTCTTGGAATGGAGGTTCAGGGAGACTTGGACAGGGCAGAGGCGTTGTATCAGGCCGCCATTAAACTGAAACAGAAGGATTTGTACATGAAGGCCGTTGCTCACGTACGGCAGGCCAGGGAGGAACAGAAGAAGCTGCAGGAACAGTTGGGAGGGGAGGAGGAAAGGTAATGAAAGCCGAATCCTGAATCCATCATTAACCTTCCGGAGGATGAATTCCCACCGGGAGGTTTTTTATTTTATCTTAAGCTGAATATTTCATGTTTCAATCGGAAATGGACCACCCTCTGTCAATCACTGAAAACATGTTCGGCTCTATCATAGAGGAATACCTATCGTTCTTTAGAATGACAAGTTATTGATAAGCAAGCAAATCCGTGAATATACAGGATAGATAAAATTGTTCTACCTTGTGCTCCCATTTTACCTACTCCGAATATTTTTTTTTAAATCAAAAAATTCACCATAGGTTTAATTGTTTTAGAATCAATATCTTACAGACTCATGATTAATCATGTGCTTAGGCATATTATTTGTAGGGTGACGATGCCAGTGGGGAAATTGCATCTGAGGTTGTTTTTCAGCAGATCAAATTGATCATAAAAAAGGAGCCCAAATACATGGATGGTCATGAGATAAAGGAAATTCGTATGTCTTTGGGATTGACGCAAGAG
>CAZTKR010000035.1:2935-21315 GCA_964614115.1 uncultured bacterium | reverse complement strand
ATGTGGACTATTTGATTCGCGGTCTGTATCGGTCGTTTGGCGTGAGTCCTGAACAAATCCCATACAAAATTAACGTTCAAGACATCACGATCGCCATCGATCTGGCCGTGCCCTGCGGGTTAATCATCAACGAATTGGTTTCCAATGCCCTGAAATACGCCTTTCCCGAATCCTTCAAGGAAAAGGGGAAAATCGACATTAAACTGCATCAAATCGGTGAGAAGGAAGTGGAACTGGTTGTACGAGACAACGGTATCGGATTACCAAAGAATATCGATTTGCGAAAGACAAAAACGCTGGGTTTGCAGTTGGTGACCCTGTTGGCAGAAAGCCAACTCGCAGGAACCGCTGCATGCGACAGGAAAAAGGGCACGCATTTTCAAATCCGATTTTCAATTTGAGTATACCGTATACGTCCCTTCACGCAACAGGAGGTTGATTATGAATAAAAAAGCATCATGCAGATACGCACTCATTCTATTCTGTATACTGACCCTTATTGTACAATCAAACTGGGCTCAGAGAACCGGATATTCCCACGAGGAATTCAGCCGAAGGCGTACCCAGCTCATGGAACACGTGGATGACGGCATGATCGTACTCTTCGGCAACTGCATGCCGCAACCGGGAGCCCACTTTCGCCAGGACAACGATTTCTATTATTTTACGGGTGTCGAGGACGCCAACGCAATTCTGATTATGTTGCCCCAGACGAAACGATCGATTCTTTTCCTGCCCCGTCAGACGGACAGGGAAGTGCAGTTCGAGGGCGCCAACTTACTCAGGGACAAGGAAGCCGGGCGGATAACCGACCTGTCGGATGTTCAACCCCTGGACTATATCGACGAATTCATCGCCAGGTATGCCGGCACCACGAATTCGACATTTCATCTCCGGCTCTCGCCCCGCGATGTCGTCGACAACTCCCGACGCGAAGTCCGACTCTTCATCGGAAGGAAGAACCGTACGCACTACAACGATCAGATTTCCCTGGATAACTACCGGACCAAAAAACTAAAGGAACGCTATCCGAATTTCATCTTTACCGATATCACGCCCATCATCGATGGCATGAGGCTCATCAAATCACCCGAGGAAATCGCGGTTATGAGGCGGAACGGCAAGGTATCGGCCGAGGCTGTCAGACAGGCCATGCTGGCGACTAAACCGGGCGTTCATGAATATGAGGTGGAAGCCGCCGCCATGCATGTTATACTTAAGCACGGTGCCAAGGGCGCGGCCTACCCCCCTATCGTAGGATCCGGACCGAATTCCTGCATCTTCCACTATGAAAAAAATGCACGAAAAATCCAGTATGGCGATCTTATTCTCATGGACTTTGGCGCTGACCTCGACTATCTCTGCATGGACATCACCCGCACCTGGCCCGCCTCCGGAAAATTTACCCCGGAACAGCGTGAAGTCTATCAGATCGTGCTGGAGGTTCAAAAAGCATGCATCGAAGCTTATCGACCTGGCATAACGGCCGAAGATGTCCAGAACCACGTGGCAGAAACCATGAAGAAGAAAGGTATCGATCCCAGGGGGCAGAAGGGCGGTATCGGCCATTATGTGGGTATGTGCGTCCATGATGTAGGCCCTCGGGGAATCCCTCTTCAAGAGGGGATGGTCTTTGCCATCGAACCCGGACTCTACTATCCTGAAAAAAACATCGGCATACGTATTGAGGATACCGTCCTGATTACAAAAGACGGATGCGAGGTCCTGAGCAAGGATGTGCCCAAGGAAATCGACGACATCGAAAAACTGATGGCCCGGCGATGACGTGGTGGTTCCGGCAAAAGCTTTTTATCCAGATCGCTATCTGCATTGGTCTCGGCATAGGCCTCGGCTTTGTAATGGGGGATCGCGTCTCGGTCATCGCGCCCGTGGGTGACATCTTCCTCCGCCTGCTGAAGATGCTCATCGTGCCTCTTACGTTTTTTACGCTCATCAACGGGGTCTTGAAGATGGGAGACCTGCGATCTCTGAGGTCTGTAGGCGGCAGGACACTGGGCTACTACCTCTTAACTTCACTTTCTGCCGCAAGCATCGGCATGGGCGTTGCTCTCGTCCTCCAGCCCGGAAAAGAGGCATTGGGCGTTCTGTCAGAAGGCGCCAACGTGGAGACAGCGCATTATCGCTTCATCGAGAATCTGATAGAGTGGATACCCACCAATCCCATCCAAGCCATGGCCTCATCCAACATGCTCCAGGTTATCGTATTCTCCCTGATAACCGGTGTCACGCTGCTCGCCCTGGGCAAACGAGTCGAAGGACTGGCACGCCTTGCAGGCGAAGGCACCTATCTGATGATCCGCATGACCGAATACGTGATGAAATGCGCCCCTTACGGCATCCTGGCCCTCATAGCCAACATGGTGGGAACGATGAGTACGAACATGCTATCGGAAGTCGGCCGGTTCGTCCTGTCAGACGTCGTCTCCATGGCATTGATTCTCATCATCGTTTATCCCCTGCTCCTGCGTTTTATCGGACACATGCATCCGATCCGTTTCTACCGGTCTATCGCTCCTGCCATGCTCGTGGCTGCCAGCACGACGTCCAGCAGCGCAACACTCCCCGTTTCCCTGAGGATCGCCGGAAAAAACCTGGGCGCTCCCGAGAGCGTTTATGGATTCGCACTTCCCCTGGGTATGACCATCAACATGGATGGTATGGCCGCATCCCTGGGCGTCATCGGGGTGTTTTCCGCCAACCTGTATGGGATACAGATAACCACGCTGCTCCTGGTCCAGTTCGTATTTTTAGGGCTCATCCTCTCCATCGGCACGGCGGGCATCAAGAGTTCCGGCGTTGTCATGTCCACCGTCCTGCTCCAAACATTGAACCTACCCCTGACTCTCATCCCTATCCTGGCGGCCGTCTGGCCGGTCATAGATATCGGCCATACAACGGCAAACGTGACGGGCGACTTGTGCGGCACGGCTTTAATCGCCTCACGTATGGATGCCATCGACGAATCTCTAAGACGTTAATCGTTTTTTTTATATGTAGAGGAGGATACTATGATGTTCAAGAAGAGACACGTTTTTAGGTGCGGATTACTTGTACTGTTCATCTTTTCATCCCTTGAAGGTCGATGGGAAGATACCAAACTGACCTTCCGCATATCTTTCCCCAGGGAGAAATCTGAAAAATCCCTGGACGGGCGTGTACTGCTTATGGTCAGCAACAACGACGATCGAGAACCCCGGTTTCAAATCAACGACGGTGCCAACGCACAGCCCATCTTCGGAATCGACGTCAACGGATTAGAACCCGGTACCGAGGCTGTCATCGACAAAAACGTGTTCGGTTATCCGCTGCCATCCATCGCGAAAATTCCCGCAGGCGAATACTGGGTCCAGGCCCTTCTTCACGAGTATGAGACGTTCCATCGCTCCGACGGGTATGAAATCAAACTCCCCATGGATCGAGGCGAGGGTCAGCACTGGAACCGGGCTCCTGGGAACCTGTACAGCACACCCCAAAAAGTGTTCGTGGATCCCAAAAGCGATCAACCCATTCGGATTCTCATGGATCAACAGATCCCCCCCATTCCACCGCCCAAGGACACGAAATACATCAAGCACATAAAAATTCAGAGTAAGCTACTGACCGAATTCTGGGGAAGGCCCATGCAACTGGGCGCATGCATTCTCCTGCCCCACGGATTCGATGAGCACCCAGAGGCCCGATATCCCCTGGTCGTCTTCCACGGCCATTTTCCGTACACGTTCGGCGGATTTCGGGAAACGCCCCCCGATCCTGACCTGAAGCCCGAATACAGCGCCCGCTTCGACTGGGAGGGATACAACATCACCCAGCAGGAGTATGCTTATAAATTCTACCAGCACTGGATTGCTCCCAATACGCCGAGGATGATTATCATCGAAGTCCAGCACGCCAACCCGTATTATGACGATTCCTACGCCGTCAACTCGGCCAACCTGGGACCCTACGGCGACGCCATCAATTATGAGCTGATTGCGCATATTGAAAAAACCTACCGCGGTATCGGCAAGGGTTGGGCGCGGTTCACGTACGGTGGCTCCACGGGTGGATGGGAAGCCCTTGCCGTTCAGGTCTTCTACCCCGATTTTTTCAACGGATGTTTTGCGGCCTGCCCCGATCCCATCGATTTCCGGGCGTACACCCTGGTGAACATCTACGAAGACCAGAATGCCTACTACCTACGGGAGCAGTGGAAGCGGACGCCACGTTCGGGACGACGCAACTGGCTGGGCCACGTGAGCTGTACACTGGAGCAGTCGAATCACCGGGAGCTGGTACTGGGAACCCATTCCCGTTCCGGAGATCAGTGGGACATCTGGGAAGCCGTTTACAGCCCCGTGGGTGAGGACGGCTACCCGAGGAGGATATGGGACAAGATGACCGGAGTGATTGATCATGAGGTCGCCCAGTACTGGAAAGAGAATTACGACCTCCGGTACATTCTCGAAAGGGACTGGAAGACCCTGGGCCCCAAGCTCGAAGGAAAAATCCACGTATACTGCGGAGACATGGATAATTATTACCTGAACAACGCTGTCTATCTGATGGAAGAATTCCTGGAGAGCACGACCGATCCGTACTACGGCGGCGACGTCGATTACGGCGACCGGGCCGAGCACTGCTGGAACGGCGACCACGACAGGCCCAATGCCATTTCCCGGCTGCGGTATAACGAAATGTTCGTGCCCAAGATCATGGAGCGCATCCGTAAAGCTGCACCCGCTGGGGCCGACACGACCAGTTGGCGGTACTGAGCATGCGCCATCGATCTGTTCGTCGGATGGAAAAATCGAATCGTCAAAATCGATGTGGCATGTGAAACGGATGGCAATACGTAAATCTCGATAGAATCATCCATGGCTGGTGGGTGTTCATACATTCTGTTTTTATACGGACAGGAATCTGTATTACTAAATGTTGTAATAAGAGAATGTAAATTACAAAATATTGTGTTGATGACCCGAGAAATGTCTTGACTTTGTTTCCGCGTTTCTCTATATTGGGAACGATGATAGGTGTCTCGCTCGTATTAGGACGTTCAGGACTTTGAGAGCGGGAAGAATAGGGAATCCCGTGTGAATCGGGAGCTGCCCCGCAACTGTGATTTTCGGTTCCGATAACATCGGAATGATGATTCCGGCAGACCAAGCCACTGTCAAATCCTTTAAACGGGAAGGCGGCCGGAATCGGGATAAGCCAGGAGACCTGCCTATCTAACGAGTCCTTCGAGGGAAGGCAAAGCTGATGGAATGCATTCGACCGGCCCTCAAGGCCGGTTTTTTTATCCGCAGAACAGGAATGAATCTCACGATTAAAAAAATATCCCTCGTCGCCGCTTTCATCGCCCTGGGCGTTACCCTGGGATACGCGTTTATTACCATTCCCAACGTGGAGATGGTGACGGCCACGATCTTCATTGCAGGTTATATTCTTGGCGCCAAAGAAGGAATCATCGTCGGACTGCTGACCGAATTCATCTACTCGCTCTTCAACCCGTATGGCGTAGCAGCACCACCCCTTTTGGCAGCCCAGGTATTAGCCATGGGATTCACGGGTTTTTTAGGAGGGCTTTACGGAAACAGAGGGCTGCAATCCAGCAAGAAACGTTACCTGCTTTTCGGTTTAGCCGGCCTGTTGTCAACCTTGGTGTTCGCCATTCTGACGACGCTGTCTTTTATCTCCTTCACGGGCCTCTCGATAAAAAAAATCCTGGCCAGTGTGATCTATGGCCTGGGATTCTACATCACTCATATAATTTCCAACACCATCATATTCATCGTGGTCGTGCCTGTATTAATACAGATGCTCCTGAAAGTCTTGAGCATATCTCATCCGGTTGAATCCAGAGAACCATCATGAAACGGACACTTTTCCACATAACCATGGCCTGCCTGGTATTCCTGCCATCAATCATGCCTCTTCACGCGTTCCAGGATTCGCTATCCAGTCCCATCTCATTGCCCATCACCGAAGCTTATAAAAGAAATTACCGCTACCTGGGTGATATCCTCGCCGCGTTGCCCGGCCTGTGGGTGAGAGACGTGGGAGCCACGGGTCAGTGGGCCTCGTTCCGCATGGCCGGAAGCGATGAGAATCAGCCTCTGGTTTTAATAGACGGCCGTCCTCTGATGAGTCCCTGGACCGGTATCTGCGACCTCAACCTCATTCCTGTTGAAATGATCAGCCATATCGACGTTTACCCCAGCCAAAACCCTTTCGGCATTTCAGCCATAGGCGGACTCATCAACATCGTCACACGAGATGTGCCGTCTCCTCGGCCCTACACAAAATTCGTATACCGTACCGGTGACCACAACTTCAGCGACCTGGATATCACCTATGGTCAAAAAATCTCCTCTCGATTCGAAATACTGTCCGGCGCACTTCTGCAGAAGTACGGAGAGAACCTGCCCGATAAAAAATTCAAAGGTCAGCAAATCCGGTCCAAGATAAAAGTGGCACTCTCTCAAAACATCGGAATTCGATATTCGGTCCTTCACAACAAATCGGACCTGGATATTCCGTACAGCATTCCCATTCCGGGAGACACGCTCAGCCTGGACACACCCCATCAGAAACGATCGCGGTACGATCACACACTGACTGTCGACCTGGCTGCCTGGGGTATACAAAATACTATCAGCATCGACCATACGGCCATCTCTTACGATCTTTCAGATAAACAGACGGGTACGTCGACATCATACCCTGTGCAATCCACGGCTCTCCGCTTCCATCAGCAGACCGTAATTCTGGGCTTGCCCCTCTCACTGGGTATCCGGATGCAACGACGTCAACTCAGGAACACCCTGGGCGAGCGGTATAAAGATTCCATTATTCACGGCTTCATACACGGCGAGCTTGCCGTGTTCGGACGTTTTCGAAACAGTTTTCAGGTGAATCCCCATGTCTCAACGGACGACCGCGTCCGATGGCTCCTGTCGAATCGTCTCTCGTTCAAAATAGCAAAACGATGGAGCATGTGGGCCGGCTACGCTGAGGCCGTCCGCAATCCGTCATTGGGGGAGCGATTCGGGTATCCCTTCTTACCCACGGTCTCCGTCACACAGAACCAGCTTTGGGTAAGTAATTGGCTCATGGACGTGATGGCCAACCCCAATCTGGAGCCTGAATTCAGCAGGGTTTTGGAAACGGGTATGCATTGGAGATGGCGAAGAGTCCAAGCATACCTCAGGGGATACACGCGAACCGCTAGGAATCTCATCCGAGCAGTAGAAAGCGATGGAAGCATCCAATTTACCAACAAAACCAAAGAGACCTTCCACGGCATGGAGGCCCGGATCCAACTGGGGCCTTGGTGGGGATTTCGGAGCGAAGCAGTCCTCAACCTGGTTAAGGCCACGGACATCGATAACAACAATTTACTGGAAAGGCCCAATGCGTGGGGCAACGGCACGGTTTCCTGGGCGCACGACTTTTTCGAGAGCGACCTGGAAGTAAACGGCTGTCTGGGTGTCCGGTACTGGAGCGGATGTTGGCGGCTCATCGGCGATACGCCTGAATCATCCATACTGCTGTACCAGAATCCCGGGTTGATGCTGGATTTTAAGATATGGTGTACCGTGATAAAAAACGCGACCGTTTCATTAGCCGTCGACAATATCCTGGGAACCGACGTGGCCTATGTGTCCACCTCTCCATTGCCCCAACAAACTTTACGATTTGGCTTCTCTTGGGAACTGTACGACTAAACGATTTGGTGTTATCGATAGACACCAGAAAGGAGGTGCCACCCCCAGATTCGTTGATAGGCACGGTAAATTCGTGGAGATTTTTCCGGGAAGGCGGTGAAAATCCGCCACAGCCCCGCTACTGTGATCGGTGACGAAAGTCAGAGAATGCCACTGTCCCGCACACTCGGGATGGGAAGGCCTGACGAGTAGGATCGAGCCGTGAGCCAGGAGACCGAGAAATCTCCTACCCCCTGTCCAACTTTCGAGGGAAAGTAAAGGAGGTCTAACATGAAAAAGCGCTTCATCTGCATAACCATCATTATCATCCACATCCTTGTATCCCATGTGAATACGTATGCTGCGGGACACGAATCATCATCCGGTACGGGCAGGATTTTCGGATTCATCTACAACCGGACAACAGGACAACCCATACCCGATGCCAACATCATCGTGTCCGAAACGCATTTCGGTACCGCCTCTCAGGACGGAGGATATTACTGTATCGACTCTGTTCCTCAAGGTACGTACGCCATCATGGTTCGCGTCATCGGGTATGAAATACTCACACAAACCAATGTCTCCATCGGAACGAGAACGCGTATCGATTTCCACCTGAAGCCGCAGGCCATCCAGCTCGAGCCGATTCTGGTAACGGCTACCCGGTACGATCATCTACAGTCGGAGGTCACGGTTTCATCCGAGGTGTTCACGTCAGAACGGATAAGGGAACAGACGGGAAACACCGTGGGGGAGATCACGGAGGCCATCGGTGGTTTGTATACACGGAGTTACGATGGGCTCGCCGGTCCTCAAATTCCGTCGATTCGCGGCTCCAATCCCGATCAAGTTCTCGTTCTCCTGGACGACCAGCGAATAAACATCGCTCAAGGTGGGGGCGTTGACCTGAATGCGTTTCCCATAGAAGCCGTCGAGAGAATCGAGATTATCCGGGGAGGTCACTCAGCCCTGCTGGGAACAGATGCCGTGGGTGGCGTTATCCACATCATTTCCAACGAAACAGTCGTGCCCAGAGGTTTCTCCTACGGGATACGCACGACCATGGGATCCTTCGGCAGCCAGATGGTCAACGTCAGCGGCACCCATCGAATCGGCCCTCTCTCCACGTTTCTATCTTACAACAAGACCAAGAGCAAGGGCGACTTTACCTATAAACTGCCCGATTCCGGGGAAATACAGACACGGGAGAACAACGACTACGATGCCGACAACCTTTTCCTGAAGACAAAACTCGATGTCGGCGCCAATCATCGGTTCCAGTTCCTGTTCCAATCTCTGGATACAGAACGCGGCGTGATAGGTTCCTTCGATTTTCCTTCTCCAAACGCACGCAGGGATGAAAAAAGACGGTTGTTCTCATTGGTGTCTGAGAACATCCTGACGAACCGATTCCGAATAAAGGAGCATGTGTACTACCACACATACGATAATCACTACGTCGATAGCAGTGGATGGATCCCCACCGACGATCTCCATGAAAACAATGTCTATGGTATCGATATACATGCGCAATGGACCATCGGCCGTCATCTCATCGTCAATTCAGGAGCCGAAATCAAGGAGGACAAACTAAATAGCACGAAATTCACGACGGTCAAACGAAACACACAGAGCCTGTATGTGATGACAGAAATAGGGTTTCCCCTCTTCATCGGTGGTATACAATCCCAATGGAAGTGGATTCCGACCATCCGGTGGAGTCGATACTCTGATGTGGATTCACGGTTTTGCCCGAAGGTGGGAATGCTGATGAGTATCGGTCAAGAGGATAAACTCGCCGTCAGGGGAAACATAGGCCAATCTTACCGTGTGCCGACGTTCAACGATCTCTACTGGCCGGAAGATCTCTTCACCAAGGGAAATCCTTCGCTAAAGCCTGAGACCAGTACTAATTTTGATGTGGGTCTGTCTTATACCCGCAGGCGCAGGGTGTTTTTTAACGTTGAAATTACTTATTTTCACAATACGTTCAAAGACCTCATACTTTGGGAAGCGGACGGGGCCACATGGACGCCGCGGAACGTGGGTAAAACACAAATTGCCGGTTTGGAGAGTGCTGTGACCATTCGCCTGCCCAGCAATTTTGTATACGTTAAAATGGCCCACACATGGATGAAGGCCGTCGATAAAACACCGGACTCACCCGACTACGGGAACCGCCTGATATACAGACCCAATCATAAGTTCGACATCTCAACAGGAATCGATGTGAACCCTTTCACTGTAAATGTAAATTATCGCATCGTGGGGAAGCGCTTTACCGATCCTGGCAACACTCGCACACTCCCGGAGTATCGATTTCTCAACGGAAATATCGGATTCTTCCTTTCGGTCAGTGGAATCCGTGCAGACGTCCGGCTGCAAGCCCTGAATCTTCTGAAAAAATCCATCTACCTCCTGGAAGGCTACCCACTTCCGGGAAGAGAATATCGCATTTCGATAGGATTACAGTACTGACCTTTTTTTATTATACTCGTTCAAGAACAGGCCGGTCACATGACCGGCCTGTTTTATTTGACCGCTCCACTTCTCTCCCACTACCCTAATCCCCCGATTTTTTATGGGACGTTCATAGAGGACGATAAGTGAACATGTATTTTTTACTTGCATTTTTCCCAAAGATGTTTAATTTTTAAACGCATCTCGTAAAAAACCGAAATCGAGAACATTCAACCTTTAAATCCGTATTCGGCAAAGGGGATTCAATGATAGTATCAAACGTCATTATTCATGCATACCGATCGATTCGTAAAATGGACCTGCCCCTTGACCCAAAAATCTCTGTCCTCATCGGACCCAACGAATCGGGGAAGACAAACATCCTGAAGGCCATCGAGCATTTCCAGCCCGATTTACACTTGAATGTAGACCAGACATGTCAGTACTCGGATTTGTACCTAAACGGAAAGACACCCTGTATCGAGCTGGAATTTACCAACCTCACACGTGAAGATCGAGCAAATCTCATCAAGATCTACGAAGGATTCCGGAATGTCGACACATTTAAAATCAAAAGAGAAGGGCCCAAAATAACCGATTACAAAATTACGGCCAATGATAAAACAATCTCCATCGGAAACATTAAGCCCCTCTTTGATTTTATGCCGAAGCTTATTTTTTTCGACGCGATTTCTGTCATCAAAGACCGGATCGACATGGACAGCCTGCTCTCGGAGGGAGATGGCTCCCGGACGGAAAAAAACCTATTGAAGATAGGCAACGTGGACGACCCTGCTATCATTTTCGAGGATTCCACCCGGGGACGTCGAGCCACCGAAGAGACAAGCCGTGAGATTACACAACGAATCCAGGAAGTGTGGAGTCAGGAGCCGAGTCTGGAAATCAAGCTGCGCGTGAACGGCAAGCTACTTTATATCGATTTCAGTGACGAGACAACCGTATACGACACGCCCAAGTCGCGATCTCCCGGATTCCTTTGGTATCTTTCCTTCTACATCAATTTTATCGCAACGACCAACGAAGCCAAGGCCAATGAGTATCTTTTCCTCCTGGACGAACCCGGACTCCATCTCCACCCATCGGGGCAGAAAGACCTGACCCATCTGTTGGAGGATCTTTCCCAGAAAAACCAGCTGATTTATACAACCCATTCCCCGTTTATGATCGACCGAAATCATCCGGAGCGCGTTCGTGTTGTGATTAAAAAAGAAAAGGGAACCCAGGTCGATACGGAGGCTTACCGGGAAAACTGGCGACCTCTCCGGCAGTCCATCGGACTGACGGTGGGTGATTTGTTCTTCTTCAGCAACAAGGGAATCGTACTGGAAATTCCGACAAAAAAATCACGCCCGTTTAAATCCAAGAAAAAAGGACAACATTAGAAATAAGTTGCCCTTTCATAGCACACACAATGTGTTGTGTTCTATTTTTTCTTCTTACCCTTGACGTCTTTTTTCGCACCGCCCTTCTTGTCAGACTCTTTTGACTCCGCTTTTGTTTCTGCTTTCTTCTTTGTATCCTCTACGGGAGATTTTTCTTCTGCTATGTCCTTTTCCTTGGACGGTTTTTTCTTTTTCTTACCTCCCTCTTTGGCTTCTTTTTCTTTTTCCTTGGCTCGTTTCTTCTTGCTGGCCGTATCGTATCCCACCAACTCAACGATCGCCATCCGGGCCCCGTCGCCAGGCCTCTGGCCCAGTTTAATCACACGGGTGTATCCCCCCGGTCGATCCGCATACTGGGGTGCAATCTCATCAAATAGAATTTTGACGATTCTCCTCTGCCGAAGCTGCCTTAACGCAAGACGCCTTGCATGTAGCGTTTCCTTCTTGGCCAGGGTGATCAATCTCTCCGTGACTCGACGTGTCTCTTTTGCCTTCGCCTCTGTCGTCTTTATATGTTTTCTCTCGAATAAAGCAGCAGAAAGATTGGACAAAGTCGCTTTCCGATGCGTCGCTGTTCGTCCCAATTTTTTAACCGATTTCCGGTGTCTCATAAACCGACTTCTCCTCGAATTCTCCTATTCAACTATCATTAACCCTTCATTCAGTCCAATCATTCACCATCTTCTTACGAAGATTCGCCCTTCAGGTATTTCTCCACATCCATTCCGAAAAACAGTCCCTTCTCTTCCAGTATCTTCGACAGTTCTTGAAGAGACTTACGGCCGAAATTCCGAAACTTTAGCATTTCCTGTTCATCCCGCCGTACAAGATCACCAATGGTCTGTATGTCTGCCGCTTTGAGACAGTTATGGGATCGAACCGAAAGCTCTAGCTCTTCCACGCTCATCTTCAGGAGTTTCCGAATTCGAAGGGCATCCTCGTCAATCTGAGAAACTTCTTCTTCCTCTTCAGGTTCGACGTCAAAACTGATGAAAAGCTCAATATGATCTTTGAGTATCTTTCCCGCAAACGTCAGGGCATCATCCGGTGTCACGCTTCCGTCGGTCTCTACCTCGATGGTCAGCTTCTCATAATCGATGCGATGTCCAACCCGTGTGTTCTCGACATAATAATTCACTTTTCGGATGGGATTGTATACGGCATCCAGGGGAATCGTTCCGATGGGTTGATCGGGAAGCGTGTTTTCTTCTGCAGGAACATAACCCCGGCCCTTGCCTATCTTCAATTCCACATTAAAATCCGCATCTTCGTTCAGCGTGGCGATATGATGGTCTGGATTCAAAATTTCAAAATCTGCGGTTTCCTTCTGAATATCCCCAGCCTTGAACGTTCCGGGACCTTTTAATTCGAGCAACACGCGGTCTGGACGCTTGTTCAACAGCTTCAACCGAACTTGTTTCAGGTTCAGAATAATCTCGGACACATCCTCAACGACACCAGGTATCGTGGAAAACTCATGCAGTACGCCGTCGAACCGAATCTGGGTGATAGCGGCTCCATGGAGTGATGAAAGGAGTACGCGGCGCAGCGCATTTCCCAAAGTCACGCCAAAACCGCGTTCGAGAGGCTGCAAAAAAAACTTGCCGTATGTGGTTGAATACGTTGCCTCATCTCTTTCGATACCCTCGGGCATCTGTAATGTCGATCTATTCATTCAAACACTCCTCAAACTTCAAATTTTTTCTACTTCGAATAAAGTTCCACGACCAGACTGGCATTAAACGTTACGGGGATATCGGACATACTGGGAACTTCCAGATATGTACCCGTTAGATTCGCCTTGTCCAGACTCAGCCAAGGAAGCTGTTTCCCCTCTTTGATCCTCCTCATGGAACCGTGAATCACGTCCAACTTTCGACTTTTTTCCCTGACCTGAATGACGTCACTCGGTTTCAACTGATAAGAAGGAATGTCTACCAATCGACCGTTGACAGTAAAATGACGATGTCTCACCAACTGCCTTGCTGCAGCTCTTGAATGAGCAAATCCCAAGCGAAAAACAACATTGTCCAAACGGCTCTCCAGCATCTGCAAGAGGTTTTCACTGGCAACCCCTTTTTTACGATTGGCTTTTTCAAACGTGCCCCGGAATTGCCTCTCCAAAAGACTGTAGTAGCGCTTGATTTTTTGTTTCTCTCTCAACTGAATGCCATAATCCGACAGCTTTTTAATCCGGCGCGTCTTTCCCAGCTGCCCCGGTGGATACGCCTTTTTTTCGATAGCGCATTTTGCCGTCTGGCATCTCGATCCCTTTAAAAATAGTTTTTCGCCCTCACGCCTACACAGTTTACAAACAGCCGCTCGATACCTTGCCATGTTACAAATTCCTCATTAGTATAACGTCTAAACCCTTCTGCGTTTGGGTGGCCTGCACCCGTTATGCGGAATCGGGGTTACATCCTTGATGGCGATAACCTCCAATCCTGAAGCCTGGAGCGATCGTATGGCAGCTTCTCGTCCAGACCCGGGTCCTTTGACCATCACACTGATCTTTCGGAGTCCCAGATCCATGGCTTCTTTCGCTGCCGATTGAGCCGCCAGCTGTGCAGCAAACGGTGTGTTTTTTCGTGCACCTTTGAAGCCGATCCTCCCTGCCGTGGCCCATGAGACCACATTCCCATAATTATCCGTCAACGTGATGATGGTATTGTTGAATGTGGCCTTGATATGGGCTTGGCCCTCCGCCTCTACTCTTTCTTTCTTCTTCTTTCGGCTTTTTCTGGGAGATGCCAATTCTAACCTCCTCTATATAACGATGATGAAATTATCTTTTCCTCTTCCCGGCAACGGTCCTCTTACGTCCCTTTCGAGTCCGTGAATTCGTCCGGGTTCGTTGCCCCCTTACGGTTAATCCCCTTCGATGCCGATACCCCCGGTAACACCCGATATCCATAAGGCGCTTGATGTTCATCGTCACTTCCGTCCGAAGAGCGCCTTCCACCTTGCACTTTGCATCGATGACGGATCGGATCTTGGCTACATCGCTGTCTGAGAGCGCTTTAACCCTGGTATCCGCATTAACGCCGGCTTCTTCCAATACCTTCCTCGACGTTGTAAAGCCAATACCATAAATATAGGTTAATGCCGCCTCTATCCGTTTTTCTCTGGGAAGATCAACACCTGCAATACGAGCCACTTCATCTCCTTATTATTCTATATTCCAAGGCTTAACCTTGTCTCTGTTTATGCCTGGGATTCGAGCAGATAACCCTCAAAACCCCTCGTCTGCGTACAATTTTGCACTTATCGCACATCTTTTTTACAGAAGTCCGAACCTTCATTCTTTACCTCGTTTTACTTGTAACGATACACGATTCTTCCGCGTGTCAAATCGTATGGGGAAAGTTCCACAGTCACTTTATCTCCAGGCAGAATTTTAATAAAGTGCATTCGCATCTTCCCCGACACATGCGCCAGCACTTTATGGCCGCTTTCCAGCCCTACCGTAAACGTAGCGTTGGGAAGCGTATCCAAAATGGTTCCATCTACCTTAATGGGTGGTTCTTTTGCCATACGTTCTCCCTACTCCGTTTTCTATCCCTATGGTTAGAATATCGGGCTTCCCATTGGTGATCAAAACCGTGTGCTCAAAATGAGCCGAAGGGCTTCCATCGGACGTCTCTACTGTCCATCCATCATCCAAGAATCTCACCTCGGGACCTCCCATATTAATCATCGGTTCGATGGCAAACACCATCCCAGGCAATAACTTTGGACCGTTATGAGGAGGTCCAAAGTTGGGGATTTGGGGTTCCTCATGGAGTGACGTGCCGATCCCGTGCCCTACCAACGCCCGGACGACAGAAAATCCTTTTGATTCAACGCATACCTGAATCGCGTGGGAAATATCCGACAACCGATTTCCCTGGCGGCATTTTCGAATCCCCCGGTGAAGCGCGGTTCTGGTCGTATCCATTAAAAGCTGTTTCTCGGGCAACAACTCACCGATCCCATAGGTCTTAGCCGCATCTGAGTAATAACCATCCAGAATAACACCCATATCGATGCTGACGAGCTCACCTTCCATCAATCTGCGAGACCCGGGCAACCCGTGAACCACTTCCTGCTCAATCGAAACACACACTGATGAAGGGTATCCCTTATACCCTTTAAATGCCGGCTTCCCCCCATAATCGAGGATGACCTCCTCAGCTAGTCTATCGATTTTATCGGTGGACACACCTGGACCCAGTTCAGACTCTACTGCTCGAAACGTCTTCGCCAGAAGCTCAGCGCTTTTCCGCATCTTTTTTATTTCGTCTTCGGTCTTTATAGAAATCATGTGTTCACCGAAGAAATCCCCAATGCAGAGAGGATTCTTGAATAGACCTCATCCATCGATCCCAATCCATCCACATCTTTCAGTACACCCCTCTCTTTATAATATTCAATCAAAGAGCGTGTTTGACTTTCATACACCTCGAGACGATTTCTTATGGTATCGGGTTGATCGTCCCTGCGACGGATCAGACGCTGGCCGCATGAGGGGCATTTATCCCCCTCGTTCATTCGCTCAGTCGTGGTTGCTACATACCCGCATGTCTCGCAGACGAGTCTGTGCGAAAGACGCTGAACAATCTCCTCCTGGGACACATCGATATTGATCACATCATCCAAAGTTAAATCAGACGCCTTTAACAGATAATCCAATTTCTGTGCCTGAACAACGGTCCTGGGAAAACCATCCAGGATAAAACCTCCTCTACAATCTGCCTGCCTGATGCGTTCTCCCACGAGTTCGACCATCAAATCATCGGGAACCAGTTCTCCACGATCCATATAATCCTTCGCTTGCTGTCCCAAAGGAAGCCCCTGTCTAACCGCATCGCGCAGCATATCTCCCGTGGAAATATGAGCCCAGCCAAAGTCAGCACCCAGTCTGGCAGCCTGCGTTCCCTTCCCCACTCCCGGAGCTCCCAGAATAATCAGACGTTTCATCATGCCCATATAGTATATGTTCCAGCTTTCACTATCATCCAGATCTACGACCGAGTTATCTGCGCCCACGGATGCGCCCCGTCTTCATAAAACCATCGTAATGGCGCATCAACAGATGGGATTCGATTTGCTGAAGTGTGTCCAAAGCCACACCCACCATAATCAACAGGCTCGTGCCGCCAAAAAATTGAGAAAAAGAATACGACACATTCATGTACTTCGTCACAAAATAGGGCATGATGGCGATTAAAGCGAAGAAAATAGCCGCCGGAAGCATGATTCTCGACAACACATGATCGATGTACTCTGCCGTCTTCTTACCCGGCCTCACACCGGGTATAAAACCTCCATACTTTTGCATATTCTCTGCCACATCCACTGGATTAAAGGCGATAGCTGCATAGAAATACGTGAAGAATAGAATCAGCAGACCGAAGATAAACCAGTAAATGGGTGACTGCAGGTCAAAATAGCTCAGAACATTCAAGATCCATTCTGTATTGGGAAAGAACTGACGTATGGTTTGAGGAACGAACATCAACGATTGTGCAAAAATGATGGCCATCACACCAAACCCGGAAACCCTGATGGGGATATACGTCGCCTGTCCGCCATACACCTTTCGCCCGATGACTCTTTTGGCGTATTGAACGGGTATCTTTCGGGTGCCTTCGGTAATCAGGACCACGGAAGCGATGATGAGCAGCAGCACGGCAAAGATAAAAAGTTCCATAACCAGCGCCCGGTTACCACCTATCAACTGCTGCAGTTCGTCTAAAATAGCTGTTGGAAATCGGCCAACAATACCGATGAAGATGATGAGAGAAATGCCATTGCCGATACCGCGCTCTGTGATCTGCTCACCCAGCCACATGATGAGAACCGTTCCCGCACAAAGCGTGATCATGACCATCAGCCGAAATCCCATTCCAGGACTGGGTACAGCCAACAGACCCGATCGGGTTGGAGGTAAATTTTCGAGAAAAACGCTGGCCCCCAGAGCTTGCATCGAAGCGATGAATACCGTTCCATAACGTGTCAGCTGATTGATCTTCTTCCGTCCCTCTTCACCTTCTTTCTGCAAACGTTGGAAATACGGAATCACCGCACCCATCAACTGAATGATAATCGAAGCAGAGATGTACGGCATGATACCCAGACCGAATACGGCTGCCCGGCTGAAGGCACCTCCGGCAAAAATGTCGTATAATCCGAACAGCGTGTTCCTGCTCTGGGAAAACCATTCCGTCAGTGCAATGGCATTGATTCCCGGCATGGGCACGTGACAGCCGAGCCGGTATATCACCATGATACCGAGAGTAAACAGGATACGATTTTTCAGGTCCGGGATTTTGAAAATACTCTGAAAACTCTTGATCATAGAAGGATTGCCTTTCCACCAGCTGCTTCAAGTTTCTCGATAGCACTTTTACTGAAAGCGTGCGCACTGACCTCTAACTGTTTCGTGACGTCTCCGTTACCCAGGACCTTCAGTGGAACCGTTTTTTTACGAATCATTCGGGCCTTGAGCAATACCTCGGGTGAGATCTTCGTGAGTTTCAATCGACCCAGATCTCCCACATTGACTATTTGGTATTCCTTCCGGAAAATATTCGTGAAACCCCGTTTGGGGACTCTCCGCTGCAAGGGCATCTGGCCGCCTTCGAACCATGCTCTCGACTTGGAACCACTCCTGGATTTCTGCCCTTTTGAACCTCTTCCTGCGGTCTTCCCTCGACCCGAACCCTGGCCGCGTCCCACACGCCTCTTAGTCTTTTTGGAGCCATCGGCATATTTCAAGTTACTTAAATCCATAGTCGCCTCAACATCCTACCAACACTGTCAT
>CAZTKR010000035.1:0-2925 GCA_964614115.1 uncultured bacterium | reverse complement strand
AGATGCGCCACGGCTTTGACCATACCCCGTATCTGGGGCACATCGGGATGTTCAACCGTATGGTGAAGACGGCGCAAACCCAAAGCTGTGATCGTCCTCTTCTGCTTTTCGTTTCTCTTGATCGTACTGCGTATTTGTGTAATTCTCAATTTTCCCATAATCCGGTAACCCCGTTATTCGAACAACTCGCTCAACGATTTATCCCTTTCCTTCGCAACCATCAAGGCATCCCTGAGCTGTAGCAGTCCCTCCATCGTCGCTTTCACCGTGTTGTGAGAATTCGCAGAACCGAGGGATTTGGCGAGAATGTCTCGAATACCCGCCGATTCCATGACTGCCCGAACAGCCCCACCTGCGATCACACCCGTACCCGGGGAAGCCGGTTTTAACATAACCTTACCCGCTCCGAATTTACCGATAACGGCATGGGGAATCGTACCCCGGATAACAGGGATTCTAACAAGATTCTTCTTGGCATTCTCCGATCCTTTGGCAATGGCATCCGTTAATTCCTTGGCCTTTCCCATGCCAGCACCCACATGTCCGTTGCCATCCCCCACGACAACGATGGCATTGAAGCTGAATCTTCTTCCCCCCTTCACCACCTTGGCCACCCGATTGATGTATACGACGCGTTCCTTAAGCTCCAACTCACTGGGATTAATTTTTTCCAAAATCTACTCCGATCCTTAATCCTTCGACCCTTAAAACTTTAAACCGGCTTCTCTGGCACCCTCGGCAACGGCTTTGACACGACCGTGGAAAAGGTACCCGTTGCGGTCAAAAACCACCTTTCCAATTTTCCGTTTCTTGGCTTCCTCAGCAACCGCCTGTCCCACAACCTTTGCCACTTCCACCTTGCCTTTGCTCTTTTTAACCTCACCCGCCAGAGACTTAGATAGACTGGATACGCTGAAAAGTGTTTTGTGCGTGCTGTCGTCGATGACCTGAGCATAGATGGCCCGCAAACTCCGAAAAACACACAATCGTGGACACTCTGGAGTACCTTTTATTCGTTTTCGAACATGTTTTTTTATCCGCTCACGTCTGAGACGCTTCGTTGACGTCGTTTTCTTCATAATCTTGATATCCTGAACGTTATTGCAACAATCTCCATTCTAAGTAAGGATAACCATTTTCTATACAGTGGCTTTTCCTGCCTTGCGCTTGACGTACTCACCTTCGTATCGAATGCCCTTTCCCTTGTACGGTTCGGGCGGACGAAAAGAACGTATTTTGGCTGCGACCTGACCAACCAGGTGCTTATTGGAACCTTTAACCACGATCTGATTCGGCGCAGGCACCTGGATGACGATGTCCTCGGGGGGTATGAAGTAGATGGCGTGGGAATAGCCTAACTGCAATGTTAAAATTTTACCCTTAAGTTCGGCTCGATATCCCACACCGATGATTTCGAGTCTTTTCTCGAATCCTTCCATCAGTCCCAAGATCATATTATTTATCAGACTGCGCGTCAGCCCATGGAGTGACCGATGAAATCGGTTGTCGCTGGGCCTCTCGACCCGTACACTGTTTTTCTCGATGACGACGTTCATCTCGGGATGGATTTTCTCCTCAAGAACCCCGTCTTTGCCCTTTACGACGACACTGTTACCCTGCTTTTCAACCTGAATTCCTTCGGGAATGGTGATGGGCATGCGTCCTACTCTTGACAACACAAACTCCTTCTATTGAACTCTCTCATTCATTTACCAAATATAACAGAGAACTTCCCCGCCCACTCTCTGCTGTCGTGCTTGTTTGTCCGTTAAAATGCCGACGGGTGTAGAGAGGATGGCGATTCCTAAACCATTCAGAACTCGGGGTATATTATCTGCTTTCGTGTACTGTCGATATCCGGGTCGACTCACGCGTTTCAATCCTTTGATGATACTCGTACGTTCGAGATCGTATTTTAAATAAATCCTCACAATACCCTGTTTGTGTCCTGGGTCATCTGCTAACGTAAAGTTACGTATGTACCCCTCTTCCATGAGTATGCGGGTCATTTCTTTGATTATATTAGATGCCGGAATATCCACCTTACTGTGCCTGGTCTGTGTGGCATTACGGATCCGTGTAAGGTAATCGGCAATGGGATCGGTCATCGACATAAATAACTCCTAGAAAAACGATCGTTACTCTACGGTGTTGTTTACCAACTCGCCTTCCGCACTCCGGGAATTTCACCGGACAGGGCCAATTCCCTGAAGCATATTCGGCAGAGATTGAATTTCCTCAGGTATGCCCTGGATCGACCACATCGACCACATCGATGGTATACTCTGACTCGAAACTTCTGTTTCTTCTTTGATTTTGCGATGAGTGACTTTTTTGCCAATCGTAACTCCTACATCTATACATTCATATTTTTTATTGCACGCCCTCTCTTTTACGGAAGGGCATGCCAAATTCCTTCAGAAGTTCGTATGCTTCCTCGTCGGTCTTGGCTGAGGTGACAATGGTGATGTTAAAACCTCGAATCTTCACGACCTTATCATAATTAATCTCAGGAAAAATAATCTGCTCTTTGATGCCCAGGGTATAATTCCCCCTCCCATCAAAACTGTTGTTGTCAACACCCCTGAAGTCTCGAACACGGGGAATGGCCACATTCAACAGCCGGTCGAGGAATTCGTACATGCGCTGTTTTCTTAGCGTCACCCGACATCCAATTGCCATACCTTCACGCAATTTAAAATTGGAGATCGATCTCTTTGCTTTGGTCGTGACCGCCTTCTGTCCGCTGATCATCGATAAATCTTGAACGCCACCTTCCAAAAATTTTGCATCTTGCGTGGCTTCACCCACACCCATATTCAGGGAGATCTTCTCGAGTATTGGGACCTGCATCAGGTTTTTATACCCAAAACGTTTCATCATATGAGGAATAATCTCTTCCTCATACCGGACCCTAAGCCGCGG
>CAZTKR010000034.1:19102-21479 GCA_964614115.1 uncultured bacterium | reverse complement strand
GGAATCTCCAAGAAATAAAAAAGGCTCCTGCGGATGAATGGACAACACTGAAGCCTTTTGTATAGAAACGAGGAAGAGCGATGCATTCTCCTCTATCTTTTTTCCTCGATTCGGGCTGCCTTGCCTTTTAGTTTACGAAGGTAATAAAGTTTTGCCCGGCGTACCTTTCCTGCCCGCGTACGCTCGATCTGTGCAATCTTGGGAGAATGAAGAGGAAAGATGCGCTCTACACCCACACCACCCGACACTTTCCTCACGGTAAAGGTCTCGTTGATTCCACTTCCGCGTCTCTGAATGCAGACACCGCTAAATACCTGAATGCGCTCTTTATCTCCTTCTATCACCCGAAAGTGGACGGCCACATCGTCTCCCGGACCAAACTCCGGTATATCCGTTTTTAACTGATCTGCAGCCACTGTGTTCAATGGATCCATTCGAAAAAACCTCCTAATCAAACTATACGTTATTGATTCTAAATAGTACTAGATTACGAAAGACTTCTTATTTCTTGTATAAATCCGGCCTCTTTGTTTTTGTTCTTTCTTTTGACTGATTCTCACGCCACGATGTAATTTGGGCATGATGTCCCGAAAGCAAGACTTCGGGAACCTTCATTCCACGAAATTCGGCCGGTCTCGTGTAATGGGGATGATCCAAGCCATCGCCCGTGAAGGAATCGCCTTCGGCGGAGTCAAAATTCCCTAGAACATCGGGTAGTAAACGGACCACCGAATCCACGATAACAGCCGCGGCAAGCTCTCCTCCCGTCAGTATAAAATCGCCGATGGATATTTCATCGGTGACCAGGGCCTGAGTCACACGCTCATCCACGCCCCTATAATGACCGCAGAGAAGGATGAGATGTGACTCACCCGCCAAGGCCTCCGCTTTGGTTTGTGTGTAGCGTTCACCCTGGGGCGTCAAAAGGATAACCCTGGACGACTCATTCGACGTTTCTTCTCGGATGGCATCCACGGCCAGGAATATGGGCTCCGGCTTCAGAATCATGCCCGGTCCACCACCATACGGATAATCATCGACGGTTTTATGTTTATCCGAGGCAAAATCCCTTAAATCCCACAAGCGGATTTGGACGATATCTTTTTCCTGTGCTCTCTTCAGGATGCTATCGTTCAGAAAACCTTCGAACATCCCCAGAAAGGGTGTGACCACATCGATCCGCATGTTACTCAAGAAGTCCTTCGATAGCTTCAACGATCATGACGTTGTTTTCGATGTCCACCCGCTTCACATACCTTTTAACGGCTGGAATCATAACCTCCCGTCCGTTCAGATCGACGACATAGATGTCGTGCGCCGGCATTCGAAGCACATCGACGATGGTCCCCATCGTCTCGCCTGCCGATGACCTCACATCCATACCGATAAGGCGAAAAACATGAAAATAGCCCTCCGGTAAGGGGAGTTCCTCTTCGTAGACCTTGATGATACGGCCCCGAATTCGTTCGGCTTGGTCTCTATCCTCGATGCCCGCAAGCTTCAGGATGATACGGTTTCCCCCTACCTCTGCCCGTTCAATCTCCACCCACACGCCTACCTCCCCCTCCGGTTCCAGATACACGGATTGCACCTGCTGAAACCGCTCGGGCCAGTCGGTTAGAGGAATGACCTTAACCTCACCCCGAATTCCGTGGGGCCGACCAATCTTGCCTATCGAGATGAACGATCCAACCCCACCCAATGTTCTTCCTCAGATGTCGAAGTCAGACTATTCCAAAATCTCCAGAACAGCACGCTTTCCACGTTTAGCCGAGGCCGCTGCCAGAAGCGTACGAATCGATTTTGCTGTCTGACCTTTCCGTCCGATGACCTTGCCTAGATCTCCGTCACCAACACGAAGCTCGTAAACTGTGGTTTTTTCGCCTTCGACCTCAGCCACACTAACGGCTTCCGGGTTGTCGACCAAATGTTTTGCGATGTACTCGATGAATTCTTTCATCTTTTCCTGCCCTCCTCATTTTCAGTATCGATTCCGTCCCGGTCTATATTTTCAATCGCGTGGTATCTGAGATCCATATTTAAATAATCCTTAAGGCTCATCCCATATACTATGTTTACACATGTGTCTGAGGATGAGACCGTGGAACCGTTTATCAGCCGTTTACCGTCCCGTCTTTCTCTGTTGCTTGATTTGCATCGGCCTTCCCACCATTATCTTCTCCACCTTCTTTATCGGCCGCCGTCTTTTGTTCTTCCTCTGTGGATTCCGGTGCTTCTTTCTGAGCCTTGGCTTCCTTACTGGCTTTTTCTTTCTTTTCCCCCTCATCCTTTTCCTGGGAGGGAACGTCCTGTTTTTCCGCTACGGCTTGAGGAGCATCTTCCTCGGCCTTGGCTTCCTTGCCGGCTTTTTCTGTTT
>CAZTKR010000034.1:0-19002 GCA_964614115.1 uncultured bacterium | reverse complement strand
TCTCTCCCTCGTCACCTTCCTGTGAGGGAATCTCATGCTTTTCCTCTACGGCCTGAGGAGCATCTTCCTCGGCCTTGGCTTCCTTGCCGGCTTTTTCTGTTTTCTCTCCCTCGTCACCTTCCTGTGAGGGAATCTCATGCTTTTCCTCTACGGCCTGGGCCGTTTGTTCCTCGACCTTGGCCTCTTTTTTCTCTTTCTCTTCCGTGACTCCTTCCTCTTGCACACCTCCCCTCCCTTCGGCATCCTCGCTGGCAGCTGCTGCCTTTTCCGCTTTGGCTTTCTTTCGGGCCTCTGCCTTGGCATCCTCACGACGTCTTTTTTCGATCTGGAGAACTTCCCACTTTTTCATCTCTTCATCGATCATCGCCGCATCCAAACCTCTCTTCGTCAAATGCCGTCTATATATGACTCCTTGACGCTGGAGCAGGTTTTTTACTGTATCCGAGGGTATAGCACCCTGGTCCAGCCAGTAATTCACCCTTTCTTCCTCGATGCTCAGCTCAATGGGATGCGTGATGGAATCATAGGTTCCGATGCACTCGATATACTTCCCATCCCGCGGAGCGCGTGAATCGGCTACCACAACTCGATAGAACGGCCGTTTCTTCCGACCCATTCGTGTTAATCGTATTCTTACTGCCAAAGATAACCTCCTGATTTAAACGTCTGTAACGTGAACTGTCTATACCCCCCTATTCTATTTCTTTATGGACGGAGACTCTCTAATAAGTGAGAGGAATTCCCCTAGGCATTCTCTTGGAGCCAAACCGACTCATCTGCTTCACCATCTTCTGCATCATCTGGAATTGTTTGAGGAGCCGATTGACATCTTGAACACTCGTCCCGCTTCCTCTGGCGATGCGTTTTCTCCTGCTGCCATTGATGATGGTCGGTTTCACTTTCTCTTCCACAGTCATGGAACTGATGATGGCCTCGGTCATGATCAAAGCATCCTCGTCTATGTGGAGACCTGCCATCTTTCGATCCACGCCCGGAATCATGGACGCGATTTGATCCAGCGACCCCATTTTCTTGATCTGCTGAAGTTGCTCGTAGAAGTCTTCCAATGTGAACGATTGCTTCTTGATTCTTTGAGCAAGCTTTTCTGCCTTTTTCTTATCGACGGCCTCTTGCGCTTTCTCTACGAGAGTAACCACGTCCCCCTTGCCGAGAATCCGTGAAGCCATACGATCGGGATGGAACGGCTCTATCGCATCCAGTTTCTCGCCGACAGAGATGAATTTGATGGGCTTACCCGTCACGGCACGGATGGAAAGGGCTGCTCCACCCCGTGCATCGCCATCCAGTTTGGTCAGCACGATGCCGTCAAAATCGAGTCGATCCAGAAAAGCTTCCGCCGAACGTACCGCATCCTGGCCTGTCATACCATCGGCAACGAACAGGATTTCGGTGGGTTCTACGGCCTTTTTGATATCTTCCAGCTCGGACATCATGGCCTCATCCACGTGAAGGCGGCCGGCTGTATCCAGAATGAGGGTGTCATGAACTTGCTTTCGGGCCGAGGTCAAAGCATCCCTGACGATCTTGACAGGGGTTTCACCGTCTTGGGAGAAGACGGGCAGACCGACGGATTCCCCCAGCGTGACCAACTGTTCGACGGCCGCCGGGCGATAGACATCGGCTGCCACCAGCACGGGGCTTCTCCCGCGTTTATGGAGATAGGCACCCAGTTTTCCGACAAACGTTGTCTTGCCCGATCCCTGAAGCCCGACGATCATGATGACTGATGGAAGGGCATCGCTCGACTTTAGAGGCACATTGGCGTGGCCCAGCAGTTCCACCAGTTCATCGTGTACAATCTTCACGACCTGCTGACCCGGCGTCACACTCTTGTGCACCTCTTCACCGATAGCCTTTGTCTGAACCCGAGCGATAAAATCCTTGACAACTCGATAATTTACATCGGCTTCCAGCAGAACACGCCGTATCTCCCGCATCGATTCTGCGATGTTTTTATCCGTCAGTTTACCCATCCCCCTAATTTTTCTGACGGTTATGTCGAGTTTTTCTACCAGATCATCAAACATCACCATTCTCCGCAAAACTTTTGAATTTATATAATTAAAATAATTTATGCAAGCTATTTTTATTTTTCGGATTTTTTAATTTGTTCTTGATAAAATCAAAACAGATAATTAAAATAGAGACATTGAAATACTCGATACATATTCGGAGGTTCATAGAGTGAAATTATTCGCTTTTTCCAGGGAAGATGGAGAATTCGGTATTGGTGTTGAAATAAACGACGATACCTTGAATTTAACACGCGCTCTGGATATTTTTCAGAAAGCCAGGGGTATCAAAACCCCTGTGTCGTTCACATTCCTCCAAGTCCTGGTAGAGTTGGGGTATTGTTCTGGGAGTATTATCCGAAACGTACTGGATGAACCCTGGGTTCAATCCAAGCAGGAAGAACTCCGGTTGGTGAAAGAACTGAATTTTGAACTGCCCATTTCCCGACCCTCCAAAATTCTCGGCATAGGACGCAACTACAAGGCCCATGCCAAGGAGCTAAAACACGACATTCCTTCCGAACCCCTTTTCTTTGCCAAATCGCCTTCGGCTCTGGTACCTCACATGGCCGATATCGTCATCCCCCGATGGCTGGAGGGAGAGGTTCATCATGAAGCCGAACTGGCCGTCGTCATCGGGAAACAAGGCAAGGATATTCCCGAAGACCAGGCCATGTCCTATGTGGCGGGTTATTCTATACTGAACGACGTCACGGCCAGGGCGATGCAGAAAGAGGATCAGCAGAAAAACCGCCCTTGGTTCCGGTCCAAGAATTTAGATACGTTTTGTCCCATGGGGCCTTACCTGGTTCCTGCCGATGAAATCCAAGATCCCCAGACACTGGACATCACCCTGACAATCAACGGTAAAAAGCAGCAGCATGCCAAGACGTCTTCGATGATCTTTACGATTCCCCGGCTGATTGCCCATCTCTCTCGTTATATGACTCTGGAAGCCGGAGATATTATCGCAACGGGAACCCCCGAAGGCGTCTCTCCCATCAAGGACGGGGATAAGATTGCAATTACTATAACACAGCTGGGCACATTACACAACCGGGTCGTAAGCGCATCGTAAACAAACGCTCTTTTTAGGAAGGAGGCATTGTTGAACATTCTGGTGACAGGCGGTGCTGGATTTATCGGATCGCATGTGGTAGATGGTTTTTTGGATCGAGGTCACGATGTGACTGTGATGGACAATCTCTGTACGGGCCGGATGGAAAACGTCAATCCCAGAGCCCATTTTTACTTGATGGATATCCGAGCCAAGGAAGTGACGAAAATATTCGAACTCAACCGGTTCGACGCTGTGTGTCATCATGCAGCCCAGATGGATGTACGCACCTCTGTCGACGATCCCCTGTACGATGCGGATGTGAACATCATGGGCAGCCTGAACCTGCTCCAGAACTCTGCCAACTTTGGTGTTCAAAAATTCATATTTGCGTCCACTGGCGGAGCGGTATACGGCGAACAGAACGTGTACCCGTGCGATGAAACCCATCCCAACAACCCCATCTCCCCCTACGGCGTGGGTAAGCTGACGGTAGAAAAGTACCTGCATTACTTCAGCACAGAATTCGGCATCCGTTATACCGTGCTGCGTTACGCCAACATCTACGGCCCTCGTCAAAACGCCTCCGGAGAGGCGGGCGTGATCGCTATTTTCTGCCATAGACTCATCCGGGGAGAACAGCCTATCATCAACGGAGACGGCAAACAGACACGGGATTATGTGTATGTCGCCGACACGGTAAAGGCCAATCTCAAGAGCCTGACCTACGATAAAAACGATGTATTCAACATCGGCACAGGCATCGAAACCGATGTGAACACACTTTTTACCCTCATCAACGGAATGACAGGCGGCCAGGCCCAGGAAAATCACGGCCCGGCCAAGCCGGGAGAACAAAGGCGGAGTGTCATCAGCTACGAAAAAGCCGACCAGTTACTGGACTGGCGGCCGGAAATCCAGCTGCAGGAAGGGCTGAAACGCACTGTCGCGTTTTTCAAAAAGTAGGACGATGAAAATCACCGTCATGGGTTCGGCCTCGGGAATGGCCGTTCCCCACAGAAATCCATCCGCTTATCTGGTCGAGACGAAGCACGGCTTCTACATCATCGACGCGGGCGACGGTGTGGCCAGGCAACTGGTTCAATACAACGTGGATGTGGAGAAAATCCTGGCCGTTTTCATCAGCCATACCCACGCGGATCACGCTGCGGGGCTCATGGGACTCCTCCAGTATTTCCATCTAGCGGGTAGGAAAAAAGCCCTTGATATCTTCCTGCCCAGCGGTGTCCTGCCGGGTTTCGAGACCCTCTTTCCCTACTTCCATATTTTTCAGGAGAAATGGCCCTTCCGTTTTCGCCTGCGTCCCATCATGCCTGGTAAAGTAGTAGAAAAACCCGGCTTTCACCTCTGGGCTATACCCAACGATCATCTGAAGGGCAACCAGCCTTATGCAAAAAAAGCCGGGATGGACTGCGACAGCTACAGTTTCCGCTTTTGGGAATCGGAAGGCCGCCCCGTCCTTTATACGGCAGATATCGATTCGTTGGAACATGTGACCTCCGAGCTTAACGACGTAGACGTCTTCATCTCCGAGTGCACCCACGTGCCCGTCGAGGCCATCATCCAATCAGCTGTGACTGCCAGAGTTCCTCGCATCGTCCTGACGCATATTCCTCCTGAACTGGACGGAAAGGGTTTGAATGTCGACAGTGCACCGGAATGGATGGATATCACCTTTGCCAGCGATGGACTCAACATCGAGGTATGAATGGCAGAACAGGGTCGAAAAAATAAAAAAATGTCTTTATCGGAGACGTTGGGATTGATCGGGAAATCCGAGGCGTTCTTGCAGGTTATTGAGAGTATCCGGCAGGTGGCGCCCACCAACATCACCGTCCTCATTACCGGTGAGAGTGGGACAGGCAAGGAAATGATCGCCAAAGCCATTCATCAACTCAGCACGCGGAAGGAAAAACCCCTGCTCACGGTCAACTGCGGTGCTATTCCCGAGGGAATCCTGGAAAGCGAACTCTTCGGCCACGAGAAGGGATCTTTCACCGGTGCTGTGGAGACGCGGAAGGGATACTTTGAGCTGTCCGATGGCGGCACCCTGTTCCTGGACGAGATCGGAGAAATGCCGACAGGAACACAGGTGAAACTGCTCCGTGTTCTGGAAGAAAAAGAATTCATGAAAGTGGGCGGTTCCAGGGTACAGCATGTGGATGTCAGGGTACTGGCCGCAACCAACAGAGACCTGGAGATCGCCGTTAAAAAAGGAGAATTTCGGAAAGATCTTTTCTACCGCTTGAATGCCGTAAAAATTAACGCCCCCCCCTTGCGAGAGCGGAAAGAAGATATCCGTCTACTGGCAGAACGGTTTGCCCAGGATGTATGCAAAACCAACAATATCGCTTTTGAAGGATTCAGCGAAGAAGCCTTTTCATTCCTAGAAGGCCGACTCTGGCCCGGTAATATTCGCGAACTCCGTAACGTGATTGAGCGCATCATCGTCCTGGAAAAAGGTCGCCTTGTGGATCGTGCCATGCTGCTGAATCATGTAGGTGAAACCGTTGAAACCGATCGGAACCTTCCGGTGGTCGTCCATAAGACCACGGATCAAGCCGAACGGGAACTGATATACAGGGCTCTCCTGGATATACGGATGGCAGTGGAAGACATCCACACCCATCTGTTGGGCCATCGACCACAAACCGTCGACTCGGCGGGCTTCCGCTTCAGGCCCGACGCCGAAGTCACGACCCAGACCGACGTACCCACCGATGAAGAACTGTCGTTGAAAGATGTGGAGCGAACAGCCATCGAAAAGGCATTGAATCGCTTCGATGGAAATCGACGCAAGGCTGCCCGCGCCCTGGGAATCGGAGAGCGTACGCTTTACCGAAAACTGAAGGAGTACGGTCTTGAATAGACAAGGAAGAGACGTCCTGATTACGATTTTTTTCTTCACTGGAATGATGCTTTTTCTCGTAAAGTGCGGTTCCTATTCCTTCTCAGGATCGACGATACCGGCACACATCAAAACCGTGGCCGTCCCCCTGTTTGAGGATGAAACGGCAGAAATCGGTATCGATCAGAGCCTCACAGACGGGCTGGTCGACGCCATCACCCAAGACAACACCCTGAAGATAGCCGGGCCCCGGGGCGGCGACTCTATCCTTAAAGGCACCATTCTCCGGGTCGAAGAGCGCGCAGGGCAGTACGATGAGAGTGAAACAGCCTCGGATTTCAGGGTGACTCTGACTGTAAAAATCGTGTTCGAGGACGTTCAGAAACGGAAAATCCTATGGGAGGAGACATTCCGTCACTGGGGAAGCTACGATAATTCGGAGACGACTCGGGACGACGGTATTCAGGAAGCGACGGAAAAAATCATCACGGATGTCGTGAATCGTATGGTTTCCGGATGGTAATTAGGACGGCAGAAGAAGCGTAATCACGATGGAAATCATTCATCTCAACGTTCTGACGAGCTCACACGGATGGCTCTTTTTACAGGTATGAACGGCTTATCAACCATCGGCCAGGATATTATCATTCATAGAAAAAATCGAACATAGAAAGCGCTCCTTTTGACGATGCGCCTGTTGTTACATGACGTGTCAATTGAGCCCGATCTCCGGACAGAGATCAGGCATAAATAAAAGCTATTAAAAGATATACATCCAATTCTTAAAAACACTTGCGATTGGCCTTCCTTTTTCATACATTTTGATAAGAACCGAGTAAACAACTTCCTTTAATATAAGTGAGTATAACCGATGACCGACGAAGAGAACATTCAGTATTTGGAGGCCCGTCTTCGAGACAACCCCAAGTCCCTGCATTTCGCACGACTCGCCGACTATTATCTCAAGCAGGGACGTATCGACGAGGCCATCCAACTCTGTTTGGAAGGAATCAACCACCATCCTTCCTACGTGACGGGTAATTTCATCCTAGCCAAAGCCTACCTGGCAAAAGGAGAGCGTGAAAAAGCCGAAGCAGAGTATAAAAAGGTCCTTACTCACGACCAGCAGTACCTTGCCGCACATCGCGAACTCGGCGACCTGATGGCCAAAACGGGATGGGAAAATAAAGCCATCATGCATTACAAGACCATACTTCGCATCGATCCCCTGGATGAAGAAACACGGCAGATGTTACGATCGGTCTCGGGCGAGGGGCGAATCGCAACACCAACCGTTGGAAAAAAGAAGATCGAAGAGATACCTTCACCCGAAACGGAAAAAACAACAGACATCGGTGGAGAGCCGGAAGAGGACTGGAGTAAAGAACTGGAAGACGTATTCTCCACAGAAAAGACAGAGCATGCTGAAGAAGCAACCACGCCGCCTCACGATGGTACGCCCGAGAGTCCAACTGTCGAACTCCCCGAACTGGAGGGAAAAAAGGAGGACGTCGAAGAACCCATCACACTGGATTTGCCCCAGGATTTAGCCGAGGAGAAAACATCCGAAGAAACCTCCCCCCCATCTGCTGAAAGCCAGCTCATCGGGGACGAACCCGTGTTCGAGCCGATGGAAGGACAGACGACCGAAGACATGGAAACACCTGTGCCCCAAAAAGAGCCGGAGCCTGAGACCAAATCTGATGAGAGAGAATTCTCATTCGACATCGCCGACGTAGCCACAGAGATGGACGACACGGAAGAAAAGCAAGAAGACCTCTCAGAGGACACACTGCTGGATGTTGGCGACATGCCTCCGGAAACCCGTACAGAAGAAACACCCCTTGCACCGGAAACGATGCCCGATACAGAGTCTGAAGAGGAAGTACCTCGGGAAACACCATCGGAAGATGATACATCTGAAACACCTTTAACGGCAGCTGAACCAGAATCCGAGGCCAAAGCTCCGAAGCCGGAAGCCGGTGCTGCATCAGAAGAGAAAAAGGAGACAAAGATTGTCAGCCCCACTTTGGGAGAAATCTATGCGGCCCAGGGACAATACGCCAAAGCCATCAAAATCTACGAGACCTTGATCAATAACAACCCCAAGGAAGAATCCCGATACCGCGAGAAGATTGATGCACTGAAAAAAAAGCTCGATGAAGACACTTAAACGTATGCTAATAATGGTCTTGTACGATACACCATCAACGCTTCGAATAAAAACCGTGACTCCTTCCATTCGCACATCCCGAACAAGGGATTGAAATCCGGTAACCAATACCGGAGACAATACTCCATTAAAACGTTCGCCGCGTAGCACGATGAAAAAATTCATCTTCCAGCCGCTCCCACCCATGTCATTTAGGAATAGATTTCCCTTCTCATCCTTTCCCCATCAAATCGATGTATCCGATGACAAGACTTTCCGCTACCAAACACCGATTTTATCCCCTACCGGATGCGAAGCACGAAATTTAGTAACTATTTTACTAAATTTTCGTAAAAATGAACCGTGGATAATCCCATTATTGTTTAGAGTGTTTGCCACTTATATCAACAGTCGACCTTTAATGACATCGATAGAATATACTGCGTATAAATAAAAGCGAAAACGATCCTGAAAAGGAGTGCGACATGAGAAAAAGCGCGTGGATCCTTGGCATCCTGCTTCTCCATCCTCATATCCTGAAAAGTCAGGTAATCTTTGAGAATCCCCTGAGCCCCCGGAATGCCAATTACCGGATGGATGTGACCCTGGATGTCGAGAAAAAGCAAATCCAGGGCCATCAAGTCCTCACGTGGACCAACCTCTCCCGCGATCTCGTACAGGAGCTCCAATTTCACCTGTACCTGAATGCGTTCAAGAACAACCGATCCACCTACTTCCGCGAGAAGGACGGAGATACGGGTATCCTGGGTGAAAAAGAAGCCTGGGGATGGATAGACGTAAACACCCTGATCGTAGACGGTACAGATCTCACGGACCGGATCGAATTCATACACCCCGACGATGATAACGAAGACGACCAGACCGTGATACGCATACCCTTTGCTAGATCGATACGGCCGGGTCAGCAAATCCAGGTTGAGATGGATTATCTCGCCCAGCTTCCTTATGTGTATGAACGAAATGGTTATCGCAAGAACTTTTTCTTTGCAGCCCAATGGTTTCCCAAGATTGGCGTGTACATCGACGGTGCTTGGAATTGTCACCAATACCACGCACATTCTGAATTTTTTGCAGACTACGGCGTCTACGAAGTCAGCATAACCTTGCCGCGGGAACACGTTGTCGGCGCAACCGGCACGCTTCAACATACGAACGAATCGGGGGCCAATAAGACGCTCACCTACAGGGCCGAAGACGTCCATGATTTTGCGTGGACGTCCTGGCCTGAATTTCGAGTAGCCAAAGAGACGTACAAAGACGTCGACATCACCATCCTGTACGATAAAGACCATGCCTCCTCAGTACCCCGATACATGCGGGCCGTCGAAATCGACCTCGACTTTTTCTCCCAATGGGTGGGCGAATATCCCTACCCCGGCATCACCGTAGTCGATCCACCGACGGGTTGCTCGGGCGTCTCCGGAATGGAGTACCCCACACTCATCACAGCAGGCACTTTCTGGAGCATTCCCAAAGGACTGAGATTCCCTGAAGTCGTCATCATCCATGAATTCGGTCACAACTGGTGGTACGGCATGGTTGGCAACAACGAATTCGAGGAGGCCTGGCTTGATGAGGGCATCAACACGTATACCGAAATAAAAATCTTTAACACATATTTTGATAAAGACCGATCGCTCATTGACATCCGAGGGATTCGCGTCGGTGAACTCGACTTCAATCGTGCCCAATACATCGGGATAACGCGGCGGGACTACTCGGTCAAGAATGCCTGGTCTTTCATCGGTAAGGGGGCCCGGACGTTCCTCTACGTGAAACCGGCCCTGATGCTCTTGACGCTGGAGAACATCATCGGTCAAGAGACCATGGATCGAATCATGCGGACGTTCTTCCAGCGGTGGAAATTTCGACATCCCAAAACCCAAGACTTTATCGATATCGTGAACGAAATCATGGGAGAAAGCTACGATTGGTATTTCGACCAAATCCTGAAGGAATCGTACGAACTGGATTATCAGGTGGCCTCGGTATGTACGAAGAAAGTAATAAAACCGATGGGCTATTTCGATCATGAAGGGGAACGAATCGTCCTCCCAGATTCGGGAGAGCGGCAGAGAAGGCGAGGCATCGACTACGGCCTGAAGGATTCCCAGAACCGATACCTTTATGAATCGAGGGTCGACATACACCGTCAGGGAGAGGTCATCATTCCCGTGGATGTTCTTATCGTCTTCGAGAACGGGGACAGCGTGCGCCACGTGTGGGATGGCAGGGATCGCTGGGTCCGGTACGATTTTCTGAGGCCGACCAAGCTGGCCTACGCTGCCGTCGATCCGGACAGAAAACTGCTCCTCGATTCCAACTTTGCCAACAACAGCCGAACCGTCAAGCCCCAAAGAAAAGCGTTGAATTATCTGAATACACGGTTTCTCTACTGGTTCCAAACGATGCTTCATCTCTTCGGATTCTTTGGTTAAGGAGAACAAGACATGAGTGTCTTCGATATATTCTTAAACGGGATTAAAAAGACCATCGACAACCTGAGAATGTGGTTTATTCTATTCGGAGTACAACTGGTTTTCGCCATTGTTCTGCTTCGGCCCCTTGGCGATCAACTGGATAAAATGCTCGGTCACAGTCTGATGGGACAGGACGTCCTGCGGGGAATCGGAATGCAGGTCTTCTTAGAATTCATCATAGACTACGGCCAGTCCGCCTCCCCGGAGGTGAAATTAATATGGATCATTGGTCTTATTTATCTAGTGACCTCCATCTTTTTTAACGGGGGGATTCTGGGCGTTTTTGTTCAAGACGATAAAGAATTCTCGGCACATCGATTCTTCGGGAATGCGGGCCGATACTTCGGCAGGTTCCTGCGCCTTTTTCTGTTCTCCATCCTATTCATCATCGCTGCGCTTCTCATCCACAGCGGTCTTGGGGCATTGTTCAATTCGATTGCCGGGGATTCAGAGCCTTTACGGATTCTTTTTTTATTGATTAAGACGGGGATTTTTCTCTTTCTGCTTTTTTTCATCAATATGATCTTCGATTACGCGAAAATTGGCACCGTGTTCCGGGATCGTAAACGCATGGGTAAAACAGCTCTGCAATCGTGGACATTCGTCTTCCAGAACCTGGGCCGGACGCTGAAAGTGTACTATCTGGTGGCCCTGCTCGGCCTGTTGTGTTTTGTCATATATTCTCTCGTGGGTAAGCTCTTCGGCCCTTCCACCAGTCTGGGCATTCTCCTCCTGCTGATCTGGCAACAGATGTATGCATTCTGCCGCATCGGTGTACGCTTGAATTTCTTTGCGAGCCAGACGATCCTCTACAAAGAACTGACAGAGCCATACCTGAAAGCCTGGTTTAAGGAGGATGCAACCTAGTGAACATCATGGATCACATCACCCATGGATAATGCTGATTCGGGAGAGCAGCCCGCAAAGAATCGGGTCATCGCCGACATGTTCAACCGCATGGCCGATATCCTGGAATTCCAGGGTGAAGGCCCTTTCAAGGTCAACGCGTATCGCAAGGCGGCACGTGTCATCAAAGACCTCCAGGAAAATATCGAGAGTCTGGGTCAGGCGAATCAACTGAAGTCGATTCCTGGAGTGGGAGCCGGCCTGGCTAAAAAGATCGACGAGTTCTTGAGGACAGAACGGATGTCCAAATACGAGGAGATCGTTCAGTCCGTACCGACGGGCTTAATCGATTTGCTGGGAATCCATAATCTTGGCCCCAAGACCCTTGCCCTGGCCCACGAGCGACTGGGCATCCAGGACCTGAACGGCCTGAAACGGGCCATCGATGATGGGCGTCTGGCCAACCTTCCGGGTATGGGAGAGAAAAAAGCGGAGAATATCCTCAAGGGAATCGAACTCAGGGAAAAAGGAGCGGGGCGCATTCCGTTGGGCCAGGCGCTTGCCCTGGTGGAGGATATGATTCACCGCCTGCGAAAGCTCCCCAGCGTAGGCCGTATCTATCCGGCCGGTTCCATCCGCCGTATGCAGGAGACCGTCGGGGACATCGATATCCTGATCGAAACCGAGGAGGGAGAAACGATCGTAAAGGCATTCACATCCCTCCCTCAGGTCACGCGCGTGCTGAGTTCAGGTAAAACCAAGGGCAGTGTCCTGGTGGAAGGCGACATACAGATCGATGTTCGCGCCATCGATAGGGATTCTTACGGCAGCGCGCTCCAGTACTTCACCGGATCCCAGGCCCACAACATCCGGCTGCGCGGCATCGCGAAACAAAAGGGAATGAAAATCAGCGAATACGGCATCTTCCGTAGAGAAGAAAAAATCGGTGGCGGTACGGAAGAAGAAATCTACGAGGCCCTGGGCATGCCGTGGATTCCTCCCGAACTTCGGGAAGACCGGGGCGAAGTGGAAGCAGCCCTGGAAGGTAATCTCCCGGAACTGGTGGATTTGGTCGACATCAACGGTGATCTTCACGTCCATACCCGATGGAGTGACGGTGAGGCCACCATCGACGAGATGGCTCAGAAAGCCATAACTCTGGGTTATTCCTTCATCGCCATTTGTGACCACTCCCGTTCTGCTGCATATGCCGGGGGATTAACACACGAAAGACTCGAAGAGCAGTTGGACGAAATCCATGCCCTCAATGAGGGAATGGAAAATTTCCGAATTCTGACTGGAAGCGAAGTCGATATCCGCAGTGACGGGTCGTTGGACTTTCCCGATGAACTGCTGTCGCGACTGGACATCGTCATCGCTGCCATCCATTCGGGTTTCAAGCAGAACGTGACCCAGCGCTTGATCGCTGCCGCCCAGAATCCCCTCGTGACCATCATCGCCCATCCCACGGGCCGACTCATCAATCAACGGGAAGGGTATGACGTCGATCTGGAACGGGTCATGCAGGCCTGCTCCGATACCGGTACAGCCATGGAGATCAACGCCTGCGGGGAGCGACTCGACCTGAACGACATCCATACCCGGCACGCCAAGGAAGCCGGTATTCGCCTGGCCATCGGCACCGATGCCCATCATTCCGAAGATTTGGCATCCATGCGGCTGGGAATAGGCGTTGCCCGAAGGGGCTGGCTGGAAAAAAAACATGTGATGAATTGCCGAACAACAGAAGAACTTCTGAAGATGAAGACTAAGGGAACGGACTTTAAATACGGAGATTCATAACCGGAGAATCCCAAAACCGAAACACACGATCTGAAAAATTTATAAGGCAAAATATAACACCATGTCTAAAATCATCATCGGCATCCACGGCCTTCGAAACAAACCGCCCAAATGGATTCTCAAGCATTGGTGGAAAAAATCCATTCGAGAAGGTTTGAAAAGGACCGGACATCCACATGGATTCTTCCGGTTCGATCTGGTGTACTGGGCGCATCTTCTCCATCCCAAACCTTTAAAACCTTGGATTCGAAATGAGAACCATCCTCTGTATGCGAAATCACGCTACCGGCCCGGCAGAGGAAATAAAGAGCAGAAATCCCGACGGCCACGTAAAATCATGCTCGCCGTTCTGGAAAAGGAAATGGATAAAATCTTCCTGAACGACGATCTCACCTTCAATTTCGAGGCCATCACGGACCGGATTATCCGCCGTTACTTTGAAGACCTGGATGCATACTACACGAAAACCATCCGGGACAATAAAAGAAACGACCGTCAGGTAAAAGATCTGATACGGGAAGAGCTGGCGCGAGTACTCCGAAAACACCGGCATAAGCGAATTCTTCTCATCGCCCACTCCATGGGCAGCATCATCGCCTACGATGTCTTGAGCCAGGGTATATCCGATATAAAAGTAGACACCCTGGTGACCATCGGCTCGCCCCTGGGCATACCCATCGTCATCCGTAAATTTCACGCAGAACGCCACGAACAAAGTTTGGAAGTAAAACCCCGAACTCCCGAAAGCATCACGCGTGCCTGGTACAATTTCTCCGATCTCGACGATAAAGTCGTCCTGGATTATACCCTGGCCGATGATTACCGCAAGAATTCGAAAGGCATTCGCGCCGTGGATCATCTCGTGTTCAACGACTATGAGATCGACGGTGAACGGAATCCGCACAAGTCGTACGGGTATCTCAGGACACCGGAGATGTCCGACGTGTTACATCATTTCTTGAGCGAGTGATGAAAAAACCGATGCTGATCGAACACTGAAATCTGCACTCGTCGGGCAAAGACCGAACGACCATGCCAATCGATACCATCCTTGAAATCCTACGCCCCCCGTACAACCCTACTTCAGTATATATATGACAGTAAAAACGACAACAGAAAAACGAACGTGTAAACCGCGGGTATGTTACATTCCTTCAGTTTGTGGCTCTTCTCCCATGACGATGATATCGATACCCGTGACCTCGGGCTCTTCCGACGTTAATGTGATGTGCTGTGCCTGCTTGGAATCTTTGCCTTTCATGGGATCTTCGACAAAATAGCTGAGGACTTCTCTATGACCTTCTTTTCCACCCGAGGAGATATACAGTTCATCAGTCATCTGCGCGACGATGACCAGTTCTTCGCCCAATTTAACATCCGCCATACGCCAGGGGCAGGTATCCGGTGGGTGGCATTTAAGAGCCACGAGGATTACAGGCTCTCCATCTTTGGTGTAGAGTCCCACAGACAAAGATTTACCTTCACCCTCATCGCCTGACGGCACATCTCCACTCTTTATCACCCGACCGGAAATCGAGCCGGTTCCCGCCTGTTGACATTGGATAAAAAGAAAATAGCTCCCTAGAAATGTGAGACAAAGCAAAAAAACGGTTAGCTGTTTCATAACTCTTCCCTCCTCTGTTGATGTGTTATTCGTGATGACTCATCGGATAGTATGAAGTGCAGACAGAACGGCCTGTGCTTCGTTTGCCTTCCGATGGTCACGATCGGCTCCCTCCCAGGAACGCATGACTTTTTTCAGGTATTCGACAGCCTCTGTGGTATCCTGACGTGCGGCATGAAGTTTCCCCAGCTCGAACAACGATTCCGTCCAGAGTCTGCTTCTCCAGAGACCTCCGGCACGCGATGCCGGCAGAAACGACGTGAACACTTCGCCTGCATGATCGAGAATAACTTGGTATTTTGCCAGAGCCTCGGCTTCCTGCACCATAGCCGTGCAGAAGGCGATCTCTTTTTGTGCCATCCAGTAAATGGGATCGCCGCTATGAAACTTCTTCACCTGGCTGAAACATCTGATGGCTTCTTCGTACGCCTGTTCTTCACGGGCAACCGCGCCAAGAATAAAATTCTCAAAGGATGATCTGCGCTTGGTAAAAAAGGGATCATCGCTTTCCAATGATTGAATCTTTGCTATGATGTCTAGCGCCTTCGATTCCAGTCCCATCTTGGCATAGCTCATCCCTACAAACGCGAACTCGAAAAAAGGCGAGACACAGAGCCGAAGAGCCTCTTCCATTTCATGTATCGATTCGGCCGTCCTGCCCTGTTCACGTCTTATCTCTCCGAGTAAATAATGAAAATAGGCTTCCTCTCCCGGATTATTTGCTTCCCGACAAAAATTGATTCCGGCAATAGCCTCGTCGGCAGCTGTCTGCAATTGGCCCTTGAAATAATGAAACGACACAAGAAACGCCTGGGTTCTTCCTTTCATCGTATTCATGGGATTATCGAAATTGGACTGAAAAATGGCTTCCGCAGAATCCAATTCTCCCTTCATCCAGAATGCTCTGGCCATGTAGCTATCCGTGGTCAGGTAAGAAGGACGGATGTTTTTACTCTTTCTATAAAAATCCAGAACCGCATCGGCCCTCCCGGCCATGGCACAGGCGAATCCCGAGTTGTTGTAGCATGTGCCTTCCAAATACGGATCCAATGCCATGGCCCGTTGATTTTCCACCAGTGCCGTGTGATAATTCCCGATGAACATGGCCAGATGACCCAGGGTGGCATGTCCGAAGGCATCCGTTGGATACATCAAGGTCCATTGCTTGGCATAGTGGTACGCCTGATCATAATCCATTTCAAAATAGACACCGTAGTAATTAGTCAAGATTTTAAATCGCTCCCTGTCCGTGACGCGGTCGATTAAGGGGAGAATACGCCGATGATAATACAAAGCCTTGTCATGCTCACCCAATTTTCGGTATAAATATGAAAGAGAGCTAATGGCCATGACAAACGATGTGTCAATGGATAGGGACTCTTCTATCAGCTTTATGGCTTCGTCGAATTGTCCCTTCGATTCGAGCAGCGTGCCGCGTGAATAAAGTTCCAGGGCTTGAAGATACGGTGTTGTCATCTTTTCCAGGGGAAGGCTCGTACTGGATATCGTCCGTAACGATTCACCGAGATCTTTTCGGATATCTTCCGCCAGCTCATCGGCACCCGAAAGAACATCCTCGATACGGGCAACCTCCACACGCCGAAGCTTGACCGCTTCCCCCGTCTCTGCATCGATAATCTTGCTCGACAGGATATAATTCGATCCGATTTTGCTAATCCTCGGAACGACAACGATGGGTGCACCTTCGCGTTTGGCAACGTCGACAGAGGTTTTTTCGTCCAATCGATGATCGCCCGATAGTCCCATGCGAACCAGGGCGTCGGTAATTCGATAATTCGGAAGTACGTTTATGAACGACGACTGCTGAAGCGTCACCCGAAAGGCCTCGGTCAGGGAATGGTTGAAAACATCCTCGTTGGTAAGGTTTTCAATCTCGGAAACGAGGACGTAATCATTGGAACCTAGAGATACAGGCGTTCTTATCAAAAGGTACCAAACGAATAGAAACGCGGAAAAAACAACAGGTATGGCGATGGCGACCCGTCTTTTTCGGATGAAGCGGGTTAGCTTCTGGAGGAATTTAGACGGAGCTTTCTTTGGAAGAAGCTTCGCTCCCGGAGCCCGCGCGGATATCAGGGTATTCAGTGCTTCTGTGATGGATTGAAATCGATCGTCGGGATCCTTCACCAGCGTTTTTTTAAGAAGATACACCACCTCCTTGGGAACATCGCTTTTAGAGACCGCAAGAAAGTCCGGCTCTTCATTCAGGATCGCATAAATCACAGCCTGATAATAATCCCCTTTAAAGGGTAAATGCCCGGTAAACATTTCGTACATCACAACGCCCAACGACCACATATCGGACCTGTGATCGACTTCTTCACCCCGGGTTTGCTCAGGAGACATGTAGGCAACCGTACCCATGGCCATACCGGTTTTGGTGATCCTGCTCTGCCCGGCTAGTTTTGCCAGGCCAAAATCCACGACCTTGACTTCGCCCCTGTCGGTAATCATGATATTGCTTGGCTTGATATCACGGTGTACCATGCCGGCTTCATGCGCCCGTTCCAGACCCTGTGCCACCTGAATGGCTATGTCAAGGGCCTCTTCAACGGCAATGGGACCACGTTCGATCTTGGCCTTGAGTGTCTCGCCCTGGTAACAGGCCATGGCGATGAACAGCAAGCCGTCGTCGGTCTCGCCAATTTCATGAATATTGCAGATGTTGGGATGATCCAGCGCCGATGCTGCCTGCGCTTCGTGAATAAACCGCTGCTTTGTATCCGGGTCCCGCGTTAACTCCGAAGGCAAGAACTTAAGCGCCACATGGCGTTTCAGCTTCGTATCCTCGGCCTTATAGACCACTCCCATGCCTCCCCCGCCGAGTTTCTCGAGAATTTTATAATGGGATATTGTCTCTCCTACCATCATCGGAGGATAACTCCATCATCTGATATGAAAAAGTAAAGCCGAGACCTAAAAGTGCCCCCGCACCTTCGGCAGCCCGGCTCTCTTGGTAAGCGATTAAAACCAAGCCATGATCCGTTGACTAAAGTCGCCATTCTCTATTCCTTTAAATAGGATAAACAGCTTACTTTAGAACCGCCGCTATTTGCCCACGGTTTTTCGGTATTTACGTTTGCTTGTACAACTGACTATGTCTTACTGTATACGGCCCCCTTCATTCAAATTGAGAAAATGATCAAGATGATAGAATACATGAAATGCATGCCAACACTAAAGATTATTCAAAATTTATTTTAAAAAGTCAAGGAAAAAATGAGTGTCAGATATTTTTAACATTATATTCATAGATTTAAATAATCTTCTGTAAGGCGTGCATCATCGTCAAATCGATACCCGTATGACCATCGGATCGATCCCGTATACTCTCACCTTCGACCGAAGGATGCCAACGGCACAACAGAATGAAGCTCGATAACAAAGCCGGAACACTCGAAGACGCCGCCAACCCTTAGAAGGATTTATCCAAACTACATGATAATATCATCATGAGCTGCAATATGTTCGATAGCTGCCGGAGTGTCGCCAGACAGTGTTCCAGCGTTACTTAAGCTTTCTATATAGTATGATAATAATGAATTACACGAGCATTCAGGATCATGCTGAAAAACAAGCAAAATAAAACCCCCTGAAAGCCTATAACCTTCAGGGGGTGTGATGACATTTCGGACGGGCAGTGCGTACCGCGGTTCCGGTGCTACCGTAATAGAATCATTTTACGAACTTTCTCGAAATCCCCGGTCACCATCTTGTAAAAATAAACGCCCGAAGACACGGTTCTGCCCTCTGTATCCGTGCCGTCCCACTCCACCTGCAGCCGGTCTCCGTCCAGCCGAAATTCACGGATTTGCTTTCCCAGAAGGTTGTAGATGGAAATCGTCACGGGCTGGGATTGGACCAGTCGGAACCGGATGGTCGTGCGCGTGTTAAACGGGTTGGGATAGTTCTGGAGCAGGTCGTACGTAAAATCCACGATATCGTCCCCAGAAGAACCGTTGACATCCGTGGAGAATGTATACGCATCGGCCGTGGTGAGGGGATTGGGATAGTTGATATGTACCACATCACCCCAATTAAAATCCGTTTCCCAAAAAACAAGATTCCAGGTCAAGTGATCCTGTTCGTTGCTATT
>CAZTKR010000033.1:0-21601 GCA_964614115.1 uncultured bacterium | reverse complement strand
ATCTCTATTCCATCTCTTTGAGATAGAAATGGTAATATGGCTATGGTACACAACGGTGACAATACAACAAGTGCTTGACATAGGACCAATAACCTTCCATTCTTGATCAATGGTTATCTATCTTTATCTAACCTCTTGATTCGATACAGTTAACGGTTAATAAGCCCATAGCCTGAGCCCGATAATACCCCAAGCATAGAAATAGAGAGCCATACCGAAACAGGCTGCTGATAGCACCATCGCATACCATCGCGCGATTTTCTTTACGGGTCGGAAAAAACTCTGAAACGAAGTGAATAGGCTGAGTACGGACAGTCCGGCAAAAAGCAGTGTCGAAAGGAAGAAGACGATATTAGCAGGCGTTTTTTTACCCAATTCGAGCATGGTCTGATCGGCAGCAATGATCGTCGCTACGCCGAGTATCAGGGAAAGGACACAAACCAGAGGCACCACGCGCATCCGCAGGAACGCGGATCGATGGGGCTTGCGCCTTACTTTCTTGTACACGTGCACAGGAATCCAAAACACCGCATACACGATGGAAGACATCATCACCATCAAGGCTCCGAAAACCAGAATCCGGTATGCGTGGGTTTTCCAGATCGCGGTCCTCTCGTAGTACGCTCTCTGGGAGGCAAACGCCATCCGGCCATCTGGAGTCTTGAAAAAAACGCGGGAAGCTTCCGGATCCTCTGCGTATCGGAACAGGTGTTCAGAAACTGGAATCAAAGGCTTTCCTGCTTCCATAAAACCTCGACTGGTAAGGGTGTCACTCTGACAGAGAATTTGGACGCCGCCCGTGAGTATCTCAGCGAAACCTGCAAGCTGCATCCTGGGGCTACGGGGTTCATAATAGCCGACATACTGCTCAAACGTTTGTGCTGGTACCGATACCGGCGGAGGAGGTTCCAGAGTGTCCACGAGCGCGTTCATCGAACGCCGGACATGTGTAAATATCTCGTCATAGAACATCAGGTCGAACGCGTTCTGCAGTACGACATAACCGATTCCGTGGTCAAGGTTATAGGCGTATTCAGAGATAAAACCGGGAACAGCGCCGCTATGCCCGTACCATCTTGCTCCGCCCCGGTATATCGTACCGATTCCGAAACTGTAGCCAGGCTCCAATCCGGCTCTCGCCGCCAGGGTGGACGTGGGCTTTCCGATCTTATCGAACGAATCCTGGCTGATGATCCGTGCATGGCCCACGGTACCCCGGTTCAACATGCATTGAATGAACAGGGCCATCTCTCGTATGGATAAGTTCATGGCGCCGGCCGGTTCGTCGTAGTCGTACCAAACGGGAAAGGGTTCGGAGTGTTTATCGTAACCCACGGCCAACTGTTCTCTGCATTTTTCGGAACTTCCGATGGTGGCCGTCCTCATTCCCATGGGTTCCAGGAGCGCCTGTTTCATGTATTCCTGATACGGCTGCCCTGTTACCTTTTCCAGGACATATCCGGCCAGGGTGAAACCGGCGCTGGAGTAGGCAAAGCGTGTGCCCGGCGGCCAGCGTACTTTGCGCAGGTGCGCCTTTGCCTCGAGAGCAGTTTGCAGAGACAGCACAGGACCTTGGAAGTAGAACCAATTAGGGTGAGAGTCGTCAAAGCCGGCCGTGTGCTCCAGCAGGTGAACAATCCTCACCGGATGTGTGTCTTGCCAAGGATTTTTGATCTCGATCTCAGGAGCCACCTGCCGTACCGGCGTGTTGAGATCGACCGTTCCCTCATCCAGGAGTTTTAGAAAGGCCAATCCTGTAAAACTCTTGGTGCAGGAACCGATGCAAAAATGCGTATTCTCCGTGACCCGTTCGCCGGTCTCCAGGTTGGCAAATCCCAGCGTCTTGATCCGGAGGATGGAATCTGGGGATACGATGGCCAGAGCCGCGCCGGGGACGGAAATCTCGTCCATCAGACTATCGAGGTCCGATTCCAAATTATAGATGGTATGTAACAGAGGTGATTTTACCTTGGAATCTGTCAAAGATTGGGAATAGAGTACCGCGCAGAACGAAAGGGTAACAAGAAATGCATTCATCAGGGAAAATAGCCGTCTCTGTGGGATGTATCGCATAGCCTTGTCCCTTCCATGAAATGCTTTATAGCAAAACAGATGCCTTTACCGGTTCTTCGGTCTTTTGGGATCGTTTAATCGCGTACGATGTATGGTATTATGCCGAGAACAAGCCTTCCGAATCCTTATTCAGGAGCACCCACAGGGTATACACACCCAAGCAAGTTCCCAGGGGCAGATTCAGCAGACTGAGGCAACCCAGGATGATGAGGAGGATTCTGGCCCAGGATTTTCTCTTCAGCAGGCCGAACCCCCCGATGATGCCCGGCAGAGAGGTCACGGCCAGGAAAATACCAATTACTGTTCCCACGATGGATGTGACGAATATGGCTTCTTCCTCGCCGGATAACAATCCGCTGCCAATGAAGACGGTAAACACGAAAACGGCCAGGATCATGCCGATAAAACCAAACACGATATAAAGAACCGCCAAAATATTGATATGCTGTTCCATTTACGGTCTCCTCTCCGTGGGATTGAGTTTTGCTACAAATGGTTTCGCCACCAGAGCAGAACCATGGGAACAGAGATTAACCAGTCGCAACTTGATATTCTCAAGTGGCGTCCATGCGTTGGTTATCAGCTTTGACCTTAAATTCCAAATCCCATCAAAAAGATAATACGCTTTTCGTTCTAAAACAAACGTTTCTTTGGATTTTTTATCTTTTTTTTGCACTCTGAATCCGCAACCCTTTCTGTAGCCCGCCTGCCGGCATGCGTCGACAACGGCTCTATTGTATCGCCCAAAGGGAAAAGAAATCACATCGACGGACTTCCCGATATGATCCTCAATATCCTCTTTCGAGCGTTGGAGTTCAACCTGGAGCCTGGAGGCATCGACACGCGTCAAGTCGGGATGGGTCACCGTATGCGACCCGATTTCGAACCCGGCCGCGTGGAGTTCATCCAACTGGCTCCACGTGAGATGACGGAACGTACGGCCGCCCAGGTTGACGTCCCATGCGTTTAGGCGTCCCACAAAGCCTGTGATGACAAATACAGTGCCCGAAAACCCGTACGTCTGCATCATGGGAAAAGCATGGGTGTACAGGCTTTCATACGAATCGTCGAACGTGAGAATGACGGGTTTTTTGGGGAGTATCGCCCCGGGATGGATGAGGTTCTCTATGGAAACGGTTTCATAGCCTTCCTCCTTGAGAAATTCCAGAATGGTTCTGAATTTTGTGGGCGTTACACGCGTCACGCCCCACTCGAAGGAAGCGTCAACCTTATGAAACGTGAGAATCGGTACGGGTTCGATGAATCATGCCCTCAAACGCTCAGTCGTTCTTATACGCGGACAACCCTTCTTTCAGCACGTTGACAGCCTTTTTCAAATCGTCGGAATTCAGCACGTAGGCTATCCTGGCCTCCTGCTTGCCCTTTCCGCTGCTGGCGTAAAAGCCGGGGCCCGGAGCAATCATCGTGGTTTCACCGTTCACATGAAAATCAGTCAATACCCACTTGGCAAAATCCTCGATATCGTCCACAGGGAACGTGACCATCAAGTAAAAAGCCCCTTCGGGTTTTTCACAGTGCACACCGGGAATTTGCATCAACGCATCGTAAATCGTGTCCCTGCGTTTTTTATACTCCTGCATCATGGCGGAGAAATACTTGTCTCCCGTATTGACGACAGCCGCAGCTCCTATCTGTTCCAGGGTCGGCGGACAGAGCCTCGCCTGACCGAACTTCAAGACCGTGCCCATGATGTCCGTGTTTCGGCTCAGAATGCATCCCAAACGCGCACCGCACGCACTGTAGCGCTTGGATAAGCTGTCCATGAGGACGGCCTGCTGGCCAAGTTCCGGGAAATCGAAAATACTGGTATGCTGGCCGTCGAACGTGAATTCGCGGTACACTTCGTCGGACAGGACGAACAGGCCGTGCTGCAATGCCACGTCCTTGATGATCGTCATTTCTTCCTTGGTCAGGATGGTGCCTGTCGGGTTGTTGGGTGTATTGATGAGAATGCCCCGTGTTAACGGTGTGATTTTCTCCTCGATCTCCGCCTTGGGAGGCAAGTGGTAACCGGTCTCCGCTTGCATGCTGACGGGAACGATGGTTACTCCGGCCATGTGGGCAAATCCGTTGTAGTTGGGATAGAAGGGTTCAAAAGCGATGATCTCGTCCCCAGGGGATGCGATGGCCATCATCGAAAAAAGCACGGCCTCGCTCCCGCCCGTGGTGACCATGATGTTTTCATCCCCCAGGTTCTTGAAACCGACACGTTGATAATACTTAATCAGGCTCTGCCGGAATGAGGCGATACCGTTGGAAGGATTGTAGGCCAGCACGTTTTCGTCGAACGTCTTGACGGCTTGGTAGAATTCCGGGGGCGTGGGTATATCGGGCTGACCGATATTCAAATGATACACCTTCCTCCCGTTGGCCTTGGCTTTTTCCGCATACGGTGCGAGTTTTCGTATCGGGGAGGCGGGTGTAGCTTGACCCCTTTGAGAAACAGATGGCGTGTTCATTCGGGCCTCCTTTGCCCTTAAGGTTTATGACGGGGCTCCAAAATCGTCGTGTAGCGATCCTGTTGACGAAAAAGCTGATGGGCCAGGGACTGGACATCCTCGGGTGTAACGCTGTCTATAAAAGCGAGGGTTTCGTCGATGGATCGATGCGGCTCCGTATACATTTCACGTTTGACGAGACGGTTCATCCGGTTCGTACAGTCTTCCATCGTCAGGATCAGGTTTCTCTTCAACTGTGATTTGGTTCTGATACATTCATCCATGGGAATCGGCCGGTCGCACAGGAGTGCCAGCTCTTCTTCGATACGCTTCAGAGCCTCGTCCCTGTTTTTCATAGACGTTCCGGTGTATACTCCCAGAAGACCGGTATCGGACCAGAGTTCGAAGAACGAATAGACCGTGTAGGCCAATCCCCGTTTTTCCCGGAGGCTCTGAAACAACCGCGAGCTCATACCACCGCCCAGGACGGTGTTCAGGACGACCAGCGCGTACTTCATCGGGTCTTTATACGATACGGTCTGTGCACCCGTGCAGATATGGGACTGCTTGATGTTCGACCGAATCCTGTGAAACGCTTGTTTACCCATGCGGATGGGTTCGTGATTCGACATCGTCCCGTTGGTCAGGATGAGAAAGTGTTTTTCCACGAGACTTACGAGCCGGTCGTGGTCGCATCGACCCGCGGCCGCGACGATGATGTTTCCGGCCGTGTACACCCGGCGGTGGTAGTCCACGAGATCGTCTCGCTTCAGGCGTCGAACGGCCCGATGCGATCCCAGTGTGGACTGGCCCAGGGCATGATGGTCGAACATCGACTGAATAAAACAATCCAGAATAAAATCCTCGGGGGTATCGGCCAGAGTCTGCATTTCCTCGAACACGATGTCTTTCTCGCTCTCCAGATCGTGTTCGGCCAGCACCCCGTTCTGAACGACATCGGAAAGCACATCCACGGCCTGGGGAAGGTCATCGTCCAGAACCAGGGCGTAATAGCACGTGGCCTCACGCTCGGTGAAGGCATTCAAATGGCCGCCCACCGATTCCAGGCTGACGGCGATATCGTATGCCGATCGGGAATGTGTGCCCTTGAACAGCATGTGCTCCAGAAGATGAGAAATACCGTTCTGTCTCTTGGGCTCATGCCGCGAACCGGACGCGATCCATACGCCTATGGAGACGGCACGTCCGAGATTCATCTTTTCCGAGACGACACGAATGCCGTTGTCCAGGGTCGTCTTCCGGTAGGTGTGCTCCATGGTGAGTCTATTTCTTCAAAAGCGCCTTCATGCTCAAATCCAGCTTACCCTCCGGGCTGATTTTCAGGAGCTTGACCTCGACTTCCTGACCGACCTTCAGATGATCCTCCACACGATTCACGCGGTGCGGAGCGATCTCCGATATGTGGAGCAAACCTTCCTTGCCCGGCAGGATTTCCACGAAGGCACCAAAATTCGTGATCTTCTTGACTTTGCCTTTGTATACGTCGCCCGGTACGGGTTTCTGAACGATGCTTTCGATCATCTCCTTTGCGATCTGGCAGGCATTTTCATCGGCAGACGCAATCTGGACGGTGCCGTCGTCTTCGATGTTGACTTCGGCACCGGATTTCTCGATGATGTCACGGATGACCTTGCCGCCCGGACCGATCACCAGACCGATATCCTCGACATCGATGCGTATGGACAAGATACGGGGTGCATACGGTGAGAGGTTTTCCCTGGGCTTCGCTATGGTGGCATCCATCACATCCAGGATGTGCATGCGTGCGACGCGGGCTTTATCCAGAGCCTCTTTCATCAGTTCCGAGGAAATACCCGTGATCTTTATATCCATCTGGAAGGCGGTAATTCCTTTCCGTGTTCCGGCTACCTTAAAATCCATGTCTCCCAGGTGATCTTCGTCGCCCAGGATGTCTGTGAGGACAGCCCACTTCTCATCTTCTTTGATCAATCCCATGGCCACACCGGCCACGGCCGATTTCACAGGCACGCCAGCATCCATCAACGAGAGTGAACCGGCGCATACCGTGGCCATGGACGAAGACCCGTTGGATTCGAGAATGTCCGATACGATGCGGATAGTGTACGGGAACATCTCCTCGGCCGGGATGACCGGCTTTAACGCGCGCTCGGCCAGGTTGCCGTGCCCGATTTCCCGACGGCTGGGCCCTCGGAAAAATTTAACCTCGCCCACGCTGTAGGGCGGAAAATTGTAGTGGAGCATGTAGCTCTTCCAGGATTCTCCGTCCAGTCCCTCTATTTTCTGCTCGTCCACCTTCGTTCCCAGGGTCGTCACGGTCAGGCTCTGTGTCTCTCCGCGCGTAAACAGACCCGATCCATGCGTGCGGGGCAGGACGGCGATTTCACACGTCACATCGCGCACGCTGTCAAAGGATCGTCCGTCGATGCGTTGCTTCTTATCCAGGATCAAACCGCGAACAAGCTCTTTTTCGGTCTCGTGGAATACTTGGGCGATGGTCGATTCCTGCTCCGGGAATTCCTCTTCCAATCCTTCTTGGATCGATTTCAGAACTTCCCCGACGGCCTCTCTTCGATCTTTTTTACTGTGACTCTCCAGGGTGGTGGGAAGTTTTTCCCGAACCGCTGATTGAACACGATCGACGAGATTTGGGTCTATCTCAACGGGTTCCACCGGTCTCTTCTCCACGCCGATTTCATTGACGATCTCATCCTGGAGCGCGATGATCTTTTTGATGGTTTCGTGTCCGAATTCCAACGAGGCCAGCATCTCGTCCTCGGAGATCTCCCACGACTCGCCTTCGACCATGGCGATGGCATCTCGAGAGGCAGCCACGATGATGTTCATGTCGCTGTTTTCGAGTTGGTTGAACGTGGGATTGATGCACATCTCCCCGCCGATCCTCCCGACACGAACCGATGCGATGGGGCCGTTGAACGGAATATCGGATATGGAGAGGGCCGTGGACGCGCCGATGGTTCCCAGGACGTCGGCGTCGTTTTCTCTGTCTGAGGACAGAACCGTGACCACGACCTGCACTTCATAACAGAATTCGTCTGGAAAGAGCGGCCGGATGGGCCGATCCACCAGTCGCGCGCTCAGCACTTCCTTTTCCTGGGGACGTCCTTCTCGCTTGAAAAATCCTCCGGGAATCTTACCCACAGCGTACGTCTTCTCCCTGTATTCTACGCTGAGGGGGAAAAAACCCCGGTATTCGGCGGGTTCCTTGGATGCCACGGCCGTCGCCAGGATAACCGTGTCACCGTATCGAACCAGGGCCGATCCGTCGGCCTGTCTGGCGATCTTCCCACACTCGATGGAAAGGGTTCTCCCACCTATTTCAATGCTTTTTGTAATTACCATACTTTCTCCTAAATTCTCCACAAGCCGATGGTATGGATATCGGCTAAAATGTGTTATGATGAACCTTCTGTTAAATCATCGGAGGATGCTTCCGTCTCGGATATCTCCTGGAGATCGAAGGTCAGTCTTCCGATGATGTTATCTTCTGTTGTATAAATCCAATCGGTCAGGACGTTCATGACGTAAACATCGTCCTCCCCGGTACAATGTCCGATTTTCACGCGGGCGAGGGTGTTCGTCTCCGTGTCTTTTAAGAAAACGTCGATCTGGGGATTCTCCAATCCGTACCGCGCCAGATCCGAGGATACCGGCCCGACGAACGACGTGGCCTTCAAATAAGCGATGTCCGACAGGATACCCGTGACTTTCCACTGGATGGCCTTGGCCTCCACGGGTGAGGACAAACGCCAGGCGTCTTCTTCATCCATGCGGAACGTGAGCGTCAGTGTATCTGCGTACATGATCTCGATGGTACAGACGGAATCTCTCTCGAACGCGGCCACCGTCTTGTCCCGGATGTCGAACAACCTTTTCTTCAATTCGGCCACCAGCATCGTATCCACGGTGAAGACCGGCTCTCTGGACGTATCGTGGGCATAAAACCGGTTCGACTCCTTCTGCTTTCCGATGAGCAGCTGTCTACGGTCCTTTTCGGGTTCCAGGGTCAACGTGACATCGATCCATGGATTCTGCAGGCCGTATGCCTCCCTGCTTTGGATGGCCTCGGCCTCAAAACGGGCCGCTTTCGCATCGTGTATTCGATTGACCAGGTTATCCACCGCATACCGGTCGGCCTGGGTCTCCAGGGGCGAGACGATTTGCCATCCATCTCCCTGCCGGGAAATGCGGATATCTTCCATGCCCTGCCGTTGGAGCTCGATCTGGCTGACGTCCTCTTTCCGGAACCGCAGAACCGATTTATCCCGGAACGCGAAGATGTCTTTTTCCAGATGGGTCTCAAGCTGTGTTCCCGTGAGAACCACCCCGGGCTTTTTTGAGGACAAGACAAACAGATACCGGTCTGTGGGGTTTTTATCGCCCACACGCAGGGTATCCGTCTCCTGCTTCTTGGATGCGACGATCACCGTGTATGCGGGTGGTGCCAGGCCAAAGCCGGCCAGACTCTCTTGTGTGTCTATGTCTCTTTCTGCCTTGGCGCTTGCAAGTTCGGACAGAAAATCGTCGACCGCGGATGCATCCGCGTCCGTTTGCAGGGGCTCGGACATCGTCCAGCCATCGTCGTCCGCCCGCTCCAACACCACCGTATCCTGCGAACGGATGAGTGTGATGGTTTGAATCTCGTCTTCTTCCAGTGTCAGGAGTTTCTCCGATTTCTCCTTTGCCTGCTGTTTCCTCTGTCCGCCCTTGATTTCCACGAAGTAATAATAGGCCACCAGGCCGGCCAGAATGGCCAGGAGGATGAAAGTGCCCCGGCTCCTCATCGTGCCCGTCTCTCACGCCGTACGTACATCCCGATACCGCTGGCCAGAGCGGCCAGGGGCATGATGATGACGGTGAAATACAAGACCCACTTCATCTGGGCTGCCGTCAGGAACACGCGGCGATCCTCGGGCTGCTTGGCACGTATGGAGATCAAATCCTCCTCTTCGGCCAGCCAGCTGATGATGTTCAGAAAAAAGTCGCCGTTGCCCTGCGTGGCAAAATAGGCATTGCTGGCAAAATCCGAATCACCGATAACCACCAACCGCGTCTTGCGCTTCTCGCCGGCAGAGTCGGATGCCACATCCCGGGTCACCACCGCACCCAGGGAGACGGGGCCCGGAAGATCGTCGTCTTCGTCGAACCTGGCCTTGTCTCCCCGCAAGGCCGTCTCGCCCCAACTGTTGGTACTGGTTTTCATCAGCGACTGCACCCATAGCCCGTCCGCGTTATCTTCCTTGGGTGTCACGGATCGAACATGCGGGTAAAACGTCATGACCTGAAAATTCCGCGTGATCTCGTGCGCCTCGTAGGCCGACACCAGGGGCACGGCCGGCCCCATGCCGAACAACTGTCCCACACCGCTCACATCCAGAACCACGTTCCGGCCGACGTCCACACCCCAACCATCCAGGAAACGGCGAAATCCGGGCGAGGGTTCGGGATCCAGGAGGAAGAGTGCATTCCCCCCGTTTTCGAGATATGACCGAACCGTGTCCAGCTCGGCTTTGAACAAATCTTTCTGCGGGCCGTTTATGACAAGCACGTTGCAGTCCGCGGGAATGCTTTTTTCCTCGGCCAGTAGCAATTTATTGACTTCGTAATTTTCTTCCCGAATGCCCTCTGCCGCTTGACTGTATCCGTCGTGTTCTTCATCCTCCAGATCATGCTCGCCATGACCGTCCAGGAAGGTCACGGTCTTTTTCCCTTCCCGTGTCACTTTGATCAGGGCATTCGTCAAGTCTTGCTCTTCGGGAGAGGTTACCTTCTCCTCCCGGAGGTTCGTCTCCAGAACAACCGTCTCGTACGTGGTGATGCCGTACCGCTTGGCCACGGCCGGACGGCTGTCCGGGTCGATGAATTCGTAATGGAATCTATTGGAATGGAATCGATAGGATTCCAGGATATCCTCGATCTGCCTGTCGTTGGACGGATAGAAGGCGGTCACGCGGACGTCTGTGGTTAAATGTTCCAGTACGCGCTTGGTCTGGGGCGACAGGCTGAACTGCCCGCCTTCGGTCAGGTCCCAGCGGATGCTGTGACGGTTGACGATGACATTCACGACGGCCAGGATGGCCAGGAGGAGCAGAGACATGGCCAGGGAATTCCCGCCATACCGGACGGACCGGAGTGAGAGAAGGCTCCGGATGGTTCTCCGGCTTACGACGACGAAGAAAACGAGGCACGCCGCTCCCGCCAGGCAGGTTACCCATGAAAGGACATTCCACACGCGGCCTGTGCTGTAGTTGATGAGACTGAAGGCGATGAGTATCAATCCCGCATAGGACGTTACGGTGGCCACTCGTTTCATCGTGTTCTCCACTTGGCAGACTCCACGGACATCAACGTTAAAAAGAGGAAAAACACGATAAAACTCAGATACAGACAGATATTCTTCACGTCGATCACACCCTTGGCAAAGTCATCAAAATGCGTGAGGAGCGAGACATACCCGATAACCGAGCCCAGAACGCCTGTGGCAAAGTCGGTCGCCCAGCCGATGACCCAGAAGAAGAGCAGCAGTATGACCGTAATGAACCCGGCCACGATCTGGTTTTCGGTCAACGCGGATACGAAGATGCCCACGGCGATGAAGGCACCGCCCAGCAGAAAAAGACCCAGGTAGGACGACAGGATCTGACCCAGTTCCGGTCTTCCGTGGGAGAGCAGGATGAGCTGATAGAAGAACGTGCACGCCAGCAGTGTGCAGTATAACGTGAACGCCGCCAGATACTTGCCCAGTATCGTCTCCGAGCTCCGTATAGGGGATGTCAGCAGAAGCTCCAGTGTGCCCGTCTTTTTTTCTTCGGCATACAACCGCATGGTGATGAGGGGAATGGCAAAGACCATGATGATGGCCACGTTGTAGAAGAACGGTCGGAGCGCCAGCATGTTGACGTTCACGGCCGGCGGCGCCATCTGGTAGTACTGCGCCTGCATCGAGGCTCGCATCGCATACTGAAGAAAGCTGGAGAGGATGGCATAGAAAAAGTATCCGGCGATCAACAGGAATCCGGCCATCACCGCGTAGGCGATGGGTGATGAAAAGTAAGACCGAATTTCACGGGCATACACCGCCCAGCAGTTTCTCATGCCTGTACGACCTCCTCTTCGGATGTGGTCAGGTGCAGGAAGATCTCTTCCAAACTCATGCCCACGGGACGCAGCTCCAGCAGACCCCATCCTTTATTCACGATGGCTGCGGACAAGTCTTTCCGAATATCCACGTTCAACTCCGACTCCACGGTAAAGCCCACGATCCTGCGGCCGGCTGACCCCTCGAATGAGAACGTCTTCACCCCCTTCAGGTTCTTCAACATTGTCTCCACGCCCTTCCGCGGGCCCTCCACTTCCACGAACAGGCTCTCGGAGCCTTTGAGGCGTTTCGTCAGGTGTTCCGGCGTATCCGAGGCCACGATCTTCCCCTGATTGATGATGACGACGCGCTCACACGTCATGCTGACCTCGGGAAGAATATGCGTGGAGAGAATGATGGTGTGATCGCCGCCCAGACTCTTGATGAGCTCCCGAACCTCGATGATCTGCTTGGGATCGAGTCCCACCGTGGGCTCGTCCAGAATGAGGACGTCGGGATTGTGGATCAGCGCCTGAGCGATTCCCACCCGCTGCTTGAATCCCTTGGACAGATGCTTGATGATGGTATCGGCGACGTCTGTCGTGGCCGTTTTTTCCATGACATCGGAAACCCGTTCCTTCACGGATCTGAAGGGAATGCCCTTGATGCGGGCCACGAATTCCAGATACGTCTGGGGTGTCATCTCGCTGTACAGGGGCGGATTCTCCGGCAAGTAGCCGATGCGCTTCCGCACGTCCAGGGAATCCTCGAACACATCGAAGCCGTCGATCCTGGCCACACCGCTGGTGGCCGGCATGTAGCACGTCAGGATGCGCATGGCCGTCGTCTTGCCCGCCGCGTTGGGCCCCAGGAATCCCAGTATCTCCCCTTTTTCGACACGAAAAGACACATCCTGGAGTGCCGCCTTCGTCCCGTAATACTTCGTCAGATGTTCGACCTCGATCAACGCATATCTCCTCTGACTATCGGGTGTAATCCTTTACGGGCCGCATGGTTTTTCCATGAGAGGGGTTCGGGTGCAGACACATTCCGTTTACCTCCGGATGCCCAGTTGCTTGATGAGACTCCGGTATCCTTCCAGATCCTTTTGGATCATGTAATCCAGCAGCCGTCTCCTCTGCCCCACCAGTTTCAACAATCCCCGACGCGAATGATGGTCTTTCTTATGTATCTTAAAATGCTCGGTCAGCTCGTTGATGCGCTGTGTGAGGAGCGCGATCTGCACGGCCGTGTTTCCCGTGTCCTTGTCGTTTTTCCCGTATTTTTTGATGATGTCTGCCTTCTGCTCTTGCGTAAGCCCCATGCTTACCTCCTGTATTTCGACAACAGTTCCATCGATTTTTTCTGATCCATGGCGATCTGGGAAGCCAGGGCGTCCGTCGAGTCGAACTGCTTCTCATCGCGGAGACGCTCGATAAATTCGATCCGTATCTGCTTTCCGTAGAGATCGCCTTCAAAGTCATGTATATGCACTTCCACGGCACGATGCGTACCCGACATCGTGGGCCGGCATCCCAGGTTGGCCATACCCGCCAGCTTGTTTTCATCCACCTGGGCAAAGACGGCGTACACACCGTCACCGGGTATCAACTTCTTATCGCCCAACACGTCGATGTTGGCCGTGGGAAATCCCAATTTTTTGCCGACATTCTCCCCCTTTTTGACGATTCCTCTGACGCTATAATGCCACCCCAGAAGCCGGTTCGCCAGACGCACGTGCCCTTCCTTCAGCAGTTTGCGTATGCGGGTACTGCTGACGGTTTCACCGTCGACTTCCACAGGGGGAACGATGTCCACGGAAAAACCAATCTGACGCCCCATCCGGCGGAGCAGATCGCCTCCTCCCCGTCGGCCCTTTCCGAAGGCATGGTTATAGCCGATCACGAATTTTTGCACACCGATTTTCTTGACCAAGACATTTCGGATAAAATCCTCGGGCTCCGTTTGGGCCAGTTGTGGCGTGAACGGAAAGATCAGGACAACATCCAGATCCATGCTTCCCAGGATGTCCACTTTCTCCTCCACAGGAGTCAGAAGTCCCAAGAATGACCTGCGGGTTGTGACGACCGATTGCGGGTGGGGATAATACGTGATCAGAACACTCCGCGCCCTCTGTTCCCTGGCTTCCTCGGTCAGTTGATGGATGATGGCTCTGTGGCCGTGATGAATACCGTCGAAGGTACCCAGCGTGATGAGGGTGTTCTTCTGGTATGGTACGTCATCTATCGATCGGTATACGTTCATCATGTTGTACGACTAACCATTCTCGTAATGTGTCCAGCGTGTAGGCATCGTCTGCTCGGTGCGGACCCAGCCGTGTGCGCCGTAGTGTTTTTAAGGTACCGCCCGTCCCGCATCGCTCACCGATATCCCGGGCCAGCGCCCGGATGTACGTTCCCTTGGAACAACGGACCCGAACAGACAACCGCGGGGAGTTCCAGTCCAGCAGGGTGATTTCGTGTACGGTTACCTTCCGGGGCTCCCGGGGAACCACCTTTCCCCGACGCGCCAGCCGGTAGAGTCGGCTGCCGTTTACCTTGATGGCCGAATACATGGGCGGTATCTGGTCGATGACACCCTGAAACTCCTGGAGGATGGACAGGATGTTTTCTCTGGAGAACGCGGGCACATCCTTCCGCCCCGTGACCTTGCCCTGGGCATCATCCGTATCGGTCGTGACTCCCAGCTCGACAGTGCCCTCGTACTCCTTCTCCAGGTCCATCAATTCGGACACGCGCTTGGTGGCGGGTCCGGAGCATACCAGGAGAAGGCCCGTGGCCATGGGATCCAGCGTTCCCGCATGCCCCACCTTGCGGCATCCCGTCCATCGTCTGATCCGATGAACGACACCGAAGGAGGTGATGTTGGCCGGTTTGTCGATGGCCAAAACGGCACCGGCCCCAAAATCGATCTCGGACAGGGGCGTGTGTCTGTCTGCAATCATAGGTAATCCTCAAGCACATCGAGGATCTTTTGCTTCACATCTCCCACCGTCCCGCTCAGCGTACATCCGGAAGCACGAGTGTGTCCGCCGCCCCCAAAATGTTTGGCGACCTCGTTCACGTCCACTTTGTTCTTGGAGCGAAAACTGACACGAAACAGATTCGGCTCCTTCTCGACCATCAAAAACTCCACTTCTGTTTGATCGATGGCCAGAAGAAAATCGACGAATCCCTCGGTATCGACTTTGTCGCTCCCGGAATAAGCCCCGTTGGCCAGATAGATACAGGAGACGGCACCGTTGAAATGGAACTCCAGGGTGGAAAGAGCAGACGCCAATGCACGAATCGTATCCTGAGACATCCGGAAATACAGCTTATCGGCAATGGTATCGGGCGAGGCACCGTACTCAATCATCTCCGAACAAATGGCCAGGGACCGAGACGTGGTGTTGGGAAAAAGGAAACGGCCCGTATCGCATAAGATGCCCGTATAGATATACGTCGCCACGTCGGCAGAGAAAGGAAGGTTCATGGAAGAATACAGATCGTAGACGATTTCCACCGTACTGCTCTCATCCGCGTTGACCAGATTCAGGGTGCCGAACGCCTCGTTGCTCAAGTGATGATCGATGTTGATCACGGGTAGACTCTCGGGAATCATGTTCTGTACGCGGCCGATACGTTCCAGATTGGACGAATCCAGCGTAATCAGCACCCTGGGGGAGAACGACAGGGACGCATCGTCGATACACAGCACCTCATCGAGTCCCGAAAGAAAATCGAATTTCCTGGGGACACGATCATCCAGAAGAATCTGATATCTCTTACCCGATTGCTTTAAAATGGATGCGAATACCAGGACGGACGCGATGGAATCGCCGTCTGGATGGATGTGCGACGTAACTAAGAAATCATCTTCGCTTTGAATAAAATCCTGAATCCTAGAAAGCATTCGATGATGTTGATGATCCGTTCTCTGCATGCACATGAATTCTAACTTGTCGTCGTAGGTTCATCTAATTGAAGATCCCTCAGGATGTTATCGATTTTTTCACCATAACTCCAACTCTCATCCAAATAGAAATGAAGGACGGGAAGGTATCGAAGCCGGACGCGGGAACCCAGTTCGTTCTGTATGAAGGTGGCCGCCCGTTCCAATCCTCTGAGGGATTTCTCTTTTTGTGCTGCTTCTCCTAAAACACTGAAATAGACCCTGGCTGTCCGAAGATCGTCGGACAGCGTGATATCCGTGATGGTCACAAAACCAATCAACGGGTCTTTTATGCGTGTCTGAATGATGTTGCTGATTTCCACTTTTAATAAACCGGCAATTTTCTGTGACCGTTTCGTAGGCATCGTTCTTCACAAAATTTCAATGATTTGATTTAAAATCTCCACCCGACTCTCTCGCTGCACGGCATTCATGACGTTGCTCAATGTTTTGTCGAGAAAACGGCGATCGTTGGAAACACAGGCGATCCCCAGACATGCCCGCTGCCATTTATCATGATAATCAACTTCCGCAATCGATACGTTGAATTGATTCTGGATTTTCTTCTTGATACTCTGGAGTATGAAACGTTTCTCTTTCAATGAAAACGTACCGGGTATATAGAGTTCGATCTGCGCCGTTCCGATGAGCATCGATTAAAGTGTCCTCGCCGTTTCAACGATTTGGTACACTTCTAGGATGTCACCGGCCTGGATATCCTTGAAGTCTTCCAACGTAATGCCGCATTCGTATCCGCTGGCCACTTCCTTCACGTCGTCTTTGAATCGTTTTAACGAGGCAATCTTACCCTCATGAATGACTTTATCGTCCCGGATCACGCGGGCCTGTGTGTTCCGAGTAATCTTTCCGGACAGGACGTAGCATCCGGCAATCAGCCCGATTTTCGATGCCTTGAACACTTCCCGCACCTCTACCGAACCGACGACTTCTTCGCTTATCTCCGGTTCTAAAAGCCCGGACAGTGCCAATTTCACATCGTTGACGATATCGTATATCACCTTGTAAAGGCGAATATCGATTTTTTCCTTCTGGGCCAACTCTTTTGCCTGCGCGTTGGGCGATACGTGGAATCCGAGAATAACAGCCTGGGATGCCTCGGCCAGCAGAACGTCGGACTCCGTGATCGTGCCAACGCCTTTGTGGATGATGCGAACGGCCACTTCCTCTTCCTTGCCCAGTTCCATCAACGAATCGCTGATGGCTTCCATGGAACCGTCCACATCGGCTTTGATGATGACTGAGAGTTCCCTCACGTAACCCTCGGCGATGCGTTTGGAGATCTGATCCAGCGTGAGTCTCCGCAACTGGCGGAAACTCTGTTCCCGGCTCAGTTGCTGGCGTTTGAAACTGATCTCCCGAGCTTCCTGCTCGGAATCTACCACGGTAAGGATATCGCCTGCTTGGGGCATTCCGTTGAATCCGAGAATCTGAACGGGCGTGGAGGGCGGTGCTTCGTCGATACTGTGATTTCGCTCGTTGAACATGGCCCTCACGCGTCCGTTGTGCTTGCCGGCGATAAACGAATCGCCTATGTTCAATGTTCCTTTTTGAACCAAAACGGTTCCCACGACACCCCGGCCTTTGTCCATGCGGGCTTCGATCAACACGGCCCGCGCATGACCCGTGGGATTCGCCTTGAGCTCAAGGATTTCGGCTTCGAGAAGGATAATTTCAAGCAGATGGTCGATGCCTTCGCCGGTCTTGGCGGATACTTCGGCACTCTGCACCTTTCCGCCCCACGCTTCCACCAGGATGTTTTTCTCCGAGAGTTTTTGTTTGATGAAGTCGGGATTCGCGTTGGGCTTGTCGATCTTATTGATGGCCACCACGATGGGAACGCCTGCTGCCCGGGCATGGTTGATAGCCTCGATCGTCTGGGGCATCACGTCGTCGTCGGCAGCCACCACCAGAATCACGATATCCGTCGCCTGAGCACCGCGTGCCCGCATGGCCGTGAATGCCTCGTGTCCAGGGGTGTCCAGGAACGCGATTTTCTTTTCACCCAACGTGACTTCATAGGCTCCGATATGTTGCGTGATGCCTCCCGATTCCCCGGCAATGATGTTGCTCTCGCGGATGTAATCCAGGAGAGAGGTTTTTCCGTGATCCACGTGCCCCATGATGGTGACAACGGGGGGACGCGGCTCCAGCAGTGCTTCGTCTTCCTCTTCCTCTTCCATTTCCTCCGCGTGTTCTTCCCCGTACTCGGTCAGGAATTTCACATCGTAATCGAACTCGTCTGCCACCATGAGAATCGTGTCGCGATCCAGTCGCTGGTTGATGGTAACCATCAAACCCAGTGAAATACACGCCTGAATGACCTCGCTGGCTTCTACATCCATCAGGTTGGCCAGTTCGGCCACGGACGTAAACTCGGTGGTACGAATGACATTTTCCTCTTCTTCGATGACTTCTTCGACATCCTTCTCTTTCTTCCTGCGTTTGCGCTTGGGCGTTTCGCTCATTTTCGCCAGCGTCTCTTTGATGGATGCCTCGATTTCCTTCTCGTCTATCTTTACGGCCGGTTTTTTCTTCTTGCGTCTTCTCTTTTTCTTCTTGGGATGAACCGCGGCTTCCTCTGCCACTCCTTCGACGACCGGTTCATCCTTCCTGCGTTTCCTTCGTTTCTTCTTTTTGGCGATCCCTTTCTCTGCCTCCGCCTTCTCGGCAACGGCTTCTTCCGCCTTTTTCTCCGGCTTTATCCGCCGCTTCAGGTGTCTCTTCCGTTTTTCAGCAACAAGCTTTTCTTCCTCTGCCGGCTTCTCGGCAATAACTTCCTCAGTCTCCTTCTTGACTCCCTTTTTCTTCTTTTTCTTTGCTTCTACAACCTCTTCCCGGACCGCTTCTTTCGCTTCATCCGCCTCTGCTTCCACGGGCACTTCGGGAACGGCTTCTTCCTTGGGCTTTCGTTTTTTCCGCTCTCTCGTCCTGCTGATGACTTCTACGGGTTCGAATACATCTCCTTTGGAACGCTCAAGAATCTCATCGATCTCGTGCAATACGGCCTGTCTTCTGGCTTCGTCCTCTTCCCGCTTCTCTTGCATACGTCGTTTATAATCAGGCTCCTTGCTTGTCTCGACTTCCTCCTTCTGATAGTTCTGGCAGACGATGGCATACATCTCATCCGTCAACGGTGCCATATGGTTCCGAACCTTGAAATTATGTTCGTGGAGGAAATCGATCAAGGCTTCGTTGGAAATACTAAATTCCTTAGCAACCTGATAGATCCGCTTCTTCTTCATGGTTTTCGTTTCACCGGTTTTCAATACAACTCTCCGAGAAGCTAGGGTTTAAGACACGCCATCGGACTCCAGCGCATCCACACTTTCTTTCTGCAATTCCTCTTCCTGAGATTCTTCTTCATGTAGCTCTTCTTCGTAGTACGAATTCAAGATGCCCAGAATTTTATCGATGGTCTTTTCTCCAAATCCTTTGAGTCCCAGAAGCTCTTCCCTACCGGCGTCCAGAACATCATCGGCAGACTCATACCCCGCTGCGATGAGTTTTTCCACTATGGATTTTGTCAGCTCCGGTACGTCCGTTAAGAGCAGTTTCTCCTCTTTCTGCTCGCCCAGTTCCCATTCCGATTCTTTGACGGTGGTAATCTCGTAGCCCGTGAGCATGGAGGCCAATTGTCTGTTCTGTCCTCCTCGCCCGATGGCCAGGGATATTTGATCGTCGGGGATGATGGCGTCTGCCTTCTTGTTTTCATCGTCCAGGATGATGCGTGCCGGTTTGGCCGGGCTCAACGACCGGTTGATGAAAATTTCCGGCTCGCTGCTCCAGTTGATGACATCGATTTTTTCGTTGTTGAGCTCTTTAACGATGGCCTGTATCCGCACGCCCTTCAAACCCACGCAGGCTCCCACGGCGTCGATGCGCTTGTCGTTGGAGAACACGGCCACTTTGGCCCGGTCTCCGGGAAAACGGGCCACCCGCTTGATCTCGATGATGCCGTCGTAAATTTCCGGTACTTCGATCTCGAACAGCCGGATGAGGAATTGGGGTGCCGTGCGCGACACGATGACTTCCGGACCCCGGTTGGTCTGCGTCACTTCTTTGATGACGGCCCGGACGGTATCCCCACGATGCCACCGCTCGTTGTATATCTGTTCCGACCGCTTGAGACTGACTTCCATATGATCCACGGAAATGAGAACCTCGTCGCGATTGATCTGCCGTACATCGCCGATGACGATCTCGCCGATCCTGTCCTTGAATTCGGCGAAGAGAATTTCTTTCTCGGCTTCCCTTATCTTTTGATTCAATCCCTGTTTGGCCGACGTGATGAGACGTCTGCCGAAGCTCGCCGGATCGATGATCTCCACGAATTCATCGCCTAATTCCAAATCCGGTTCTGTGGCTTGCGCCTGGTCCAGGCTTATTTCTGTCACAGGATCGGTGACTTCCTCGACAATCGTTTTAATCTGATAGATTTCGACTTCGCCCTTTTCCATGTTCACGAAGATATCAAAATTATCGGATGTGCCGTACTTTCGTTTGATCATCGACAGAAAGATATTCTCCAGGATCTCGCTCAAGACGTCCCGGCTGATATTGCGTTCTTTGGCAATCTGACTGACTGCCTCAACGATGTTGATGTTCATGGAAGGTCGTCCCCCTCCTTAATACCACGTTTGGTTCATGATGGCTTTCTGGATGCCCTCGCCATTCCATTAAAAAAAGTGGGTTTTAGACCCACTTTGATCTCTAATATATAAAATTAATTTTTATTTCGCAAGGAAAATATGCAAGAAAAATAATTACAACCCGATAACGGTTTTTTTATGCTACAGAGATTCGTAAAGGAATTCGACCTCCTGCTTGATGTTGGAATCCTCGTAGTTGTCGATGATGGTTTTGTATGCGGCCTTGCCTTTATCGATCTCTCCTGCGAGAACATAACACCGGCCGGCATCCTTAAGATAAAACGGAGACTGGGACGAGTTTTTGTCCTTGGTTCCTGCCCTCTCGTACAACTGCGCCGCTTCCAGAAAGGCTCCCTGGGATTCCCGGCACGCGGCAATGCCCGCCAGACTCGATGTCGTGAACATCTTGTTGTGACCATAATCATCCAGATACAGACGAAAGTATTTTTCGGCATTGGCATAATCGTCCTGGGCGTAGTAGGCGTTGGCCGTCAAGAAGGCCGCCGTCCCTGCGGACTTCGTCCCGGAATACGTATCGACGATGTTGCTCAACTCACCGATGGCCCGGGTATAATCCTGAGCCCAGTAGTACATCTCCGCGATACCCAGCCTACCGGCCGCCGCAGTCTCTGCGCTCCGCTTACTCCGCCCCATGAATACGACGATGACGATAGCAGCTGCGACAATCAGGCCGACGATGTTGAGCTGTTTGCTGTGTCTCTGGATGAATTTTTGAACCCGAACGTACGTCGTGACCAGAGGGTCTTCTTTGATTTCGCGTCGAGATAATTTTTTTCTTGGACGTAGCATAGAGTCTCCAAACAAACGTCAAGGCGAAGCGCCATCATTCGGGTTCATACTTGCCAGCCAGAACCTCCTCCACGATCTTGGAGACCGTCGTCTGAAGATCGGCGGGTTTGGTGAAAAACGGAAATCCATGGCTCTTCTGCTGTTGCAGGACCTCAGCTTCGTCGGCGTATCCGGTCATCAGGATGATCTTCTGATCTGCATTTTTCTCCCGAATCTTGACGGCCAGCTCAAACCCACTCATCTTGGGCATGCGAATATCGCTGATGATGAGATCGGGTTTGAATTTTGCCCATTCTTCCAGAGCCTCTTCGCCGTTGAAGGCAATACGGACTTCGTATCCCTGTCTCTCCAAGAATCTGGCATAAACCCGGGCAATGGTATCTACATCGTCGACAACAAGAATCTTCGATTTCATCCGAAACTCCTACACATGGATTGAGCACGGTGATCGTTTCAAAGCTTCATTCGCAGACATTATAAACCGTACCCCAGGCAGGAGTCGAACCTGCGACCAACGGTTTAGGAAACCGCTGCTC
>CAZTKR010000032.1:0-21678 GCA_964614115.1 uncultured bacterium | reverse complement strand
TTGGCCAGGAAAGAGCATGCACGATGAACGGCCGATAAACGGATTATGGTATAGAGCGATACGGAGTGATTCCGGATGGTTTCTAAGTTAAACATTTTACTCATCGAAAACAATCCCAGCGATGTGCAGAAGATACAGCGTATGCTGACCAACGGTCGGCCTACACCCATCAGCCTGGACTGTGTGGATTGTCTCAGCAGGGGTCTGGATAGGCTCGATAAAGGGGACATCGACGTCGTTTTGCTGGACCTTTCGTTGCCGGACAGCTGTGGCTTGGATTCGGTCATACGCATCCACGAGCATGCCGGATCTTTGCCCATCATCGTGCTTACGGGGCTGGATAACGAACAGAGCGGTAGACGCATCGTGTTTGAGGGAGCCCAGGATTTCCTCATCAAGGGGGAATTCGATTCCAAGGTTCTCCTGCAGGCTCTGCATTACGCCATCGACCGCAAGCGTGTGGAAGATTCTCAGCAGGCCAGCGAGTCGCGATTCCGACGAGTCGCGGAGCATAACGCGGATGCCATCCTGGTGGTGGATCACGAGAAGAGAGTTCGCTTCGCCAACCCGGCGGCGGAAGAGATGTTCGGGAAGAAAAAAGAAAAATTGCTGGGTACCCGATTTGGTTATCCTCTTAGGAAAAACAAGGGTGTGGAGATCGAAATACACCGGCCCAGGAAGAAGACCACCGTCGCCGAGATCCGTGTGGCGGATATCGAGTGGGATGGTAGTACTGCCACCCTTGTCTCGCTGCGTGATGTCACCAAGCGTACAGAGATAGAAGAGGCCATGCGGACTTCAAAAGAAAAACTGAAGATCATCCTGGAGAACATCAATGACACGATTCTTCAAGTGTCCCCAGAAGGTATTATACAGTATGTAAATCCCAAGGCAGAAAAAATATACGGATATCGGCCTCAGGATCTCATCGGCCAGCATCTCGAAATGACCACGCCCCAGAGCGAACTTCCCAAGGCGATGAACGTGCTGAAGCGGGTTTCATCCGGGAGGGCGGTCAAGAACCTCGAAATAGACCAGAAGGACAGTTTTGGCAACGTCATCACGATGGAAGTCAATGCCGTGCCTGTAAAGCGTGACGGAAAGGTTGTTGCGGTGCAAGGCGTCATGCGGAGCATATCGGAACGTAAGCAGGCAGAAAAGGCCCTAAAAGAGTCCATCGAAAAACTCCAGAAGCTCGACGAATTAAAGAGCAAATTTCTGTCGACAATTTCTCACGAGTTGCGTACGCCCATCGCCATCATGCGCGAGGGTGTTTCCCTCTGCATTGACGGCATCGCCGGGGATATCTCAGACACACAGCATGAACTGCTCACCCATTCTCTGGAGAATATCGATCGTCTGGCCAGTCTGATTTCCGATCTTCTCGACGTGTCGAAGATAGAATCCGGTAAGTATCCTCTACGAAGGAGTTCGTTGGATATCCGGCAGATTGTGGACGAGGTATACGATCGTTTTCTTCCTCAGGCTGAAGAAAAAGGACTCGTATGCACGAAGTTGCTCCCGGACCAGCCATTGAAACTATTTGCCGATTATGAAAAAATCACGCAGATCTTCGATAATTTAATCAGCAATGCCATTCGCTTTACCGAATCCGGTGGCGAAATTCGCATCCAAGCGGCGGAAAATCCCGGTTGTCTGGAATGCAGTGTGTCCGACACCGGAGTCGGTATTGATGAAGAGAACATACCCAAGTTGTTCACGAAGTTCGAACAGTTTGCCCGGGTGGAAGGTCCCGGTTATCGGGGTACGGGACTCGGATTGGCCATCGTGAAAGGGTTGGTGGAGGAACACGAGGGAAAGGTATGGGTCGATTCGGAATTGGGCAAGGGAACAACCTTCTGGTTTACACTGAAGAAGGTGCCCTTCCCGACGATCCTCATCATCGATGATGAGAAAACCATCGTGGATGTGGTTGAACGAATGCTCCAGGCCGATGACTACCAATTCCTGAAAGCGTACGATGGCGAGCATGCCGTGACACAGGCCCAGGAAAATGCCGTGTCTCTGATTATTCTGGATATGATGCTTCCGGGTATGAGCGGTTACGAAGTTATCGGCCGGCTGAAGCAGGATGTTCGTACGTGCAATGTTCCCATTCTCATCAGCACCGGTTTCGATGTGGATGAACAACGGCTGTACGATGTGGACTATGAAGAGGCCATTCCCATCATCGTGAAACCGTTGGATGCCGATGACCTGCGGGACAAAGTGAAAAAACTGTTGATGAAGTCTTAGATACATCATGCATTGTAGGAGAGCGCTGTATGAATGACAAGAAAAAAATACTGATCGTTGAAGACGAGGTTGAATTCGCCAAAATGGTCAAATTGCGACTTCAGTCTGTGGGATTCGAGGTTTCTCTGGCTTCAGACGTTCAGGTAGGTACTCAGAAGATGATGGACGAAGACTGGGACCTGCTTGTTCTCGATCTGATGATGCCCGGAGGCGGAGGCTTTTCCTTGCTGGAGAGAGTCTATCAGCATCCTGAAAAGGCGCGAATTCCGGTGATCATCCTGACGGGAAAGACGGTGGATGAGGACGTGCGAAGCAAAGCGGAGGCATATCACATTTCGGATATCGTCATGAAACCGTACGAAAGCAAGGCGTTTGTGGAAAAAATAAAATCGGTGGTGTCGAATTGATGGATAAAAAGTACATGAAGAACGGGATGTTTATACGGGATACGAGTGATCTCGCGACGAAGCGAACGGCCAAGCGTGTTCTCATCGTAGAGGACAATCCCACATACCGGCGGTTGCTGGAGATACGGCTCAACGCCAACGGGTACGATACCATCGCTGCGGAGGATGGTATCAACGGATTGTATGCTGCCAAGAAGGAGAAGCCGGATCTGATCATCGTGGATTTGATGATTCCTGAAATGGACGGGCACGAGGTGTGCCGTGAGTTGAAGAAAGATCCCGAGGTGTCCCACATCCCAGTGGTCATCCTGACATGCCGGAATAACACGGAAGATGTGGAGCTGGCTCGCAAGGAACATGTCGACGCCTATGTCCTGAAATCGATGATGAGCGAGGTACTCCTGGATGTATTGAGCAGGTTTCTGGGGGACAAGAAATACCGGCCGGGTTCCGATGGATAGGGATCGATTGGTCGTAAAACCATCGTCCCTGCGGCCATGTCGCGATAATCCATCCAATCCCGAACGATGATCGAGGAGGAACGCATTGGACAAAAGACCCAAAATACTGATCGTTGAGGATGAGGCCGATTTTGCCAAGATGGTCAGGATGCGCCTGGAGTCGGAAGGCTATGAGGTTACTGTGGCCGAGAATGTGCATGTTGGTACTCAGGAAATACTCAAGGGAGACCATGAGCTCGTGATTCTCGATCTGATGATGCCGGAAGACGAGGGATTTTCCGTGGTGCGGAGAATGCGACGGTTTCCTGGCAGAACCTCCACACCCGTGGTCATCCTGACGGGTAAAGACATCGATGACAAAGTCAGGGACACGGCCGACGCCTACGGCGTAGCGGCCGTCTACTCAAAACCGTGCGATTCGGTACAATTTGTCGAGAAGATTAAATCATTGCTGCCCGTTATCCCTTTGGACGGAGATGTATCCAAACAGTGATGGGATGAGATAATCGAATGCGTGTGCGTGCTTTAAATGTGCTACTCATCGACGTCGATAAGACGTTTGCCAAGCCGGTCAAAGAAGCGTTGGTCGCTTCTGGACATAACGTTCGTGTTATCTGCCGTCACCGGTTGCAGACGGGTCTGGAGCATTTGGAGAGAGGATCGGTCGAGATTGTCCTGTTGGCTGTCTCTCCGTATCAGGACAGGGATTTGGATACGCTGTCCTCTGTCCTGCAGCGCGCCGCCGCCGTGCCTGTGGTTGTTTTGATGGAGGAAAACGATCCCAGGCATGCCATCCATGCCATTCAGAAGGGAGCGCAGGATTGTCTGTTCAGGACGGAGCTGGACGGACAATCTCTGGTTTCTGCCATTCAGTACGCCCTGTACAACAAGGAAATCGAGGAGGGATTGAAGGAGAGCAAAGCCAGGTATCACGCGATTTTTCACAGCAAACTAACCTGCGTTTTTGTGCATGATTTTACTGGGCGGTTTATCGACGCCAACGAGGCTGCCCTTCATATGCTGGGGTATGAACGCGACGAACTGTACCGTCACCGTTTTTCCTCGCTCATCCATCCAGATCAGGCGGATATGGCGTCCAGGATGTTCCAGACGATACAGAAAGAAGGTCGGCACGAGGATCCCGTGGAATACATGATGATGCGCAAGGATGGCAGGTCGGTATGGGTGGAAGTGGAGGGCACGCTGATTTACCGGTACGGAAAACCCAACGCCATTCAAATTACCGCCCGGGATATCACGCAACGCAAGAAGGCGGAGGAAGCCCAACGCTTGTCCACGGAAAGACTGAAGCAGCACAGTCAACTCAAGAGCGATTTTATCTCCACGGTCTCTCATGAGCTCCGCACGCCCATGGCCACGATGCGGGAGGGCGTTTCTCTCTGTCTGGACGGCGTGGCCGGAGAGATCACCGAGACCCAGAGAGAGCTTCTAACGGATACCGTGCATAGCATCGACCGCATGGAGCGTCTGGTCACCGATCTGCTGGATTTATCCAGAATCGAGGCCGGGAAAATGGAACTCCGACGAACGGTGCTGGATGTAGGAGAGGTCAGCAAAAAAGCGCGGCAGGAATACCTCCCTATCGCTGCGGATAAGGAAGTAGAGCTGGACATTCGGTTGCCCGATGCGTCCGTCTTACTCTATGCCGATGGCGATAAGATCACGCAAATATTCGGCAACTTGTTGAGCAATGCCATCCGGTTCACCGATGCCGGCGGACAAGTTACGATTCAGGTCGAAGAGGACGATGATTTCGTTCGATGTGCGGTGTCTGATACCGGCATCGGCATTGCCGAGGAGCACATCCCCAAGTTGTTTTCTAAGTTTGCACAAGTGGGCAGGGCCGATGGCCCGGGATACAAAGGCACGGGATTGGGCCTGGCTATCGTCAAGGGATTGGTGGAAAGGCATGGAGGCAGCATCTCCGTGGATTCGGTACCGGGAAAAGGCTCCACCTTCATGTTCACGCTGAAGAAAACACCTTTTCCCAAGATTCTTATCGTGGAAGATGATCCGTACTATACCGAAGCAATCACGCGATTCCTGAAGATGCAGGGATACCGGTTTATAACGGCCAGCAATGGTGAACAGGCCCTTCGACTCGCCAGAGCCGAGCTGCCCTCGCTCATCATACTGGATATGATGCTCCCTGGAATGAACGGTTATGAAATCATCGGTAGATTGAAACACGACAGCCGGACGCTGGACATTCCCATTCTCATCAGCAGTGGTTTCGGGGTGGATCATGATCAACTCGGCAGGCTGAACAATCATTCGATGATTCCCGTGATGAAGAAACCGTTTATTCCTGACGATCTGCAGGTCAGGATTGGCGAATTGCTGGTCGGTTGATAGAGGAGAATTACATGCCGGAGAAAAAAACAATCGTCATTGTCGAGGATGAATTGGAGTTCGCCAAGGTCGTCAAGATGAGATTGGAAGCCGTGGGGTACAAGGTGTCCATCGCACTGGATACGTATCTCGGCATGCGAGAGATCGTGAAGACAGAGCCTGATTTGGTGATTCTCGATCTCATGATGCCCGCAGGTGGCGGTCTGGCTCTCCTGGAAAGACTCAGGAATAATCCAGTGACTGTCACCGTTCCGGTGGTTATCCTGACGGCTAAAACTGTTGACGAGGGAATCAGGCAGAAGGCGGAGAGTCTCGATGTGGCGTACATTTTCCAGAAGCCGTACGACTCTGCGAAATTCGTGGCCAAAATCATGTGGCTCGTGCCTGCGTGAGGAGATATGATGGTTTTGTCAAACGAACTATCACGTACGGAGCGACTGTATTTATCTTGAAGGATACGGATTCATGGACCTTGAACAAACGATTCTGCTCATAACGTCCCAAGCAGATGAGATGCGTCGCATTCGGGATATGCTTCAGAACGGGAAAATCGTATCGGAAACGTCTCCTGTCCGGTACCGGCTGGAATGTGCAGACAGGATCGAACGGGCATTGGATTGGATGGTTAAAGACAGCGTGGATCTCGTCCTCGTCGATCAGTCCTTCGTGGATAATGGAAAGATGGATGCGATTCAGATACTGCATGGACAAGCGCCAGAGATACCGGTTATCCTCCTGGGCGATGCGGAGGATCGATCGAGGCATTCTCGAATCCTGCAAAACGGTGTGCAGGATGTTCTTCCCAAACAGGCGTTGGATGGTAACCTGCTGAAGGTCGCCGTCCAGAATGCCGTGGAGAAAAAGGGTCTCCAGCAGGAGATCGATCGTCTTTACCTGGAGATTCAGGAACTTCGCTGGAAGGAAGAGGCCCTGCGTGAGAGCGAAAAACGATTCCGTAACATCGCCCTGAGCATGGTGGTCTGGCTTTGGGAAATGGATGAAAACGGTGTGTATACGTATTGTTCCGAACGGGTAGAGAATATCCTGGGTTATACTCCAGAGGAAATCGTGGGTCGTCATTTTGTCGACTTAATGCCTCCCCACGAGGCCAAGAAAGTACGTGGCGTGTTTTATCGCATAACCGAACAAAAAAAGATCCTGCAGGATTTTGAGAACTGGAACCTGCATAAAAAGGGTCACCGCATTTGCCTGATGAGTAGCGGTGTGCCCATCATCGATGAAGAAGGGAATCTACAGGGATACAGAGGCGTTCATAAGAATATTACCGATCAAAAAAAGGCAGAAAAAGCACTCAAAGAGGCAAATAAACGGCTAAAAAAATTGGATCGGCTGAAGAGCGATTTTGTGTCCATGGTGTCTCACGAAATCAGGACACCCATCACCATCATGAAAGAAGGCATATCCCTGTGTTTAGAGGGCATAGCGGGTGAATTGACGGATATGCAGCATGAGCTTCTTAGCGGTACTCTACAGAGCGTGTTCCGGCTTCAACGTCTCGTCACCGAATTATTGGATTTGTCAAAGATCGAAGACGGCAATCTGGAGCTTCACAGGAGCACCATCGATCTAGGAGACGTTGCTCAGCAAGTACAGAATGATTATAAGAATCAGGCTGCCGATAAAAGGATACGATTACACCTGTCCATACCCTCCGAGCCAGTCTCGGTCCATGCCGATCGGGATAAAATCATTCAAGTTTTCCATAATCTGGTCAGCAATGCCATTCGGTACACGGAATCCGGGGGCGACGTCTGGATTCGGGTCGAGGATACACGAGAGAAAGAAATCGTCTGTAGCGTCTCCGATACGGGCATCGGCATTGCCGAGGAGAACATGCGGGATTTGTTCTCCAAATTCAAGCAGTTCGGACAGCCCAAGGGAACCGATTACAAGGGGACGGGATTGGGCCTGGCCATCGCCAAGGGACTTGTGGAGAAGCATGGTGGCAGGATGTGGGTGGAATCGGAACCAGGAAAAGGAAGTACGTTCTATTTTTCCATACCCAGAGTAAAGACGGCGGTTCGGGCCTCTGGAAAGAAAGTAAAGGCGTTTTGCCTGTAAATCGGAGGAAGCGTTCATGGGTAAGAAGAGGATACTGATCGTTGAAGATGAACCGGATTTTGCCCGTATGGTCGGTTTAAGGCTGGAATCTGTGGGTTATGAAGTCGTCATTGCAGGGGATGCCTATACCGGCACGCGCGAGATTCTGCAGGGGGATTATCATCTCATGGTCCTGGACCTGATGATGCCGGCCGGGGGTGGATTTGCCATTCTGGAGCGCATTAAAAATTTTCCATCCAAGTGTACGATTCCTGTGGTCATCGTGACGGGTAAAACGATAGACGATGAAGTGAAAGCCTGCGCTGAAGAATATAAAGTGGCGGCGATTTTTACGAAACCGTACGATACGAAAAAGTTTGTACGGAAAATAAAATCCCTGGCACCCCCTTGATGCTGGGCTCCGGATCATCCGTGGGGCGCCGTGTATACGTTATCTGTACGTAGAGCCCGGTTCACGTTTGTGGATGTTTGTGATGGAAGCGAATGAATCGATCATGAAAAACCTGGCTGAGTTCCTGGCCGGCCGAGAAGACAGGCTGGTACAACGACTGCAGGAATACGCGATTTCTCGTCGTTCTATGAAAGAGACAGCCACGTTTCCTGAGGCATGGCGAGGTTTCGTTACTCGATTGAATGCGTCCATCCGAGAGACACTCCAGAAGGATACAAATCCATCGGAACAGGGAACAGGAGTCTATGATACGAATGATCCGATGTTTTTAATTGGCTTACAGGAGGTTCAATACCATCGGGATCGTGGCCTTTCATTGTCCGAGTTTTTCAGTATGATAGAATCCTGTAAACAGAGCTATACCGATCTTTTGCTGCAGGCAGGATTCGACCGGGAGGTAGAGGCATCCTGTCACTACCTCGTCGAGCAGTGTTTTGATTCCCTGGAAAGAGGATGTCATGCCGGATGGGCTGAATCGTCCGGCATGGTACAGGCGGCTGAACAGAAGAATATCCATCAACGGGAAGCCGATGTAGAGAAAGTGTGTGGGGCGATCTTCCAAAGCCTGGACGATCCCGTCTTTCTGCTGGACAGAGAAGGCCGCGTTGTCTATCAGAATGCCGCTGCATCGAACCTCTTCCCGGCAAGTCAGTCGTCGAATCGCTCGCAAGCGAAAACATACCGGCACAAAAAACCGTTATGCAGACTTTTCGAAAAACTGGCCGCATCGCCCGATGCAGAGACGCAGGAGGGCACGCTGGAAAAGAAGCTGGCCACCAAGGATGGGCCGCGAGATTTTCAGATCAAACGGAAACGACTGCCAGATACGGATGCTCCATCCGTCGGCACGATGGTTATGATGAAGGACGTCACGGAGCGTATCAAAGCGGAACAGCAAGTGACACTCATGCGGAAGGAGAAGGACGCGCTGCTGAGGGAAGTCTACAACCGTGTTACAAACAACTTTCAGATGGTTTCCAGCCTCATCAATCTTCAGTGCTTCTCGGAGCGGAGTAGACACACCCGGGAAGTGTTTCAAGAGACCAGGAACCGGGTGCGCTCTTTAGCCCTGGTGGAAGAGAAACTGTACCGATCCAAGGATATGACCCACATTAATTTTGCAGGGTATGTCGAGACGTTGGCCAGAGAGCTTTATCGGATCTACGAAGCCGATCCACACAAAATACAACTGAATACCGACATCCAAGACGTCACACTCAGTATCGATCAGGCCATTCCGTGCGGTCTCATCGTCAATGAGCTGGTTTCCAATGCATTAAAATACGCGTTTCCCTCGCATCGTCAACCAACGTCGGGGAACATCTGCGTGGGTCTTCGCCGGAATGACGACGGCGTTATGGACTTGATGGTCAGCGATTCGGGCACGGGTATTCCCGAAGAAATCGATTTCAACGAGACCACCTCGTTGGGACTTCATCTGGTTAAAATCCTGGCAGAGGATCAATTGAAGGGAGCAGTGACGCTAAACCGTGGTGGAGGGACGGCGTTTCGTATTCAATTCAGCGGACTGCCGGCATAGACATCACAGATTCGAGCTTGTGCAATCATGAAAGCAAAGCAGAGAGAAACACAAACCATAAGACACCTACGGGAGTCGGAAATCATCGAGCGCAGCCTCGTGGACGAAGCTCTCCGCGAGAGCGAAAGACGTTTCCGCGATATTGTCCTGAGCATGCCCGGATGGGTGTGGGAATTGGATGCGAATGGTGTTTATACCTACTGTTCTGATAGAGTGGAGCAGATTCTGGGATACACGGCCGACGAGATCATCGGCAAACCCTTCACCTGGCTCGTTCAACCCGATGAAGTCCAAAAAGTAAATAAACTTTTAAAATATGTGTTCGATAAAAAGTTGCCTCTGGGCGAACTGGAAGTCTGGCATCTTCGGAGAGACGGCCAGGCAGTTTGTCTTCTCTTCAACGGCGTGCCTGTTCTGGACGACGCGGATCACCTGCAGGGGTACAGGGGCGTTGCCAAGGACATTACCGAAAAAAAGCAATCGGAGAGGGAGAAGGAGCGGCTCATCGAGGAACTCGAGAAGGCATTGTCGAGGATTAAGACATTGAGAGGATTGATCCCCATCTGTGCTTCTTGCAAGAAAATCCGGGATGATCAGGGGTACTGGAACAAACTGGAAGCCTATATCGAGAGTCATTCGGAGGCCGAGTTCAGCCACGGAATTTGTCCTGAATGTCTGAAAAAGCTATACCCCAACATCAAGAAGCAGCGTAAGGTACCCGTTCCAACACCCGCTAAAAAAATCCATAAATCCTGCGTATCGTGACATTATCCGCTGGACATAATAATCCGCTACGATTCCTGCAATGGCTATCGCTTTCACATCTGAACATTTTTAGGAGAAGATTCCTGCATCCTGGGACAGTCGGGTGATGCCCGGACAGGGGTTTGGTGAGTCTGTTTGCCTCTGAGCAAGGGAAGGGGCTCTGAAGAAACGGATGGAGCCGCTCTGTCGAAGGATCGGCCGACGCCTGCTCCCTCGCCTAAAACAGTGTGTATTCCCCGTTTTCCATAACCACACGGGATGGTCCGTCCTCCATCGATACCGTAACTTTGTCCACGTGTACGCGGTCCTGTATCTCCGGGATGTAAATCCGGTCGATGTGAACCACCTGGTCGGGTGCGGTAAAGTCCATCACACCCACGGCGCCACCGAAGTGGTCGCTCCGGCCGAAGGCGATGTGTAGTCCCAGCTTCTCGTCCAGCAGAATTTCACCGGTGGGCTTGATACCGAAGTCTTTGAGTATACCGAATCCGATCTCGGCGATATTGCTGTACGCTGGCTCACGGGTGATCTTGTCCCTCTCGATATCGGAGAAGGGGCCCTGACTCAGCACCTCGACGGCCTTGTTTTCCGCGATGCGGTAGAGGACCACTTCGTCCTCGAACTGGACGGGCATTGTGCCCTCAGAGCCGCTGGGCTCTCCTTTTTCCCCTTCGTAGGGTACGATGTAGCATTCTCCGCTGGGGAGGTTGCCGGCCGATCCCGGTTCGGGGATGCGTCCGCTGGATGCGTGGGCGGACCGGTACCGAAGATCGAAGTGAGCTGTGTAGGTTTTGTCGCGGTTCACCGTCCACTGGATGTCCAATCCGATGGCCGGGTCCAGAACATTTTTGACGATCCAGACCCGCCGGTTGATTTCCTCGTAATCCAGGCGGAGGGCGGGTATCATGCCCTGGGAGAATCCCGGCATGGTGGCAGCACGGAATCCCCATTTTTTCGAGAGCAATTTTAAGGGCGCCGTGGTGGAAAATTCCGTCGGAGCCAGGATGATTTGATGTTGACCTAAAAGTTCTTCGAACGGTCGGGACGTTCCCTGGGCAACCAGTCCGTCGGCATCCAAATCGGGATCGAACGGTTCCACTGTGTAAGCCGTTTCGGGCAGGTCGGCGTTGTTGCTGTGAACGTTGGGATAGACGATGAGTTGAACCGATTCCAGGTTCAGGTCGGATTTGGAACGGCCCAGTGCTTCGGCCCAGTCCAGGGCGATGGCCCTTCGTTCGCGCCAGTCACCGTTGTCCGGACACGTACCGTCAGGAACATCAACGAGGATGGCCAGTCGCTTATCCTCGGGTTTCAGGGAGAAGACACTCCTGACGAGGGCCTTCAGCTCGTCGGTACTCAACTGCTCTTTCAATGGGATCTCCTTCGGTCATATCCAAGAGACAACCAACTATATATCCACTTTTGCATCGTCCCTCAGCAGAACGAGAATGGCGGCCTGGGGCACGACAAGGTACGTCTTGTTTTCGTATTTGATTTCAACGGCTGATTTACGCAGAAAAATGGCATAATCGTCCACTTGGGCCTGCATGGTCACGTACCGGACGCCCTGCTGGCTCTCTTTCCAGGGTTCCTCGTCCATGTCCATGGGATTGGGCATGGGATTGCCCGGACCGGTGGCCACGATGCGGCCGGTCTGTACAGAATCCTTGTCGATCACCGTCTGGGGGAGGTACAGCCCCACTTTGGACCGTTCTTCCCCTATGTCCGGGCTGATGAGAACCCGGTCGCCCACGACCATGAGTTTTCGTTTTCCTTTTTTCATCGACGGATGATCCGCTTTATGATCGTTCTTCTGTCATTCGGTTTCGAGGCAGATTGGCTCTAAAGATACCCGTCAGAGCCAAACAGCTCGATTACGGAGGTTAACTCATTAAAAATAATATAGGAAACATGGGTAGAGTTGTCAAGCAGGAAATGATCTATTTTTTTTCACCCTCAACCGTCCGTGTTAGAATCCCAGGATGCGAGGCCAAATCGTCCCTCCCGATCTTTTTACGAAGGGAAACCGTCCTGTGGATGACTATCGTATTCTTCGAAATCGTAGGGAAGACGGCGTATGGCCCGCCCCGTCTGTCTTTTACGTGTGTCTGAAGGGTAATCCGTTTCCATCACCCGCAGCCTGAGAGGCATGAATTTGAGAAAAATGTGATAATCTTGTTGCGATAGGGCAGAAAATCTATTATTTTATTTAGATTTTACGGATGCGGGATTGTCCGTAGTCAATCCCCCTCAACGAAAGGAATGACTTGAGAACAGAGCAGATGACATCCACTAAAGATCGATACCTCTATCTCTTGACATTGAGTTTTTATCTCCTCTATTTGCTTATCCTCACGCTGAGCCCGTTCGAGTTTTCCGCGACATGGCTCCGCAGGCTTCTGGCCTACGATACGGAGCGTTTCCTGAGGTACATCTTTCATTTCGACATCCTGGATGTCTTGGGTAATGTTATCCTGTTCATGCCCTTCGGCATATTCCTGTTTTTTATCTTCCGGAAAGATAAGCCCGACGCCGGAAAACAGCGGTTCTGGCTGCTATTGGCGGTCGGTGCTGTCCTGAGTGGCAGTATCGAAACGGCCCAGCTTTTTCTCAGGCGCAGTGCCTCGGTCGTGGATATCGTCTTCAACAGTGTGGGTGCTCTGTTGGGATATTACGGTATCCCCGTCTTTCAATCGATCATCCTGAAGTATCGAACGCAGTTGAACGCAAAGGTCCGGAGATTCATCCATGCTCTGGTTATCCTCGCATATGCAGTTGCATTCATCGTTGCGCTGTTCATCCCGCCTGGTAGGAATCACTTGCGGACATGGGATGCGACCTACCCGCTGATCATCGGGAACGAAGGGACAGAGGATCGGCCCTGGGACGGGGACGTGTATCTGGTTGCCGTGTACCCCAGAACTTTGAGTATCGACGAGACCCGGCATTTGTACCGTCGGGGATTGAATAAAGCGTCCATTGACGCGCGCCGGCGCATTGGGGCCGTGGCCCTGTATCCGTTCACCGAGGGTGAAGGCGATACTGTCCATGATGTTTCCGGACATGGCAACCCCTTGCATCTCGTGGGGGGGGACGTCGATTGGATCGAAGGGTTGGGGGGCATTACCATCCATCAGGGAAATAGCGTGAAGAGTTACGAGGGCGGGGAGAAAATCGTCCGGGCCGTACGGGAGACCCATCAGTTTAGTGTGGAGGTATGGATGCGAACGGATGATCTCCATCAATGGGGGCCGGCACGTATCGTATCCCTGTCCTGCAATCCTGACTGGAGAAACTTTACCCTGGGTCAGGAGGTGGATGGCATCGTGTTCCGGGTGCGCACACCCCTGACCGGGCCTAACGGGTCCCTCATCCATCTAACAGCAAAATCTGTGCTGAAGGATCCTCAGCTTCATCACGTGGTGGCGACGTTTCATCGGGGTGTGGAACGGCTGGTGGTGGATGGACGCCCGCACCGGACTGCCGTTCGCGGCGATATCGATTACCTGCCCCATGTCCTGCTTTTGGGACACAATAGGGGAGTCCAGGTTGGTTTTTGTTTCCTGGCCCTGTTCCCGTGGTGCATGTTACTGTATTTTTATTTCCGAAAACGGCGTTTTCTGTGGACGGTCGTGGCGGCCGGCGTCCTCGTCGTTCTGGTGCAGGCGGCGTACCATCGCTGGTTGGGTCAGCCGTTTGGCTGGTTGTTCTTCTCGTCCGCTGTGGTCACGGCTGTGCTCAGTGGCCTGTTGGGTCGTGTATGGGACAGGAAAGGCATCCACTACAGCAAATCCTGTTGAAAGCCGTATAGAAAACCTAAAAACCATGGAAAGCATCGAAAATGTTAAATTTGGATTGGTTTTTTTCGACAGTATTGTTATATTCAAAACAATGATATTTTACATGCGTCGCGGAACGTTGGCTGGTGATGTCAAAAAACCTGTTGAGTACATTCCCCATCCAGCAGAGGGAATCCAACTGTCCGCGGACGCATTGTCATTCGTCTAAAAACATAGAACAAGTAAGCAAGAATCGGTTATCAATGTTCTATTTATCAATAAGTTATCGTACGTACATAACCCATGTTTATCGTTTACGTAGCTATAGTCTGGCAGATAGAAAACACGATGTGTGGAGTAACCGGAGTCGTTGATGAGCAACTATCCCTTCGCTGAGATCGAGAAAAAATGGCAGAAGATTTGGGAGGATAACAAACTCTACGAAACCGACATGACCGACGTGGAGAAGAAACTGTACTGTCTGGTCATGTTTATTTATCCATCGGGAGACCGGCTGCATATCGGTCACTGGTACAATTACGGCCCCACGGATACATGGGCCCGATGTATGCGCATGCAGGGTTATAACGTGTTCGAGCCCATGGGATACGATGCGTTCGGCCTTCCGGCGGAGAATTATGCCATCCGGCAGGGTGTTCATCCGGCTGTTTCTACGGCAGAGAATATCGATGGCATCCGTACACAGCTCAAGGCCATCGGAGCCATGTACGACTGGACGAAGGAGGTGAATACCAGCGATCCGAATTATTACCGATGGACGCAGTGGTTCTTTCTTCTCCTGTACAAGCACGGACTCGCCTACAAGAAAAAAGCCCCGGTGAACTGGTGCCCGTCCTGCAAGACCGTGCTGGCCAACGAGCAGGTCAAAGAAGGATTCTGCGAACGCTGCGAGTCCAGCGTGATCCAGAAGGACCTGGAGCAGTGGTTTTTCAAGATTACCGATTATGCCGAGAAGCTTCTGGAGGGCCTGAACCGTATCGACTGGCCCGAGAAGACGGTGGCCATGCAGCGAAACTGGATCGGCCGTAGCGAGGGCGCCTGGATACGGTTTCCTCTGACGGATGGTGAAGGCCACATCGACGTATTCACGACGCGGCCGGATACCCTCTGGGGCGTCACGTACATGGTGCTGGCACCGGAACACCCCCTGGTGGAGCAGATCACAACGGCTGAATGCAGGGATCGTGTCCGCAAGTACGTCAAAGAGACACGAAAGCTGACGGAGATCATCCGGACATCCACCGAGAAGGAGAAGACGGGGGTATTTTTAGGGAGCACCTGCATCAATCCGGTGAACGGCGAGAAGGTACCCGTATGGATTGCCGACTATGCCCTGCTGACGTACGGTACGGGGGCTGTGATGGCCGTACCCGGCCACGACCAGCGGGATTTTGAATTTGCCCAGAGATTCAACCTGCCTATACGGGAGGTCATCAGTCCCGATGGGAAGGAGCACGGCGGGCTGGAAGAGGCGTATGTCGAACCGGGGATCATGATTCAATCCGGTCCCTTCACCGGTGAACCGTCGGCGTCGGGTATCGACAAGGTCATCGATTACCTGGAAGAGAAGGGGTGGGGAGGCAGACGGATCAATTACAAACTGCGCGACTGGCTGATATCCCGCCAGCGGTACTGGGGGGCGCCCATCCCCGTGGTCATGTGCGACGCCTGCGGGATCGTGCCTATACCCGAGGATCAGCTCCCGGTTCTGCTTCCAGAAAAAGTGGATTTCAAGGGAACAAGGGAATCACCCCTCCTGACCAACGAAGAATGGGTAAACACCACGTGTCCGTCGTGCGCCGGACCTGCCCGGAGAGAAGTGGACACCATGGATACGTTCGTGTGCTCCTCGTGGTACTATCTCCGATTTCTCAATCCCCATACCGATTCGGCGGCATTCGATTCCGACACAGTCAAGAAATGGATGCCCGTGGATCAGTACGTGGGTGGTGCCGAGCATGCCGTGATGCATCTGATGTATGCCCGGTTCTTCACCAAAGTGCTGTACGACCTGGGACTGATCGCGTTTGACGAACCGTTCAAGAAGCTGGTACATCAGGGAGTTATCACGAACCAGGGCGCCAAGATGTCCAAGTCACGGGGTAACGTGGTCAACCCAGACAGCTACATCCAACGGTACGGTTCCGATGTTTTCCGGATGTACATGATGTTCATGGGCTCGTATGTCGAGGGTGGAGACTGGTCGGACGAGGGCATTCAGGGCATGCATCGGTTCCTCAACCGTGTGTGGCGACTGGCGGATATGGTCGCTCAGATGTCCGGTCAGGATCAAGATAAGGAAAGCGACGCGGCCCTGGACCGCCAAAGACACTATGCCATCAGGATGGTCACTCAGGACCTGAAACGGTTTCAGTTCAACACCGCCATCAGCAGAATCATGGAACTGGTGAACGCCCTGTATCTCTATATACAGAACGAGACATCCGAAGCACGGAATGGTGATCTGGTGTCCGACGTCTTCCGGACGCTGGTGCAGCTCCTTTCGCCCTTCGCTCCCCATCTTGGTGAAGATCTGTGGCACCGCATGGGTCACTCGGAGAGTGTGTTCAACTCCCAGTGGCCGGCATGGGACGAAGGGATTCTGAAAACGGAAAAGGTGACGGTGGTGGTGCAGGTCAACGGTAAACTGCGAAGCAAGATCGAGATGGACGCCGATTCCTCGGACGACGAGGCGAGGGACAGGGCCCTGCAGGATGAAAAAGTGAAGAAGTATACCCAGGGCAAGGACATCGTCAAAGTGGTGGTTGTGAAGAACAAGTTGGTGAGTGTCGTCGTAAAATAAGAAGGGGTAGTGACCATCACATCATCGGGAGGGAGAGCATGATGGATGTCAAAGGTACGGCCGTTGTTTCGATTCCGGAATTCATCCAATGCCGGTATCCCAGCCGGATGGAGGAATGGCTGAGTTCGTTGTCTGCCGGGTCCAGAGCGATCATGTCAAAAAAAATATTGGCCAGCAGCTGGTATCCCTTGAGCGACGCGGTGCTCGAACCGACGCAAAAGCTTTGCGACCTGTTCTACGACGGTCAGGATAAAGGCGCCTGGGAGGCGGGGCGGTTCAGTGCAGATCATGGGCTTCAGGGTGTGTACAAGGTATTCGTCAAAGTGGCCACGCCCCAGTTCCTCATCAGCCGGGCCGGGCGGATATTTTCATCGTACTACCGTCCCAGCCGAATCGAGATAGACGAAGTGGGGGTCGGTGCCGTCATCATGCGTATCGTCGAATTCCCAGAGCCGGATCGTCTGATCGAAGCCCGCATCGGAGGATGGGTGGAACGTGCCCTGGAAATATGCGGATGCAGTAACCTGGAGATCACAACGCCACGATCCATGACAGCCGGGGAACCGGTGACCGAGATCAAGGCGCGATGGGAATGACGGATCTGACATCGAAGGGAATCCTCGAGAACCGGGAGGTATCATTATGAATACTAAGAAATGGGTCTTCGCGGTATGGATGGCAATGACTGTCCAATCCGCTTTCGGACAGGGATTCAAACTCCTCGAATTTCGCGGCGGGTACTTCAATCCCAAAGGGACGGCTGCGGGTTTCATTCTGGGAACCAGCTTTGGTTTTTTCTTTGACGAGCGTGTAGATTTAAGTCTGGGCGTCGATTATTTTCACAAGAATTACACGAAAGAGACCACTGTTGCTGATACTAATTATGTCAGTGATATTGATGAGAGAACGGTGGTCAGGGAGCTGGAGTACAACACGACGATCTTGCCGATCACCGCCTGTGTGAACATCCGGTTTCCGTTTCAGTATAACACATCCTGGTATGTGGGGGTAGGCGTCTCGTATCAATTTTTGTTCAATTCAGAGAATAATTTTCGGGAGAATATCGAGGAAAAACGGACATATAAAAGTTTTGGATGGCTAGCCAGGGCCGGAATCGAATACAACATCGGCAGCCGCTCCTCGATTTTTTTGGAAGCGTTGTACAACAATTGCCGGGTCAAGCGGAACGAGGACGTAAAAGAGGGGCTGCCCGTCTGGAATGAGGTCGATATCTCGGGCCTGGGCATCAGAACCGGGCTCCGATTGGAATTTTTCTAAACCAGAAGGATCACGATGTATTATACAAATCGACGCATGCAATGGGGCATCGGTGGTGGGGGCATCACCGAGGCGGTGAAGATGCTGCTCATCGTCAACGGTATCGGTTTTCTCCTGCAGATGATGGTGGGAGGCCAGATGATCGCCTTTCTGGGATTGATACCGCGTCTGGCCTGGTCACGATTGTATATCTGGCAGTTTGTCACGTATATGTTCCTCCACGGAGGATTTTTTCACATCCTGATCAATATGTACGCCCTGTGGGTATTCGGCTGCGAGGTGGAACGGATGTGGGGCCCCAGGGCGTTTTACAAATACTATTTTATCACGGGCATCGGCGCCGGCATCATCCATACGCTGCTCACGCCCATGTCCCTGATACCGACCATCGGCGCTTCGGGGGCGGTTCTGGGCGTTCTGACGGCCTTTGCCGTGATGTTTCCCGACAGGCAGATCACGCTCCTGCTTTTTTTCATCCTGCCCGTGACGATGCGGGCCCGGACACTGGCGTTGTTCTTTGCGGGTATGTCCCTGTTCAGCGGTGTTTTGGGCAGCCGGGACGGCGTGGCCCATTTTGCCCATCTGGGGGGCATGCTGGTGGGGTATCTGTACATGAAGCGCGGCTCGAAGCTGGATTTCCTCTGGCGGCCGTTTCAGGAATGGCGGCGAAATAGACGGATACGTCTAGCTCGCGAAAAGGAAGAGAACCTGGAAAAACTTCGGAGGGCCGTCGACCGGATTCTGGATAAAGCCAATGAAGTAGGCATGGAAAACCTGACACGCGAAGAGAAAATGCTGCTGAAGAAGGCGAGTAAAATATTCAACGAAGAATGGGAATGAACGTTCGTCTGAAAAGCAGATTCACGCACATTTTTTTAACCTCAATAATGATATTATCATTCTTTGGTCTGCACGCCCAGGTGCGTGATCGGATGATGGTATCGTTCGAGAATCAGAGGAGGGCCGCCTCGCTATCCACCGTGCGGCAGGAGTCGGTACTCTACGCATCCCTGGAAGAATTCTCGCAGCTTCTCAACATCAAACATTTCTACAATCCCCAGAATAAGAAGCTTGTCATGACCGTGGGCTCCCGATCCATCAAGGTGACAGCTCTTAATCCGTTTATCGTCGTCGACAATATGGCGTACCAACTCGCCCTGCCGACCCTCGTTGTCGACGGACATATATATGCGCCTTTAGCTCTTTTCCTGCAATCGATGGGAGGGTTCTTTCCCGCCGAATTTCATCTGAACCTGAACACGGAGGAACTGGACATACGGCGATTCCGGATCAATATCACCGGTGTGGAGGTGGAGCAAAAACGAAACGGATCGCTCATTCGTATCTTCACGACCAAGGAATTCAAGGAGACCGAGGTCGCCACGTCGGTAAGCCGCGATTGGCTGAATGTGTCCCTTTACGGGGGTGTTCTGGATTCTGTTCAGATCGCTTCCAGCCAGAGGATGGGCATCGTCAAGCAGATTGCACCGTTTCAGTTTGAGAAGTCGGCTCAAGTATCGTTTCAACTGGACGGGTCGGTGACGGATCGCAGTGTGTACATACAGCCGGGAGAGGTTGTGGTTTCCATCCGCAGTCCGGGGAGTGTTGGACCGTTGACCGACACGGATTCGAGCGCGGACCGAGAACGCTGGCTTATCAACAAGATCATTATCGATCCCGGGCACGGGGGCAAGGATCCCGGTGCTGTGGGTCCCACGGGATTGATGGAAAAGACCGTCAACCTGGATATTGCCAAACGTCTTAAAGATCTCATCGAAAAACGATTCGATATCGAGGTGCTTCTGACCCGGGAGGACGATCGCCATCTCCGGTTAAAGGAGCGCACCCAATTTGCTAATACCCACGACGGCAAGCTGTTCATCAGCATCCATGCCAATTCCAATCCGAGCCGACGGATTCGTGGCGTTTCCACGTACGTATTGGGAATCGAAAAGAGCGAACAGGCGTTGAGTGTCGCTGAGAAAGAGAACTCCGTCATCGAGTTGGAAGAATCGGTGGAGGTTTATCGGGAGTACCAGGATGCGGCCCATATTCTAAACGCCATCGCCCAGAGCTCCTATCTGAAAGAGAGCCAGGACCTGGCCGGTATGGTCAACGAGTGCATCCGGAAAAAAACCAACCTTCCGCGGTTCGGAAACGGCATTTATCACGGTCGGTTCTACGTCCTCGTCGGAGCGGCCATGCCCCGGATATTGGTGGAAGTGGGTTTTATCTCCAACAAGCATGAAGAGCGGCTACTCAAGACGCGGGCATTTCGTCAGAAAGTAGCGGAAGCCATCTTCGAGAGTATTCAGAACTTCAAGAGCAAGTACGAGGCAGGCATCGGGTAATCCACGCACGTCCAAGGCAGGATGGCGATCAAAGGCGATGGCTTGTCGTGACTGTTGAACGTTCCATCGTATTCAATCCATACATGAACGATACCAGACCCATTGGAATTTTTGATGCAGGCGTCGGGGGGCTGGACGTTTTTCGCGAGCTTAGCCACGCACTGCCCCACGAGAACATCGTGTATATCGGCGATACGGCGCGGGGGCCCTATGGGGTGCTGTCTCCGTCGACCATCGAAAAATATGCCCTCCAGAGCATCCTCTACCTGATGGAGCAGAATGTGAAGCTGATGGTGGCAGCCAGTTGTACGGTGTCCTCGGTGATCCTGGAATCGCTGAACCAGAAGTTCCACCTGCCCATCATCGGTACTGCGGAATCCTGCATCAAGACGGCGCTGCGGCGAACACGTCAAAATTGCATAGGCGTGCTGGGAAGTCTGGCCACCATCGGTTGCGGGTGGTACGAACACAGCCTGAAGAAGAAGAGGGAAGGCGTGATCGTCCATGTCCAGGCATGTCCCCTTTTGATCCCCCTGGCAGAGGAGGGTTGGCTGGACGGTGATGTAGCCCGCCATGCGGTTTCCCGGTATGTCGAACCGTTGATAAAAAATCGTATCGATACGTTGATTTTGGGCAGTGTTTATTTAACGAACTTCAAGCCTGTTATCCAGGCTGCGGTGGGCAGCGATGTGTCCATCATCGATCCGCCAGAGGAAGTGGTCAGAGTCACCTCTGAGAGGTTGAAGCTGATGGGCATGGAAAACGGAACAACCAATACGCCAGCGCATACCATTGCCATGAGCGACGTGTCCAGCCACAATCAGGTGATGGGAACGCGGTTCCTGGGTAAGGCATTGGGGCCCGTCGTCAGGGCGGACATCGAATCCCTGAAAGCGACCACGTGGATGCCGTCGTGTGGTATTCGTGGGGCAGAACCGTCAAACGGCGGGAGACTGTGACGTCCCATACAGATACGTATAACGTCCTGATAGTAGATTATTTATCGGCTCTCTGTTCAGTGGTTGACATGCCCATCCAATTGTTCACACGCGCTTTGTAGTGGGCAATCTACGAATGGCGATTTCATGGTCCGCGTATTTCTTCAGCCACC
>CAZTKR010000031.1:7601-21770 GCA_964614115.1 uncultured bacterium | reverse complement strand
TCCATATCGTTGGCAGTTCCATAAACGGAATGCGGTTGTATGATAGCATACTTCGACCCTGTTTGATGGATATGACTGCCAAACGGTATGTATTCTCTAATCCACCGAGCGGCAACGATCCGGTTGTCTTTTCTTGAGATGATCCGGTCAAAGCAGACCATACGGTAGAGCGGTTCTGCCACCAATAGTGACACGATAAAGAGAGGCAACAGTTTCATCGGCCGTCGTTGGGACACCCATTCGGTTAATGCGATCACGAAGAACGCTCCGGCGATGCATAAAAAGGGCAGCATCGGGATCATATAACGGAGAAAGACCGTGTAGCCCCTGCCGGCCGAACAGTAATATGCCAGGGGGAATAAAAACAGGACAATCGCTCTCTCGACATGTTTTCTGGAATAAACGAGAATGCCCAGGCCCGACGACAAAAAAAGCAACCATCCCATGCCATAGGGCAGCGTATACCGCATGTGATAGAACCAGCCACGACCCAGGTTCATCCCCAGATGTCCGAACACCAGATGTTTCATTTCACCCGTAAAATCAGAAATAAAATGGCGAAAATCCAGGAGGGCAAAGGGTGTAAACACCAGGAACGACAGACTGAAACTGAGGAGATAATAAATAAACCGTCTGTGCTTGAGTTGTTTCAGGGAACGAACAACAACTCGAACCGAAATCAGGATGTTCGGAAAACGCCTCTTAGACGCTGTTTGATGTCCAGCCTGGAAGATGGATGTCCGCACGCCCTGCTTCAACCCGGATCGTCTCATGATATGCATGACAACCATGGGAAGGACGAGAAACAGCCCGCCGTACTTGGTCGATGTGGCAAGGCCGCTGAAGAGTCCGGCCAGGATGTAATGGGTCTTGCTGGGATCGTCGTAGCACCTCAGGATATAGGCGACGGCACACATCGTAAAGAAGACCATCGTGACATCGGTCGTACCAAAATGAGAATCCCTGACGTGCAGGTAACAGACACTCATGAACACGGCCGCCATCAGAGCCGTTTTCCTGTCGGCCAGGCGCTTGACGATACCGTAAACAACGAGTACTGTCATAGAACCCAACAACGCGGAAAGCCCTCGGGAAATCAGTATGAACGTCGCAGGATTCGATTGGATGGCAGCCATCAGCTCCAGGGATGAGTGGCCCAGGAGTAACCGAACGTTGATGTATACAAAATAGACAATGGCCAGAAGATACATGTAGAGCGTGGGGTAATTGAAAAAATGCGGGTTCAGATCACCGTCGAGGAACGTAAGGGCGACGTTGATGATCGTGGTCTCGTCCGGGCGGCATTCGGTGTGGGGCAGGCCAAAGTCAATGCCGTAAAACCGGATAAAACAGGACAGTAAAAAAAGAGCGAGCAAGATGAATTTTTCACGGGTGCGTTCAGACATCATTTCATCATCATGATTATCATCGGACGGAAAGCATAAATGTTATGCACCAATCGTGCCAGATAGACTCAAAACAGAGGGATGTGCTCAGGAGACCGATTCCAACAGGAAGCATTTCATTTAAGATTAGGTCATCTTATTGATTTTTATTGATTAACATAACTGACAAATAAGCAGCCTTGAACATCCATCCTCCGGATTAAATCACCTTCCGGACACGGAATGGCGAGCTGGATCAAATTAAATGGCCAAAAATCAGTCAGTTTTGTTAAAAAAATACAGAAATCGCTTGACAACCCGCTACGGACTTTGTATATTGTTTGTGTTACCTTTTTAATTATCGTGTTATTTATAATATATAAATATCCGATTCTTGCTATGTCACATCCGACTAATGCAGGAGCCGTTAATGAAAATTGGACGTTTTATCAGTTTGTACATCTTGGTTCTGTCGTTCGTCAGCACCTTGTACGCATCGGAAAAATCCGAGACACAGACTGACACCATCCAAGTCAAATACCATTTCAACCCCATCATCAAGACGGCCACCAAAATGAGCGGTGCTCAGCGGGATATCGCCGCCAGCATCACGTTCATCGGGCAGCAGCATCTCCGCCTGGCCCCAACCGGTTCCATACTGGAGCTCGTGCAGTATCGCGTGCCAAGCCTTTACGTGACCGAGTGGGGAGTCATGGGATTTGGTGCGGCCGGAGAATCGGCCGGAAAAATTGCCATTCGCGGCATGGGTGGCAGTGCCAACACCCACGTACTCATTCTGCGCAACGGCCGACCCGATTTTATGGGCCTGATGGGGTGCACCATCGCCGATGAGTTTTCCTCCGACGGCGTGGAACGGATTGAGATCATCCGCGGTCCGGGCTCATTCCTGTACGGAACCAACGCAACAGGGGGTGTCATCAACATCATTCCAAAACGAATGACCGAAGATGGATTCCGAACCCGTATCACCGGGGGAGTCGGTGCCTTCGGTACCCGTACATTGTCCGCTGGCCATGGCGGGAAAACTGGCGGCTTCGAGTATTATCTTTCGGCCAACCACCGGCAGACCGACGGGCACAGGGAAGGTTCGAATTATAAGGCTCGTCATTACACAGCCCACACAGGAGTCCAACTCGGCAAAAACACGGTTCTCGAAATGAACGTGAACCTGGCCGATATGATGGTGAGAGACCCGGGACCCATCACCGATCCCAAGACCGACCAGTGGTACGATATCCTGCGATACGGCGGAGATTTTAATATCATCCACAAAAGCCGTTTCGGCGAAACAAACGTCAAGCTCCATGGTAACTTCGGCCATCACGAATTCTTCGACGGCTGGCGGTCCAACGACCGAACGCTGGGATTCATGGTGTATCAGAACACCAAACCGTGGCAGGGCAACACCACAACCCTGGGGTTCGATTTCAAACGGTACGGTGGCAACGCCGTGGACACAGCGACGGATTACGGCGCCTTCTACTTGACCGAATACGCACCTTACCTCCACACCCAGCAGCTTCTGATGAAACGGATCATCGTGTCCGGTGGATTCAGGATCGAGCATCACGAGTTGTACGGATACGAAGCGCTGCCCAAGGTGGGACTCGTGTTTCATCCCGCGCAGTCTACGTCCCTCAGGCTGTCTGCCGCCAAGGGATTCCGCAGCCCTTCTATTCGGGAACTCTACTTCTGGATGCCTGCCAACGACGGGCTAAGCCCGGACCGTGTATGGAACTATGAAATGGGCTTCACCCAGGATATCGGCGGACGTGTTCACGCGGAACTGACGCTCTTCCGTGCTGAAGGAAAAAACCTGATTCAACTGGCAGCGCCTCCTCCAAAATGGGTAAATTCGGGAGCCTACACCCACACCGGATATGAGGTTGTTCTTCAGTGGCTGCCCTGGGATCATACGGACCTCGGACTCTCCTGGTCGACCATCGACCTCAGCGAAACCGTTTTCAATATACCCGAGAAAAAGCTGATCGCATACATGAATATCGCACTGGGACGCTTCACCCTTTCCAGTAATCTGCTGATGGTCCGGGACTTGATGGGCGCCGACTTTCCGGGCCCGAGTCCAGCACCCCGTCTGCATCCCATGGCCGATTACACGGTGCTCAACCTCTCCGTGCAAAGCCGGCTCGCTGCCTTCATCGACTGCCAGGTGTCGGTAAAGAATGTTCTGGATGCAGATTACCAAACAATGTTCGAGTACCCCATGCCCGGCAGACATTTCCTTCTCGACGTTCACTACACTTTTTAGGAGACGATGCCCAGTCGGACACAACACCTGACCCTCAGCGCCATGTTCATGGCATTGGGGATTCTGATTCCCATCCTGTTCCACGCCGTGGGAATGGGCTCCTTCTTCCTTCCCATGTTCTGGCCCATCGCTGCGGCCGGATTCTTTCTCCCGGTTCCCTTTGCACTGATGACCGGAATTCTGACACCCGTGTTGTCTGCCATGTTCACGGGCATGCCCCCGGCTCCTATCCTGTATAAAATGATCTTCGAGCTGGGCCTGCTGGCCGGTACCATCAGCCTGCTCTACCGTAAAACCCGGATCGGTCTCTTCTGGCTCGCACTGAGCGGAACACTGGGTGCGCTCTTCATCGCATTGCTCGGCGCGGCCGCCCTGGCCATTCTCTTCGATTTGCCTCCCAGACTGTACGCCCTGATCAGTGTCGGCAAAGGCCTCCCGGGTATCCTGTGTATTCTGACCATCGTTCCGTATCTCATCCACCGACTTAAAAGCGAACCCATCTTCAGCTCGAGGAACCCGCATGTCCAGAGCCCATAGGGAGTACTTCAACCGTCTCGCACCTGAATGGAACGACCGGATGACCGACGATTCCGAATTCATACAGCATCTGATTCAGTTCGGTGTGTCACCGGGTGACAGCGTTTTGGACATCGGTGCCGGCACAGGCCGGATGACGAAACACCTCATCGGTCTGGTGGGCGATAACGGCCGGATCGTTGCCGAAGATATTGCCGAGGCTATGCTCTTGGAGGGGAAACGCCGCCTGGGAAATCACACGCATCACTGGCTCTGTGATGATGTAAAGGCCCTGGCCATCAAGGACGAAACATTCGATAAAGTCCTCTGCTTCTCGGCGTTCCCGCATTTCACCCATCCGAAGAAGGCTCTTGCCGAAATGCACCGCGTCCTCCGGCACGGGGGGAAGCTGTTGATCCTTCATACCGCTTCCAGCCTGCAGTTAAACGCGTTCCACGCAAGCCTGGACGGCATCGTTTGTCACGACAGGCTACCCGCGGCCGAGACGATGATTCCCATGCTCCGACAAACGGGCTTTCGACCGGAACGCATCCAGGAAAAGGAAAACCTATACTGGGTGCAGGCCGAAAAGATATAACGCCCAACTCTATACGGTAATAATCCATTTTTCATCTGGATTATTACGACCTCATTATAAGACGAATTCCCAAAGTACTACAGAACCCAATCGCACCGTTGAAACACACACCTTAAAACGCACATTTTTTATTTCATTCACCTACTGTAATTCGTATATTATTTCCGGATAGACTACACAAACACTCCAAAAGGAGGACCACGATGCGAAAAAGACGGTTCTTCACAATACTCATCACCCTGATCTTGATCGTCCCCTGCCTGCGTGCACAGTTCGGGTTTCGTTACACCAACACGGAGCTGCGGGACATCATCCGAAAGCACAAGCTCGACGATCTCCTGATACCCATCATGGAAGAATACGACATCGACTGCTGGATCACGCTGACCCGCGATCCGTGCGACGACATGACCAACGTCATCTGGGAGCGGGACATTCACCTGGATCCCATCGTGGAATTCATCGGTGGTGAAGGCGTCACAGTTCCTGCCGCATTCATCTTCACGTCGGCGGGTGATCGCATCGCCATCGTCGGCCAGAGAGATGCACGCACCACGACAGAGACCGGCATTTACCGGAAACTCCTCACGTACCGGTACGACCGACAGAATGCATACGACGGCTTCGTGGAATTACTGGGGAATACGGTGAGTACGCTCAGCCCGCAATCCATCGGATTGAATTACTCCGAGAACGAGGGCGTGGCCGACGGACTCACCGTGGGCATGAAGATGATTTTCGACAAAGCCGTGGGTCCCGAGTATGCCTCAAAGGTCGTCTCTGCCGAAAAGCTCATCATATCCCTCTGGAACCGGAAGGTCATGGAAGAAATCCATCTCATCGAAAAGTCGGCCATCAAATCGGCCCGCATCACCGATGATGCATTAAAAGCCGTCAAGCCCGGTATTACCACGGCCAGGGGTATCTTCAACGATATTCGAAGGAGGATGGAAGAAGAAGGCATGCAGCCGGGCTGGCAGGAGTACTGGTGTCCGACGGTGACTGTGGGTACATTCAGACTCCGCAAGCCTCCTGCCGACAAGACCGTCCAGCGGGGCGATCTCATCGTCATCAATTCGGGATTCCTGGTGGAAGGTCACATGTCCGATATCAACAGGATCGCCTATGTGCTGAAAGAGGGTGAGGAAACACCGCCGCCCCTGATTCAGAAAATGTTCGATACGTGCCTTAAGGCCACCCAGGCGGCCGTGGCCAGGATTCGTCCCGGCGTGACGGGTTATGAAGTGGACAAGGCCGCCCGGGATGTGGTCAAAGCAGCCGGATATCAGCCGTACGGACACGCCACGGGCCATACCACGGGTTTGTGGGTTCACGGGCTGGGTATCGTGTTGGGACCGGACTGGAAGGCGTACGGCAACACGACGTCCATGAAGATGCACGAGAACGACATCTACGCCGTGGAGCCCAGTATCACTGTTCACTCGGAGGACCATGGAGGTAACCTCCGAATCCATTTTCAGGAAATGGTCATCGTGGAAAAGGAAGGAGCCCGCTACCTCACACCGCCTGTGACGGAATGGATGCTGATTGAGTGAACAGCGACGTATTTAAGGAAAGTTGCGTGGAATTTATAAAACCTGTTGTGATGATATATTTCTTTCAGGGTATTATAGAATAGGGAACGTGCCGGGCACTATGACAGGGCTCGGCACGTTTTTCAAAACGTGTACATCCCATCATTTGATTAAATAAAACATCCTGGGATACCCGTCCACCCAGTCCATACCTTCGGCCGTGAAGACGGCTTCCTCCTCGAAACCCAGAGTGACAGATTTTTCATCCCATTCCGGTATTTCGTACGTCGTACTCAGTTCGATGGAGTACACCGTGTTGGGGTACAGCGGGTGGTCGCCGGTTCCGGGCACGCCGTCCTGCTTGTCCACCATACCCACCATCATGCCCGAAGCGTGTCCGTGCACACCGATGGGATGGGTGTAGATCCTGGGCTTCAGTCCTTCAGCCCTGGCCTTTTCCAGGGTTGATCGTAGAATATCGTTACCCGTACGCCCTTTTCGATATTCCCCCAGCAGGATTTCCTGGACACGATTTCCCCGGCCATACAGCTCCTGAATGCCTGGGGGCGGCTCTGTCTCTCCAATTCGCAGAACATAGGCGTTGTGCTGCATGTCGGTGCACAGACCCAGGTACCTGATTCCGATATCGCTGTGGATGATATCGCCCCGCCGGATGACCCGGTCTTCCTCGCCGTACTCGGCCTCATCCATGGGAGAACGCTGGATGCGGATGGAGGGCTGGAACCATGTATCCAGACCCAGGTCCGTAATGCGCTGGCGGATCCACCAAACCACATCATCCGTGGTCGTGACGTCCGGGGTGATGACTTTGTTGGAAAAGAACGCGACGATGATGTCGTGGGCGATTCCGCAGATGTGTCTGTACAGGCTGAGCTCTTTCGGGCTTCGTGTCTCCAGCCACCCCATGCAGACCTTCTCTGCGGAAACCAAACGTTTCACGTACTTGGGATCGAGAGCCCTTTCGAGTTTCGCTTTATGAAAAGCGGACAGGCCCGTTCCCAGAGAAAAATCGTCGTGATAGTCCCAGTGATCCGCGGTGTTGATGCCGATCTTCTCGGGGTCATGCTGTTTGATGTAGTCTGCAACGACCGTGAACTGATGATTCGCCCCCTGGCTCCTGTCCGTGAAGATGTTGGTATACATCGGCCCGCAGGTAGACGTGCCGTGCCAGTTGGCCGTCAGCTTTTTAAATCCTTCCTGATGATCGTCATGGAACAGAAGGATGGCGAGACGCCGGGCGGCAAACATCGGCTGCCGTACGAGGGACATGTATACGGGGTCCTCGTCGTACTCGAAATTGATGACCAGCCACATGTCGATGCCTTCTCGCCGCATGATGGCCGGAAGGATGTTGTCCAAACGCCATTCGAGGATTTCGTTGAATACGTCGGCCCGTTCTCTTTCCGGCAGGATGTTGTGGATGTCCCCTGCCCTGGCCATCTCCCAGTGAACCTGTGCACTGACCGTATCGGTTAGAAACACGATGATGCCAATAACAAGCAATGGTGTCCAGTTATTTTTATGCATGATTCGCACCTCCCTAATTGAGCATAGATAAATCAGACGAAGGAAGCACCCCAGCATTCCTGAGAGTCGTTTTTCGAGGTCCTATCCTGTTGAGAACCGAGCGCCGTTCACGACGACCGGATTCTGGTCATTCTCTCATCGGTACAGCTTAGCGCGATCCCACTTGCGGATCACGTCTTCGATGAGCTCGGCAACGCGAGCGTTTACTTTCTTAAAATACGTATCGGCCTGCTTCTGATCGAACGTCGGATATCCCTGGCCTGCCTCGTACAGGCCGATGGATGCCGGTACGGGCACCGCGTACCACGACGAGCCCTTGGCGTTGGGCATGGCCATGTCCCGGTCATACCATTCAGGATGGATATGCTCGGGCAGGAATGCCTGAATGTAGGCCGTTTCGTTGTTGCCCGCATGTCCCCCGTCTTCGCCGAAGACATCCAACGTGATCTCCGACGTCAGGCTCCACCAGTTCACCACCAGAATCCGAACGCGGCATTCGGTCGACACATCAGGAATAACCGCCTGAAGATGGCCTGTGTTGCCGCCGTGTCCGTTGAGTACGATGATGTTCTTAAAGCTATGCGAAGCTAGTCCTCTTACGATGTCCTCGACAAAGGGACGATACGACTCGGAAGAAATCGAGACCGCACCGGGATAGGCCGCCATGGACGGCGTCACACCGTAGTTAAGGGTTGGTGCAACCAGTGCGTTCAAGCGATGGGCGATCTCCTGAGCCATCCTTTCGGGGGCCAGGTTGTCCGTACCGTTGGGAATCACGCCATGCGGTTCTATGGAGCCCACGGGCAGCAGGACTGTCTCTATCTGTTCGGGAACGAAATTTTGGAATTCTTTCCATGTCATCAAATTCATCTGCCGTGTGGTGGGTGTATCTTGATTCTGTCCCCAAAGAAGGGATGAAAAAACGACGACTGTCGCTAACAGCATACCATAAATTCGGCGGTTGAACATCATATCGGTTCCTCCTGATCTTTATAAATATCGTGCGTCTAAGAACGACCGATGTCTTTCGTCACTGCCTGTCCAGAAAAATTTCCCCGATCCCCTTTTCCTTCATCACACGCTCGATGTCCTCCACGTCTCTAGGGATGAATTCCGTCAGCCATTCGTATCCGTCCTCCGTCGGGTTTAAGACCCCAGTCTTCTTGAAGAAGACTGGGATCTACATGGATATACTCTTGATAATAATATCGCTTAGCCCCCAATTTCACATCGTCACCACACCGGCTTGAGCTAAACGATTCAAGTACACCTCCACCCATTCGATGGGCACGGGCTCGTACTCCGCACTCACCGCGTTCCGAATATCCAGTAGGCTGTTCTTGCCATCGACAAAATTCAGTATTTCGTAGCGTATCCGGCTGTCCATTTCATCGATGGGCAGTTGTGTGTCAGCCCCTTCTCCCTGGAATCTGTCCCGCAAATAGGTCCAGCCCAGGGGGCCCTTCAGGTCTGAATTCCTCGAAGGGATCATCTTTTCCGCCCTTTTTTCTTCCAGAGTTGCCGACACTTTCTGAGGCTGTATATTCCGTGCATCACAGGTTATCCGGTAAAAATCGTCGACATCCTTTCTTCGATCCGTCTCTGTTTTTCGCAGCTTGGCAATCAAACCATCCACATAAGCATCTACGGCATCATCCCGATGGGAATACGTTTTCATGCTGGCCAGTACGGCCGTCTCTCTGTGATAGGCCTGGTCGATAAAGTTGAGGGCCTCCTTATGATGTTCGTGTATGTCCGAGAGATCGGACGTGTTGATCAAATCGAATCCTCTCTTTACTTCCAGGGCCAGTCGTGACTGAGCCCGCGTGAACACCTCGCCCGCCAGCCTGCGTGCCTTGTGGGGACAATCGTCCATCAGGGTGACCACGGCCGAGGCGGCCAGAAAACTCGACCTCTTGAGTTGGGTCGGGTCGCAAATCTCCGGCTTGTCGCCGCTGGTATGGTAGAAACGGTCTGGCCAGACGAGGAAGAACACCATGGGCACATCCAGCAATCCGTCGTTGAAGATCCATTGATCGCTGCCGCCGACGTACTCAAAAACACAGTACCGGAAGGCATCCCGGCTGCCGGAGAGAGAATACACCGGATAGCTGAAGCCTCCACGATGGACCAGTGCCTGAACGTTGTTGGCGGCCACGAATTCGGTCAGGTTGGCCAGCAGATCGTTGATGTAATGAGGCTGGGAATGGGGCGTGCAGTGCATAAAAAACGTGGCGTTGTTGTCGTTCAGGTACTGGCCGACCATGTCCAGGTTGATGCCGGCAACCGTTCTCTCGACAACGTCGGGATGCGTCGCCGCAAAAGCGATACTTCCGCTCATCTCCGGCACCCAGAGGAAACGGATAGTCCGCTTGGGCTTCTTGATCTTACCCTCATCCATCAGGCGCTTGAGAGCCCGCCCGATCTCCAACAGGCAGGCGCTACCGCTGGCATTGTCGTTGGCTCCGGGCTTGTAGTGACAGAGATGGGCCGTCAGGAGGATTTCCTCGTCGGCCAAGTCCGTGCCCGGAATCGTGGCGATGACATTCTCATAATGACCCGGATGCGTTTCCGCATTGACCACGGCCCGGGCCGTGATTTTTTCACCACGCAAGAGACGACTCTTGAGCTCCTCCCCCCGCCGGTGCGACAGGCCAAACCCGAACGTCGGATTTTCTGTCCGTATCCGAATGCTGCTCACGTTGTCGGGCTCGTCATCGGAAAAACGCTGATTGATGGTAACCACGCCCATCGCACCGAACCGATCCACGGCCACAGAGGCCACGGTCCCGATGTATCCATCGGCCAGCACGACCTTTCCCTTCACGTCGATATCCTGGTAATCGTCTTCAGACTCTCCAACGCCGACGTACACCATCTCTCCCTTGACGTCACAGCTCTGGCTGCCGATGGCCAGCGAGGTCGGAATCTCTGCAAAGCTCGTCAGCTTCTCTTCTTTTGGCTCCACGATCCAGAACTCGGCAAACTCGGCATCCCAGGCCGGACTCGTTCTGTACATATAGTAGTATATCTCGCCATCCGAGGGGTACTGCTCGATGTGGATATCACTCAATCCCGCTTTTCGGGCCGTTTCGGCTACCCACTCGGCCGCGTCGTGATATCCTTTGCTGGGCTGCAACCGGTGATGATGTGCAATGTGGCGGATGTAGTCCTGGGCCAATTCACCCGATATCTCGTTGTTAAGGGCACGAATGGTCTTCTCGGGAAGGATGGACGTCGTGTTCTGTGCCCGCAGCACGACTGCATAAATCAATAGGATTCCCAGGATAAAAACGCGTGTTCTCATCTTCATGGTACTTTCCTCCTGCTTATTCGGATAAGGCATCTATCATACAATTCAGACGATCCATATATTCTGTGAACACACCTCGGGAGAGCGCGATGGCACGCTTCTGCGCCTCGATGGCCTCCTCGTGTTGGCCGACCTGCCAGTTCACGGAAGCCACTGTATCCCGATACTGATGTCTGTTGACGAGATTCAACACCTTTTGGACTGCTTCCTGAGCGTGCCGGAGCGCTTCCGGTGTTTCCTTGCCCCGGAATACCTTATCCAGGAACTCCAGGTACTGATCCCCGTATTCCGGCAGGTCGATGATTCGGTCGACCTCCGTGCCATCCGGTTTTAGAAGAAGCAGGGTCGGGGTATGTTCGACCCTATAGGTTTGGCTAAGAGCACCAAAACCGGTGTCCGTTCGGTCCCACCGTAAAGGAATGTAATGATAAGGTACATAATCGCTGAACTCAGCGTCCTCGAACTGGTCTTCGAGATTGGAGCCCTCGCCTCAATCGCTGCCACAGGCGAACAGGATGAGAATCAGTTTGTCTTCCTGAAGGGCTACGAGTTTGGCATGGTCAAGAGTGCCGAGGAACCAGGGCGTGCTCCAGGAGAACAGGATGGACGATACGATGGTCAGATAGATGAACGCAAAGGATTTTCTTATAGCAACCTCCAAAAATCCACATGTCGATCGTTATTCCAATATAAAAAATTCCACCCTATTTTGCGATAAAAATTTTTAACGGACTTTTCTCATCAAGGTTGGGATCGTTCATGGGATGATAGATAGTATTATGATGACAGAGACACTGAACATGCCTCAGTTTCGAAGTATAAATTTATCGAGTGCTCATTTCATCTTTGACCAGACGTTTTAACGGAGCTCCGTACTTCTTCGGTGACACCTTCTCGAATGCGATGTGCTCGCAGCCGTTGAACCGGGCAAAATCCACGAATCGTTGTGCCAGAAGGGGAAGAAGCGTATCGAAGGATTTGAAGGAGGGCTCAAAAACCAGACTCCTCACGACCAGCGTCTTGGTCTTACGATCGGATTTTGGATCGAGCCTGCCCACGAACCTGTCGCCCCAGAGAATGGGCAGCACGAAATAACCGTACTTTCTTTTTTCAACAGGAACATAACATTCCAGGGCATAATCGAATCCAAAAATCCGCTTCGTCCTCTGCCGTTGAATGATCAAATTATCGAAGGGCGAGAGCAAGAAGACGCCGTCAGTCGTTTCTTTTTGATGGATGATGTTCTGGAAGGCATCGGACAAGGCATAGTAAACCGTGTTCTCATTTTTTTCCAGGATGACAGATATTACTTCTTTGGCATCCAATAAATCCCGGAGTGCTTTTTCGATGATATTTTTGCCCGCTATCTGAAGTCCCGAATCCCTGGCCGTTCCTGGCTGCATGTATCTTTGAATGTCCGTTTGTCCGGCAATGCCCAACGCCGAAAGAGCCCTAATTACAAAAAATCGACCCAACTCGTCATCGTTCGGCATCGTCGTATCGATGTGATCGGGGAGCACGCGCTCTGTCAAATCGTATATCTTCTGGAAGTTCTGGCGCTCCGTGATCATCAAATCCCCTCTCCAGAAGAGTAATTCCAGGGCAACCTTGGCCGGTTTCCAATCCCACCAGGTTCCACCTTTCTTCTCTGAAGACGCGAAGTCTTTCGAACTCAGCGGGCCCTCTTTTCGTATACGCTCCAGAACGGACTCCACCAAATGCCCGGATTTCTGCCATTGATGTCGAGCCCACGGGCTCGTGGGATTCTTGAAATTCCGCATCCGGGGAAGGGAGTACCGGAAATCGGACATGGGCAGGTACGACATCGCATGCGTCCAGTACTCGAATACAAGACGGTCTTCGGCCTGGAGATCATGAAGCATGTTTTCGTCGTAATCATCTCTCCTTATCCAGAGTGTATGATGGTGGGACCGCTTGATGACGGATATCGTATCGATCTGAACATAGCCCAACCCATCGATGGTTTGAGCGATTCCCTCTTTTCCAGACGGCAACGCTGTCCTGCCGTCCAGGAGTTGCGCCTTCAGGACGATCTGCCGGGCTTGCTTTAACGATAGATTTATTTTTTTCATGCGATCGTGGTTCCTCTCAGTCTTCGTATAAGGAATACCATAGGCTCGCGTGCATCATAGTAAGAAGATTCGTGGCTATTTTAGACTTCCTCCGACATCTATTTCATCAGGTGTCAAACGTGGAGGGACGCCCTGCTGAATCCTGTTCTCATAAAAATGAAAGTATATCAACATATTCATAGTAATGGGCATCCTCAATAAAATTTTTTAAAATTTTCACATGGGCTTCTCCGACGATGATCAGAATCCTTTCCTCTTCATTCTGAAAATCGGTGATCCGTGTGAGGTTTTGAAACATCTTCATGTTCCTCTCATACCAGTCTACGTTGTAATCGACCCCAGCATAGCGATTGCCCCTGCCGTATCTCATGAATTCTAAATGAGCTTGATGATGAAAATTGATCGCCTCTTCGGAGTTCGTGTACTTGAGATGGTCCTGAATCGTATTGGTTCTTAAATGGTTATTCACGATTTCAAAAAATGCGCCCGCTTTCGTCATCCATTGGTTGAATTCTTCCGAAAAATGTCCGTCTGTATTGATGAATTCTTGCAATGACTCCGGATCTAAGAATTTTCTATAATCGAAGGGATAAATCGTGGGATGGTTCAACCGTGCAGCCAATCGAAAACCGACTTGCTCGATTTCATTCCTGGATAAACTGTCTTCGTTTTGATGGGTTAACAACTCTTTGTACCGGTTCACATAAAAATCATTACCATAAAGACTTTCCACGAGGATTTTGGAGGGGTTATATGTCATCAAGCTGTTGACCAGTTGTTGTATTTCTTTTTGTCTTTTGGGTGACTTTACATCATCTACATCCAATTCGAAAAGCCCGCCTTCCTCGATGCCACTCATGTGATAGATTCCCAGTAAGGCCACTTTTACGG
>CAZTKR010000031.1:0-7591 GCA_964614115.1 uncultured bacterium | reverse complement strand
ATTTCGTGTTGGCTGAGCGTATGACGGATGAAGAAGAACGAATATCATCGAGGTTGTGATAATAATGAAATAAAAATTTGACATACGCATGCGATGCATCGTCTTACTGAAAGCGGGTCTTTCAACCATTTTCTTTGCTCCTTTCAATGACGACTGTGTATCTGATGAATTATTTCATAGTCTCGGATGTGTAATAAAACCAAACGGTTTAACAAGATGACGATGAAAAGGTTACACGATGAAAGCCACGTAGAATCCCAGGCTCTAGAAATACACTTATGAGAATCGTTCATCACCTCGCAGACCTTTCCCATCGTCTTTCAGATCATGAAAGCCGACAGATGTCGTGGGCACATCGTATCGAATTTCTGTAGATCGACGTCACCCACGCGTTCATTTCCAGAAGCGTATGAATATAAGGTATTTTCCTCAAGGCAGTCAATAACAGCCCATTCTTATGTCCATACAACATTATCAACATCCGTCCATCGATGTCTTACGATATGATGAATACAATCCTCACATTTTACGAGGACATGTCGACACACAGAATTGTTATCACCTGCATCTCGCCTACTATTAAATAATAATCAAGAAGGATCGGATATTCAAGAGAAAAATAACGATACAGGGGAGGAATGCTGGAATACTTGCTCAGATAAAACGACCGATGTGCACGCTAAACATGTTTACGCATCGGTCGATCGGGCTGTGATTTACAACCTCTTATGTCTACCCTTACGATGCCCGTTTTTAAAATGGATGATTTTTCGTGTCCCACTCACCCATCCTGCGGAAGAGAAACATTCGATCCTTGTCATGCCACGGACGAACAAAGCAGAGTGATGATTTCAAACATCGCTATTCGTACCGAAGGGATTCGGCCGGATTGGTCAGGGCCACCTTGATGGCTTGGTAGCTTACAGTAGCCCAGGCGATCATCAATGCCGCCCATCCAACCATGACGAAAAGTTCGATCCCAAGCTGAACATGGTATGCGAAGTCCTGAAGCCAGCCGTTCATGATAAACCAGGATACAGGAGCAGCCAGTATGAACGCCAGAATAACAAGCAAAGTAAATTCTTTTGAAATCATCATGATAATCTTTGGAACAGAAGCGCCCAGAACTTTTCGAATCCCGACTTCCTTCGTTCTCTGTTCTGCCGTAAACGAGGCCAAACCGACCAGACCCAGACAAGCGATGAATATGGCGAGAATCGCGAAAGACCCAAACAATTTCCCCTGTCCTTCTTCGGCACGGTACAGGCTATCGAAATTGTCATCCACAAATCGATAGACGAGCGGCAGGGAAGGATTGAATGCATCCCATTTGTTCTCGATTAATTTCAGGGTTTCCGGTATGTTTTCCGATCGGATGCGGATGACGTATTTCCAGGCCATGTAGGGTGCGATAAAATAAACCGTAGGGACAATTTTCTGATGAAGAGACTCAAAATAAAAATCCTTCAATACACCGATCACTTGTCCATCTCTTCTCTCCCATTGCCCTTTATCCCAATCCTTGATCTCTGAACTGCCAAAGGCTTTTCCGACGGCTGTCTCATTCGTCCATCCGATCCTCTTGACCGCCTCCTCATTCAGTATGAATGCACTGTTGGCGTCTGTGGCATGATCGCGGGAGAAACTTCGTCCGGCCGCCAGTTCGAAGCCCATTATTTCGATGAAGTCGAAGTCCGTCCATATGGTCTGCATACCTTCCCGCTCATCCTCGGGTATGCCTTCGGGTCGTACATCGATGGAACTGCGCAACCTTTCGGGCGGAACACGGGACGACGCCGCAGCGTTGATGATATTCGGATGACTCAGAAGCTCCTGCCTGAATTGATCATAACGTAATCGAAGTGATAAAGGTGTTCCTGTCAAGAGCACCACGTGTTCCTTATTATAACCGAGCTTAACCTTGCTTGCGTATTGCAGTTGACGATAAACCACGACAGTAGCCACGATCAAAAAAATGGAAACTGCAAATTGAAAGGTGACGAGTATCCTTCGTAGCCACCCTCCCTTGACACCTCTTCCGAACGCTCCTTTAAGAACGTTCACCGGACGGAACGCGGATAAGAAGAGGGCCGGATAGCTGCCGGCGACCACCCCCACAACGAGCGTGATTGCCAGGAGGCCTAGAATCAGAGGAAGATCGCTGAAAACATCGATGGAGAGCCCCTTGCCTGCGATGGCATTAAAAGCCGGCAGACTCAACACACCGATGACGATGGCTACCAGCAGAGAAATCGTAGAAAGAATGATGCTCTCGCACAAAAATTGCCAGATGAGCTGAGAGCGCCTTGCCCCCACTACTTTTCGCAGCCCGACTTCTTTTGCACGGTTGGCGGATCGAGCGGTGGCAAGATTCATGAAGTTGATGCAGGCAATGATGAGAATGAACCCGGCGATGGCCGTGAAGGCATACACGTACGTGATGTCTCCACCGGCTGCGTATGTCTGAATATCCTTGGAGTACAGGTAGAGCTGTGTCAATGGTTGAAGAATTAATCGAGGAGACGCCTGCCGCCAAGAGGCTACTTTTGATTCGAAGAATGCGCTCATCCGGGACTCATAGTCGTCGGCACGACTGCCTTCGGGCAGCATGATATAGGTCTCACAAGATCCCTCTCCCCAGTTTTCCAGGACAATCCTGGAGAACAACTGCGGAGCCGCGTTCATGGATGCGAATATATCGTATCCAAACTGCGTATTCTCCGGTATCTTATCCAGAATTCCCGTCACCTTAAAATCATTATCTCGAAAAGTAAGCACTTTCCCGATAGGGTCTTGGTCGCCAAAATATTTGATGGCTATTTCCTGGGTAACTACGACGGAATAAGGATCGTCTAAGGCCGTCATCGGGTCTCCTTGGATCATCGGAAACGTGAAGACCTGGAACACGTCGGGATCGACAAAACAGAAATTCTCCTCCCAGTACCTTTCACCTTCATGCTCGATGAGCTCCCGACCCGGTGAAGAAAAACGAACGATGGCTGGAACATCCGGAAAATCGGGCCTCAATTCCTGAGCCAGCCGGTAAGGGCCCACAGCTCGGACTGTCTCCACACCCGTCTCCGGGTTGGTCAAGGACCAGTTGATTCGGTAAACACGGTGTTTGTACACATGGTACCGATCGTAACTCAACTCCTCCCGTACGAACAACAGGATCAGGATGACACATGCCATTCCGATGCTGAGACCCAGGACGTTGATGAATGAATACAGTTTATGCTTCTTCAGACTTCGAAAAGCCATTTTAAGATAATTTTTACCCATACCCCATTCCTCCTCGATTGTCCAAGTCGTTTATTAGATATACCGAAGAAATTACGGATGGTTACATTTGAATCATACGATGATAACAAATAGCGAGGATTCCAGAGCACTTCGTTCAGCAAAAGGATGTATGCATCACATCGTTTCCGAACGTAGGAATGTCGTGAAATCAACGGAAGGCATGGTTATACGAAGCAAAATGGCAAGCCGATCCATTTCCTATATTCTGAGAAGGGCCACCCTGAAGGAACGGGAATCACTCTTATATAGGTGACGCCAGAACGAGAAAGGATTTCGACCAACCCTTTAATGAAATCAATAGTCGAGCTGTTCCCGGATCTCATAGTGTGCGGAACGATCGTCGAATCGTGCCAAGATGTCCCGTGCCTTCTGGGGAACATACGCACGCTCGTAATCCTCACCGGCAAACTGTTTCACGGCTTCCCAGGATTCGAACCACATGATCGTGACGAATTCGATCTCTTCACCCGCAGGACGTCGTAACAACTGAATGCCCCGGTAGCCTCCAACCTCCTTGGACGCGATGCCGGAAAATATCTCTGTCTTGAGCAAGTTCTCGTAAACATCCGCATTCCCGGGTGTTGTCCACCCATGCCATATTCTTGCAATCATCGCCGTATCCTCCCGTATTTCATTTTCAATAAATGCTCCTGGCGCGACAAGAACGATCAAAATGTTTAGGAACGCGCTCTTCTCCTTGGGTTATTCATTTTTTAAAAGACGATTCATACGAGGCAAACCAGACGTGATCGACGACTCGAAAATCGAATCATACCAGCATTCTCGTTGACTTGTCGGACGAATAGTGACGACTACTCCAATATACAAAGTTTTGTCTCGCTAACAAATAAATCTTTTGACATAAAAAATGGATTTTTCATGATCACATCGCATGAAACTGGCAAATTATCCGTTGAAGATACACACAAAATTTCATACATTGTTCTTCCCTCTTATAAAAGACACGAAAGTCATCTCGAATGTATCGATAAAAATGGAGAGGAGTCACATGAAGAAAAGGACGGTTATACTCACACTCACCTGTATTGTTTGTTGCGCGATAGCATCGTTGGCCGATGAAGGAAACCTAATCGGGTCTTATGCAACACACCTTTATGGATTCATCAAAATGGAGTCGTTTTACGATAACTCCGATGTCGCTCAGGGCGACTGGCTGCTTTTTGTACGATCCGGTAGCAGTTCGTATGCAGATCAGAACGTGTTCTCCATGAGTATCCGCCACACACGGCTGGGTCTTAATTTCTCCGGCCCTAAATTTGGAACGGATGGTACCATCATCGGGAAAATAGAAACGGATTTCGCGGGCGGATTTCCCAATTCATCCACAGCAGCACGCCAGCCCGCACTGCGGATTCGTCATGCGTGGATCGAACTGAATAAACCCGGCTGGGAGGCCCGCTTTGGACAGGACTGGGCTCTCATCGCAGGCCCGTTTCCCAACACAACGAGCTTCGTCGTGGGTGCCGGCAAGGGCAATCTTTGGATGCGCTACCCTCAAATACGGTTTACCATCAAAACGAAACCTGTACGATTCGCCGTCAGTCTGAACCGGCCCATGGCCGGCAACATAAAATACGACGATTTTTCAGAAGGCGACTTCGATCCCGTGGGTGATGGTGAACGAACCGGACTGCCCTGGATCATGGCCCGATCTTGGTTGACCGCCGGGAATCTCACCCTATCTGTTTCAGGACATTACGGTCAGGAAAAGATACCGGATTTGGCCGGTATCCAGCACGACATGAAAACAGTTTCCGTGAACGCGGACCTTCAGCTAAAGACCGGTCCCGTCTCCATGATCGTAAAAGGGTTCATGGGTGAAAACCTCAACAGCTTCTTCGGGGGCGTGTTTCAGGGGTTCGCCCGCGATTCCGTGTCTGTGACGAACATCGCCTCCAAGGGGGGCTGGGCCCAGGCACAGATTCAGATCAAGCCCGCCTGGTCTGTCACCCTGGGCGGCGGCATGGACGATCCCGATGACGACGACCTTTCTCCGGGTCATCGGTCCCGGAATGACTGGTTGTTCGCAAATATCGCCTGGCAGCAGAGCAAAGCGGTGAGCTTCACTTTTGAAGGAGAGTACTTGAAAACCTCGTATATGCAGGGAGAGGCAGGCAAGAACATACGGCTCATGCTGGTGACGTATTACCGTTTTTAAGGATTGCGGATAAACATCCAGGATGTTGAAAGCTCCACGTTGATGGATGATAACATCGGCCACCTCTTTATCTCCTGATATGTTCCGATGCCATGAAACGCACCCTTTCAGATCCTGTAAAAAAATCTCCGCAAAGGCAACAGCCTCTGCGGAGATATATAAATAGTATCAAGACGTAAAATCGACGTTCTAACCAAATGATCGAATAACACGCCGTCTAACGTCTTGGCGGCATGGGTTCGATTTCCTTGTTGTCGATCAAGACACGGATCCATTCTTCGGGGTATTCCAGCCGGTTCCTCTTGCGCTCCTTCACGTCATACTGAATGAAATGATTGTACTTGACTAGAAGATCGTCACCCAACTTCCACCAGGCGTTGACCACGGCATTGGCGTTGTCACAAGAGTATTGGGTCAAATACTCCCTGGCCCTCTCGGGCGATTCCTTGTACAGGGCCAGTGCCTTGGCATCGATGTCCGGGGTGCGTTCCACGGCGGATAGCTCCCAATGTTTCTGGGCCTCACGCACGTCCTGAATGGCGTAGGAGTACACGACCTGTGTGTGGAAATCCGTGTAATCGAAGGCCCACCGGGCCACGCGCCGGTCGAATTCCCAATGATCGCCGAACTGGTAGGATTGAGGCATCTCCGTGATACCCCCGTAGAACGGCACGAAACACGTGGTATTCAACGAGCCCAGGCTCAGCCAGAGAACGCCGCCGATAGGATCGGGCAGCCAATCCCGGACCTGAATGACCGTGGTGTACTCCGATCGGTTCATGCCGATACTGCGCGGAAGGCCGTACCGTTTTTCATCCAGGGTCGCACGGAACGTATAGTTGGGATTCGCAAAAGGCCCGCCCCGGATACCCTTGCCGACTTCGAAGGGCGTGTCTTCGTAATTGTCCCGCAGGATGTGGAACACATCCGTCACGGAAAGTTTCTCGTCCGGCTTGACGGAGAACGGAAAATCCATGTTGGGCGTGTCCGGACTGAATCCCTTGGACGGTGCCACCAGATCCAGAAAACGCCACAGCCGGGCTTGCGATCCTTTCGAAGCGGTTGCACTGGTTTCTCTGGGCGAATAAGCCTTCTTCCAGTTGAAAGGCTCACCACTTGCGGGATCGTACAATCCCATTTCCACGGCCTGTGAGACCACATTCTCCGAGGCCATGAAATAATCTTCGTTCTTCAGATCGATCTCACCGATACGGGATTCGTTGGGACAAACACTCACATGATCGTCGGGCACTCTCTGGGCACACCAAATGGCACCCGGCTTCCCGCTCTCCGGCGTCCATAGCGGCCCCACGGGCATGATCTCGAAAATCCAGGCTTCATCGGGATCGGACACGGCCAGCATCTCCCCGCTATCCGTATGGCCGTACCCGTACTGGGTAGCCAGGTCGCCCATGATCCGGATGGCGTCCCGGGCTGTCTTGGCACGTTCCATGGCGATGAAACTCAGTTGTGTGATGTCGAACTTGGCCGCCGGTGTGGGGTTTCGAAGTTGACGCTGGCATCCGATGGTGGATTCTCCGAAACCCACCTGATTGTCGTTCAGGTACCCGAACATTCCGTGAAGGTAGCCATACGTGTGTTCCACCTCGTCGATTTCCAGCCCGTTGAACTTGTGCTCGTAGTCACTCCAGTGATAGCCCTGGCTGGGCGGTGTCGTTTCGAACTGGTTTAACCAGTAAATTTTACGCTTGGCACCGGGCTCGTGATCGGCCGGAGGCACGTAGCGCCAGCTCCAGTCACACATGCCACAATCGTCGGTATGGGTGGTGATAACAGACCCGTCTGTGGATGCTTTCTTCCCCACCAGGACGGACGTGCAAGCTTCCAGCGCTAACTCTTCGAATGCTTCCGTATCGGACGTTGGGCAGCCGCATCCCTGGGCGAAAACGGCCGTATGCGACAGGAAACCAACCGCTGTTACACAGATCACAACAAGCATGAGCAATTTTTGTTTCATGAGTTCCTCCTCTACACGAATATGTTGTTCTATAACAGATGAGACATAGCGGACGCTAACGGGTAGCATCTGTGAGCTAAGACAGGATGAATTTACTTAATAATACAAAATTGGGAAGAAACAATCAAGGG
>CAZTKR010000030.1:0-22101 GCA_964614115.1 uncultured bacterium | reverse complement strand
AAAGCCACCTCCAGATCAACATGTATTCTCATGATGAAGATGGTGAGAACAGGTTTGGACTAGCCCGGACAAGATTATACACATTTCGGGTAAATTATTCAAGGCAAAAATGGCAGACGAGAGATGTTTAGAGTTGCTTTTGTATGCATGCCGAAACGAGGTCAGAGATACGTCGTCTCCGTGTGAATAGTAACAATCAGAATCCGGTTTGTTGACATGTATATGTTGATAGAAAGATGAAGTAAGAAGTGATAAGAAACCGTCCTTTATTTGTCATCCATAATATAATGACTCGATTCGGCACGGAAATGATCGGCAATACGAAAGGGAAAATGGTTTGAGAGAAAAACCTGTATTCTGGATGGTTCCGGCTGTTCTTTTCTTGATCTGCCTTCTTCAAATGGCGTGCACTCAGCAGGAGCGCAAACCGCTGATGCAGACCTACGAGGCATATATCCAATCCGTACAGAATCGCGATCTAAACGCTATGATCCAAACCATCACGGATAATGACGCGCTCCACTTCATCGGCACGACGGGCAAGATGCTGGAGACGCGGGAGGAATACGTCGAGTTCCATCGGGACTGGTTCTCCGAAGAAGGCTGGGACATCTCGTTCGAGCTGGATAAGATATTTCAGGAGAACGATTTTGGATATGTCATGGCGATCTTTACGTATCACCAGGACATGCCCGATGGAAAACGCATGACGTTGGTCTCTTATGTCACGCTCGTGTTCCACTGGGAGCACCAGAGCTGGCGGGCCATCGCAGACGTGTGCACGCCCATCAGCCGAGACATCGATTAAACGTATTCTATATGTCACCTTATGTTCGCTTTACTGAGCATAGTCCTTGGTTTGTGGATGGCATGCGAACATCGGCAAGCCGATTATTTTGAAAAATGAGTAATGATTTAAAGCCCGGTCATTCAGATTTCCATGAAAATATAAAGAATATGTAATGATCAGTTCTTGACAAGATTCATCGAGATTCCCGAGACTCAAAAACGCCAGTAATCATTGTGTTTACGTTTTGTATCTTATAAAATTTTATGTAAATTAATTGCTATGAAAAAGAAAGATGTCTGGATCGGTATCGATGTCGGTTCCGTCAGCGTGAAGGTCGCTGTTCTCATCCAGGATGACTCCGATACTGATTTTATAAAGAATCTCACGAAAACGGGTCCTTTTTTCTTACCGGATAAGGGACACGCGGATGCAACGATGGACGGACACCTGGTGCTTTCCCGGTATGTTCGGCACCAGGGTCAGCCTTTAAAGGAAGTGGCTAACCTCCTGGATGAGCTTTGTCGGGAGATTCCTGACGGCAGGATTGCCGGCATCTGGGCCACGGGATCGGGCGGGAAGCGCTGTTCCGAGACCTGGGGTTTCCGTTACGTGAACGAGTACAGGGCCGCTGCCGAGGGCGTGGGCAGGCTCTATCCAGACGTTCATACGGTGTTCGCCTTGGGCGGAGAGTGCGCCAAGTATGTTTTGCTTTCTCAGGAAGAGGATGGGGAAATTCAAATCCTGGATTATGAGACCAACGGGGAATGTGCGGCAGGAACGGGTTCCTTTTTCGACCAGCAAGTGGACCGGTTGAAGTATCGGATCGAAGAAGTCGGAACGTTGGTCGAGGGCGTGGACCGGACGGCATCGATTGCCGGCAGGTGCTCGGTTTTTGCCAAGTCGGACATGATCCATGCCCAGCAGCGGGGCTACCAACCGCCCGAGGTACTGAAAGGGCTGTGTGAGGCCGTGATCCGCAACTTTAAAGGAAGCATCACCAAGGGCAAGCGCATCCAAGAGAAAGTGGCCTTCATCGGGGGTGTGGCGGCAAACCGGGGTATTGTGAGTGCTCTGGATAGACAGTTCAAACTGGACGATGGTGAACTCATCGTCCCCCAGTACGCCGCGTGGATCGAAGCCACGGGTGCCGCCCTAATCGGGCGGAAGCATGGAGTCGTCCATTCCTCCGTACCATCGGATTTTTCGCGTAGAGAACAAAAAAAATCCTATCCCACGATGCCCCCTCTTTCCATGGACAAAGTGCGGCTCCTGAGAGATCGGACGTCCGAGTACCGATGGACAGCCGACAATGTAGTGGATGCGTATCTGGGCATCGACGTCGGTTCGGTGAGCACGAATCTGGCCCTGGTGGACTCGGAGGGCGAGCTTATACACGGCATTTACCGGATGACGGATGGACGCCCTGTGGAGGTCGTCCGCGACGCATTGATTGAGATGGCGTCGGTGGCCGGAGATCGAGTTTGCATTCGGGGTGTGGGGACGACAGGATCGGGACGAGAGCTCATCGGCCTTCTGGTGGGAGCCGATATCATCAAGGACGAGATTACGGCCCATAAGACGGGTGCCCTTCATATCAGTCAAAAGTACCTGACAGAGAACGTGGATACCATCTTCGAGGTCGGGGGGCAGGATTCCAAGTTCATTTCCATCAACGAGGGTGTGGTGGTGGATTTCAGCCTGAACGAGGCGTGCGCTGCGGGGACGGGTTCGTTTCTGGAGGAGCAGGCGAGACAGATCGGCATTGAGATCCGGGGTGAATTTGCCGAGCTGGCACTTCGGTCCGAGCATCCGTTGAAGCTGGGTGAACGATGCACGGTGTTTATGGAAAAGGAACTGGTGCCGTACCTGCATCAAGGCGTACCCAAGGAGGATATCACGGCCGGGCTGGCACTTTCCATCGTTCAAAATTATCTCAACCGCGTGGTCAAGAAGCGACAGATCGGGGATGTCATCTTCTTTCAAGGGGGAACGGCGTATAACGACAGCGTGGCCGCAGCCTTTTCGACGATACTGGACAAAGAGATCATCATCCCACCCCACAACGGGATCATGGGTGCCATTGGCGCTGCCCTGCTGGCGAAAAACTCATCCCAAGACCGGCAAACCTCATTCAGAGGCTGGGAGCTCGACCGTGTACATTGGGACCAGAGGGAATTCACGTGCAAGGGATGTTCAAACGAGTGCGTCGTCCAGGAGTTCGTGGTCGAGGGGGAGAAGAGTTACTGGGGGGATAAATGCTCCGAGCGGTATCGTCAACGGTCGAAGACCGATCGGAAAGCCCAGGTCACAGACCTCCTGCGCTTCAGGGAAGCCCTTCTTTTCGAGGTGGATACAGGAGATCACCAACACGGGTATAAAAGCAGGGGACGGATCGGTATTCCGAGGATATTATATTTCTTCGACCGTCTCCCGTTCTGGCGAGCTTACTTCGAGTCGCTGGAATACGAGGTTTTTCTGTCGGGCCCCAGCCGCCAGAAAATGATTCATGCCGGTGTGGAGGCCTGCGTGGCCGAACCCTGTTTTCCCATTCAGATGGCTTTGGGGCACCTGAAAGACATGATGGACAAAGATATGGATATGATCTTCCTGCCCAACGTGATCAACGAGGAAGACCCCATGGATAGCGTTGCCTCGTTCATTTGTCCCTGGGCGCAGACCATACCCCTGGTCGTGAAGCACACGCCGGCATTGGACGGACTGAAGGATAGTCTTTTTTGCCCCAGCATCCAGTTCCGATGGGGGAAGGAATCTGTCGAAAAGCAGCTGAGGGAATCGGTTTCCTCCCTCTCCATTCCGGCCGGAGAGAACCGCAGGGCCGTTGAAAGGGCGTTCGATGCGCAGGCACGGTTTCAGGCACGCGTTGCCGAGGCGGGCCGTGAGATCATGGCGCACATCTCTGAGGAAGCGCTGGATTGCGTCGTACTTTTGGGCAGGCCCTACAACCTCTACGATCCGGGATTGAACTTGAACATTCCGGCGAAACTTCGATCGCAGTACGGTGTGAACCTCGTTCCCATGGATTTCCTGAATCTGGACCCCATCAACATCCTTCCCGTGCACGATCATATGTTCTGGAATTACGGACGGCGAATTATCCAGGCAGCCATGTATACGAAAGACAATCCTAATATGCACCTCATCTATCTCAGCAATTTCAAGTGCGGGCCGGATTCTTATATCCGGCATTATGTGGAGGAGGCGTCTGGCAAACCGTTCCTCTTCCTTCAGCTAGACAGCCATGCCAACGACGCGGGCGTGATGACGCGCATCGAGGCGTTTCTGGAAAGTAAGCATATGCTGTGAGGGTGTTCACCTCACATGAGGGGAATCAGAAAGGAACCATCCAATAGGTAAAGGGGATTCGGTAAAGCGTGACGGTCGTTCAAACGGAAAAGAAAGATAATCAAGAGCATCATCCTCTGGAGGGACGGACTCTGTACATACCCCGTATGAGTACCGGGGGGGCAGAGGCCGTGGCAGCGGCCTATCGTTCGCTGGGTGTGGATGCCAGGGTCTCGCCACGATCCGACGAGGAGACCCTGACACTGGCGGCCCGTTTTACCACGGGCGAGGAATGCCTGCCCCAGAGGGTCACTCTGGGTAATTTCCTGAAAGTCATCCTGAGAGATGATTTTGTGCCTTCCAGGAATGCCTTTTTTCTGCCGACCTCTTCCGGTCCCTGCCGATTCGGTCAGTATGCACCCCTGCTTCGGAAAATTCTCAGAGAGTTAAACTACGAGGATGCGGTGGTCTTCTCGCCCACCAGCAGCGATGGATACGAAGGCATCGCCGCGAATGTCCGACATTTTATGAGAACAGGCTGGCGGGCCATCGTCGTCTCTGACATCCTGAGAAAGCTTCTTATGATGGTGCGTCCTTATGAGGGGGATGAAGGCAGTGCCGACCGTGTACATACCCAGGCATTGGAGGAGGTCTGTGCTGTTTTGGCCGACGGTTCGCTGGATTCCAGGACACAGCTCAAACGATTGGTGGGCAACCTGGAATCAGCGCGGGACCGGTTCAAGCACATACATCTCAACGCTCCCATGGGTCATCGGCCCCTCATCGGAGCCGTAGGGGAGATTTACCTTCGGTTCAACAGCTTCAGCAATCAGCACATCGTTCGGAGGATCGAGGCCCTGGGCGGTGAAGTCTGGATTGCCGATATCGCGGAGTGGGTGTGGTACACCAACTATGAAGAGAAGCGTAAGCTCCGGGAAAGGGGGAAACGCTTTGGTATTGCCAGTGCCGGCATGAAGCTCAGGCACTGGTTCCAGCATCAGGACGAGAAGGCGCTCCTGGCTCCGTTCCAGGAGATATTCCGAAATAGAGAAGAAGCCCGCGTGGAAACGCTGCTGGAATACAGCCAGCCTTATCTGCCGGCTCACATGGCCCTAGGGGAGATGACCCTGAATACCGGCAAGTCCGTGGCTTTCTACCATGCCGGCTGTGACGGTGTGGTGGATATCAGCCCGTTCACCTGCATGAACGGTATCGTCACAGAAGTGATTTACCCCCATGTCAGCAGGGATCATGACGATATGCCCATGCGCATTTTCTATTTCGATGGTGTGCCCTTCGATCTCGACGGTGACCTGGAAATTTTCATGGAGCAGGTGAAGGCGTACCGGAAGCGGAGGATGAAGCACGCGCACCAACCGTAAGCAGCGATGATCTGTCGATTGTCATGATTTGTATGGCCGTATGTTCACAGGTATACCCCTCCTGTTTTTAGCATCATGCCCGATTTGATCCGTCACGAATGAAATATCCTGTCGTCCATTCATCTAACATATATCCTCCACTATTCCCCGCATATAAGAAATTTAAATGTCGATTTATGAACAGCTATCGGATGTATTTTTTTAAATCCCGACTTGCACTCCATGTTACAGAACCCATTTGCCGATGGGTGATATCACATGCAGTTCTGAAGTTTTTGGAGAACTTTCAAAAAAAACACTTGACAAATAAGAATAATTCCTATATAATAATAACATGCAGGAAAAGACCACCGAGCATTCTTTGGATTCTTTCGTCCATCACTGCCGGCAGCACCACCTCAAGGTGACACCCCAGCGTATGGCCATCTACAAGAAGCTGATCCGGATGAAGAATCACCCTTCTGCAGATACGATGTTCCGTGAAATTCGGGAGGAGTTACCCAGTATTTCTTTTGATACGGTGAACAGGACACTCATCACGTTCTCGGAGATCGGTCTTATCGATATCATCGAAGGGCTCGCCAATCAGCGACGGTACGATCCCAATACACACGATCATCATCATTTCCACTGCGTCCGATGCGGTGCCATCATCGATTTCTACGATGATGCCCTGGATAGTCTGGAAATCCCGGACGACATCCAAAAACGGTTTAAGGTTCAGAGTACGCGCGTGGTTGTCAAAGGCTTGTGTGGGCGCTGTCGGGAAAAAACATAGGCATGGAATCGACCCGCCATTGGGATGATTCACATAGGCATCCAAATCATTTGAATACATCGAACTTACAAGGAGGACACCCATGACATCACATACCACGGAATTGGCAGCGATTTTAAAGACGGCCATCGAAGTCGAAGAAAACGGGTATAAAACATTTACGAGGTTTGCCGATGCGACCCAGGATGAATCGGGCAAGAAGATGTTTCAGCAGTTGGCAAAGGATGAAGTTGAACATCGGCAAATTTTAGAAAAACAGCTCAAACAGATTTCCGAGGGGGGGAGTTGGCAGAGCATTCATATTCCGCCGTCATCGGTGGAAAAGCTCATCCCCTCCTTACGAGATAAAGCCAAACGGACGAAGGGTGAATCGGGTGTGGCAGAGCTCGACGCCCTGAATACGGCGTTGGACCTGGAGCGTAAGACAGCCCAATTCTTCCGGGACAAAGCCGATGAGGTCACGAATCCCGAGGCCAACGCCCTGTTCCGTCGGTTGGCAGAGTGGGAAGATGCTCATTATGAGCTGATCCAGGCTGAGCTCGATAATATCAAGAATACCGGTTTGTGGTTCGGTATACCCGAGTTTCGTATGGATGGCACCTTCTGATTCGGATGGTTCCATCCGTCATTCATCGGCACCGACTGATCGGATCAAGCCCTCGTTCGTGATTACATTCCTGTCAAAAACATGATGGGGCATCGTACGTCTATCAAGCATATTCACAATCCATCAACTAAGAAATGGAGGTTCTAGTGGGAAAAACGGAAGAAAATTTGAAGGCAGCATTTGCGGGTGAATCCCAGGCCCGGAATAAGTATACCTATTTTGCCAAGGTGGCCAGAAAAGAGGGCTATCATTACATCGCTAAAATTTTTGAAGAAACGGCCGATAACGAACAGCAGCACGCCAAGGATGAGTTCAAGCTGTTGAATGGCATCGGCGATACCGTGGCCAATCTGAAAGAGGCCGTTGCCGGAGAGGATTACGAAACAGTCACGATGTACCCCACGTTCGCCAAGGAAGCCGAGGAGGAGGGAAACATGGAAGCAGCCACGCTGTTCCATGAAATAGCCCGGGTTGAAAAGGAGCATCGCGAGAGGTACAAGAAGCTGTTGGCCATGGTGGAGAACGGGACGGTGTACAAACGGGAAAAGCCCATCCAATGGAAATGCAGCAAATGCGGCTATATTCACGAAGGGACGGAGCCACCCGAGAAATGTCCGTCTTGCAAACATCCCACCGAGTATTACGAGCCGGCGAATATGACGTTTTAGTCTGTCAGACCAAAATATATATCCCATCGACATTTTTAGAGGGGCGGGCCCAAAATCCCGCCTCCTTTTTATTTGGAAGGGATTGAAAGGAAAGTTCGTGTCAATATGGTTTGTCCTGAGCCCGGGAAATTGGTTTACATGCACCGCATTTCTTGGCTTCGTCTGTCATTAAAATGATAGTAAATAATCATCGAGAAGCGATCGTCATATCCGAATACAGTTCCGATTTTTTTCTTGCAATTTTCTGATGGATTGGCTATCATTGGAAAAAACGGGAGGCAGAAAATGAAGCATTGTCACATCGTTATAGGGTCATTCGTGTTTTTACTGGTCTGTTCTGTGGCTTTGGGCCAGACCACGGCCATACGGATCGGTCATCTCATCGATCCGGCAGATGGTTCGATCACAGACAATCAAATGATTCTAATCAGCGAAGGCAAGATCACGGAGGTGGGCAGTCACGTTCAAGTATCGGACTCTGTACAGGTCGTCGATCTTACCGGGTGCTGGATTATGCCGGGCCTGATGGATGCTCATACGCACCTTACGCTGAACTTTGCCCCGAATTCCTTCGATCTGGGATCGGTTTATCTGCAAGAAAGCACGGCGCTTCGGGCCCTGAGGGGTATGCACAACGCGCGCATTTTCCTGAAAGCCGGTTTCACGACTGTGAAAGACATCGGCAACGATGCCAACTACGCAGCGGCGGATATCCGCCGTGCCATCGAAAGATCGTGGTTCGTCGGTCCGACGATCATCAATTCGGGCAAGATCATCGCACCGTTTGGAGGTCAAACAGCGAATATGTCGCCGGAGCAGGGACCTTTCTGGCAGTTTGAGTACATCGATGCCGATACACCCGATGAAGTCCGTAAAGCCGTTCGGCAGAACATCTATTACGGATCCAAAACCATCAAACTGGTTGCGGACAACAGTGCCTTTTTCTACAGTGAAGAAGAGATACGGGCGGCCGTGGAGGAGGCGCACCGGGCAGGACTCACGGTTACTGTGCATGTTATAGAGGGTGATGCTGCAAAAAACGTCATCCTGGGCGGAGCCGATGCCATCGAGCACGGTTTCATGCTTTCTGATGAACTGCTGGCATTGATGAAGAAGAAGGGCACCGTCCTGGTCGGTACGGATTTCCCGTTCGAGCACATAAAGGCCATATTCCCCCTTGACTATAAACTGGCAGAGTTACTGAGCGAGAGCATCGTGGATCGACTCCGGCGGGCTCATAAAATGGGTGTGAAGATGGCTTTCGGTACGGATACGGTTTGCGATATGCCGGGTAAGACGCGTGCGGACATGGCCATGGATTACCTGGATATTTGGCTTCAGGCGGGGGTGCCACCGGCTAAAATTCTGAAATGCATGACGACCAATGCCGCCGAACTGCTGCGTGTTCATGGCGAGCGGGGAGCCATTGCCGCAGGCCAGTGGGCCGATATCATAGCCACACCGGAAAATCCTATGCAGGACATACACGCATTGAAAGATGTCTGTTTTGTAATGAAGAACGGTGTGATCGTCAAACATATCGAGTAAGGAATCGGTCGATAAAATATTTCTCCGTCACACCGGAATCGCTGCATGAGGCCATCATATCGTGTCGCTACGAAAAAAAATGATGTGTGAGGATGCCTTAAATATGGCATGGTATCCATCGTCATGAATAAAAATCGGGCAAATCGTTGACGTCGTGGGACCTGGCAAAAGAATACCGTTTCACGGACATAGATGCCAGGCAATCGGAGAGGGGTGGATATACGGAAAACCATTTTCCTCACTTGCTGGAATGAAAAACAGTTGTATTTCAGGGACGATTCGGGTATATTTATCATATATCATTTGGTTCGGATTGCCCCATCAAATGAGGAGAACCAAGGTATGCGTTACGGAAGGCTTATCCTTGTTTGCCTATTCTATCGTATTCATGTATCTCCTGCCTCTGCCGAGGGACCAGGGAAGACATCCTTCGTCTCTATTGGATGATCGGTTATGGCTTGTGCAACGAAGGATGAGACGTCCACTTATCCATGAAGAAGAACAAGATCCTGAATCAAATGTAGGGAGGGTGCGTTGAAAAACGTCATCGTATTTGTGCTCGTCGCTCTGGTCATTTTAGTCGGCCTGCATTGTGAGAAGAATGAGAACCCATTCAAGCCCGGTGAGGAGCGATTCGTCTATCCGGTCGAAATCGGGTATCGTTGGATATACACACGGACGTTATCAAATTCCAATTTCCGTCCGTTTACGCCAAAAGCTCAGAGCGTTGGGGATACGACGGCGTCTTTTACGGTGACGATTGAGATCGCACGCAGAGAGACGATTCACGATTCCATAGAGACGCACGTGTTCCAAGAAATTTTGACTGATGGGAACGGCCAGACATTCGAGAGCGAAACCTATTATGCGAATCTCGACAGCGGATTGTACCTTTTCGCTTATTGCGGACCGGGCCAGTTAATTCCCAAATCAGGAAACGGCATTCGGATTTTTTTCAAAGGGATGTTTTTTCCCTCTGTCCATGCGTTGGTATCCAGTTTTACCGGCCTTTCCCTCGGATCGGCATGTCTCGAGGACTCGTTGACGTATGAAACGCCACCCTTGCGAAGTATCGCGTATCCTCTGGAGGTGGGCGCGCAATGGACGTATCGGTATCCGGGCGAGCCCTGCCGTATGGATAAAAAAGTCGTGGGCCGGGGTATCGAGGTCGTACCGGCAGGGGAACTCGAATGCTTCCAGATTCAGTGGCTGTTGGATATGGATCGTGACGGAGAGCGGGACGATGACATACTCTTCTACGATTACATCGCCGATATCGGACTGGTAAAGCGGTATATTCTGTTCGAGGATTGTGTCATCATCGGTGAGGACGATCCCGAACCCATCGGTGTATGCGATATACTGGAAGAGTCGGTTTTAACAGGATTTTATCATTAATACCTCGTCGCAAGAGATGCGATGGATTTATCCGTATTTCCCTCGATCAACGGTATCCCAGGAGTGGCATCATGAAACGATTCATTACACGATTACTCATAGGTATAGGAATTTTCACATGTTGTACCATCACGGTCTCTATCGTTATCGGATTTTTCTCGTGGATCTTTCAGGGTCGCGTTCCAGGTAAAACAATTCTCGAAGTCAACCTGGAATGCGAGCTTATCGAGTACGTGCCCGACGACCCGGTGGCCAGAATCATGCTGGGGGGGTTTCCTGTCGTGCGCGATATCGTTGAAGCCTTGGAGAGGGCGTCGGAGGATGAGCGCGTCGTGGGCCTGGTGGCCCGTATCGGTGCCGGAAGGATGGGACTTGCCAAGGTACAGGAGCTGCGGGATGCCGTGCAGGCCTTCCGGGAGAGCAGGAAGCCGGCCTTCGCATTCTCCGAGACGTTTGGTGAGGCAGGACCGGGGAACGGCGCGTATTACCTGGCCACGGCCTTCGATGAAATTTACCTTCAGCCTTCGGGCGACATCGGACTGACGGGTTTGATGTATGAGACCCCATTTATTCGTGGTACGTTGGATAAACTGGGCATCGTTCCCCGGATGGATCATCGCCATGAGTATAAGAGTGCCAAGAACATCTATACGGAACAGAAATACACCCGTGCCCATCGCGAAGCCACGCAAAAAGTCATGACATCCCAGTTCGGTCAGATGGTTCGCGGCATCGCCCAGGCTCGTGGGCTGACGGAGCCGGATGTCCGGTCCCTCATCGACGGCGGGCCGTTCCTGGGGCGGGAAGCCCTGGACGCCGGACTCGTGGATGGATTGGGTTACCGGGATGAGTTGGTTGCCCGTGTGCGCGAACGATTCGGAAAAAAGGCTCGGTTTCTGTATCTCGATAAGTATTTGGAACGAGCGGGCAGGCCGCATCGCGAAGGAAAGGCCATTGCCTTAATATACGGCGTGGGTGGGGTATACAGAGGCAAGAGTGGATACGATCCCATATTCGGCGATGTCCGCATGGGATCGGATACTGTGGCCGGTGCCTTCCGGGCTGCCATCGAGGATAAGACAGTCAAAGCCATTCTCTTCCGCATCGACAGTCCCGGTGGGTCGTACGTGGCCTCGGATGCCGTCTGGCGGGAAACGGTACGTGCCCGGGAAGCCGGTAAACCCGTCATCGTCTCGATGAGCGATGTGGCGGGCTCCGGCGGATATTTTGTGGCCATGGCTGCGGATAAGATCGTGTCGCAGCCGGGCACGATTACCGGTTCCATCGGTGTTCTGGGCGGTAAGCTGGTGATGTCTGGACTCTGGGATAAAGTGGGTTTTGCCTGGGATGAAGTCCATACCAGCACGAACGCCACGATGTGGACGCGGAATAAAGACTACAACCGCAGTGAATGGGCTCGATTCCAGACATGGCTCGATCGTGTGTACGAGGATTTCACGGAAAAAGTAGCAGAAGGCCGTCGCCTGCCCCAGGAAAAGGTCCTGGAGATTGCCAAGGGACGTGTCTGGTCGGGCGAGGATGCCAGGGATCGGGGTCTCGTGGATGCCCTTGGAGGGTTTCCCACGGCCCTGTGCCTGGCCAAGGAGGCAGCGGGCATACCCGACGACGAAGAGGTTCGGCTGAAATGCTTTCCCAGGAAGAAATCCATATGGAAAGCGCTTCTGGGAAGAGAGGCGGATAGCAGCGAGAGGGAGGCGGTCTCGATGACCGCACTCCGTATCCTGGAAGTGATGCAGCCAGTAGCCGAAGAGATTCGGAAGATGGGATTCGCCGGTGAGTATGGTGTGTTGAGAATGCCCAATCTTGTCTTCGAGGAGTAGAAACAATCGTAGGGACTCGTTGGTGTCGTCCTGTAGTATAAATATCCAGAATCGTCATCCTGGTGAGTTCGGGGTAAAGTGACCCAAGGGTGTGCATTATGCCCCTTATTTATGGATCGTGAGTCACGATTTTAATCATCGCACGGAAGGATTTAATTAATTATGAATCCTACGTTTATCATGATGATTTTTATAAAAATTTTACCTTGGTATGGGCTTTGTAATGAGAAGTCATCAAGCTCACGGAACGCGTATATAACGTTGGAGTCCATCGATGCGAGCCGTTAAGATGAAGAGGGAACATCTGGATGATTTCCTCAATGCTATCAAACCGTTCGGAACACTGTGGGGGCCTGTTCGGCACGGCGATGAGTTTGGGCTGGACAAAATAGTGGATTATCGACAACTGGATCTCACGGCCCTGCGCACGAAAATTCCGTTCAAGAAGCTCCTGTTTCCACCCAAATTCTCCATGTTTTCGTTCCAGGAAAATGAAATCACACCCATGCTCGACGATCTTCCCAGGCAGGTCATTTTTGGCCTGCATCCCTGTGACATTCACGGGTTGATGATAATGGATAAATTTTTCACTCTGCATTATCCCGATCCGTACTATCTGGAGCGTCGAAGACGGACGGCTATTATCGGTTTGTCCTGTCTTCCTGATGATAAGTGTTTCTGCAAGACGACCAATACCCATTATGCCGAAGGTGGGTTTGATCTGGCCCTGACCGATCTGGAGGATTTTTTCATTATCTGGGTGGGCTCCAGCATGGGTGACGATATGATCCGTGAATGTCCGGCACTGCTGGAGGAGAAAGTGGGCCATGATGATCTGGAGAAATATGTCCAGTGGCGGAAGCGGCGGGAAGGGGCGTTCAAATCACAGATGGATTTTACGGGCATGCCCAGCATCATGGAACTCCGATGGGACGATCCGTTCTGGGAAGAACTGGGCGAGAAATGTCTGTCCTGCGGTGCCTGCACCATCGTCTGTCCCACGTGTCCCTGTTTTAATGTGATCGATGAGATCGGCCTCAATGGAACCGACGGCAGGCGTATGCGGCACTGGGATTCGTGCATGTTTCAACAGTATTCCATGGTGGCCGATGGGCATAATTTCCGCGAGTCGCGGGCCGCGCGTTTAAAGCTACGGTTCACGCATAAGCTTCAGGCGTTCGTGGGGAAATTCGGCGAGCCTGCCTGCGTGGGATGCGGCCGATGTATCGATACGTGTCCGGTGGGTATCGATATCAAGACCGTGGGTATGCGTCTGAAAGGCGAGGAGGTATCGGCATGACAAGTATAGTGCAGACCAGTAATCCGTACGTGGCCGAACCCATGCGGCTGATTCGCCGGTACCCGATGAAAGAGAATGTCCATTTCTTCCAGGTGAGGGCCGTGGATATGCAAAAAGCCCTGCATTTGGAATATCTTCCCGGGCAATTCATGATGATTTCCATACCGGGCGTGGGCGAGGCACCCTTCTCCATCTCGTCGACGCCTTCGCGTCCCGGTCTCCTGGAATTCGGGATCAAGCGCGTGGGGAACGTCACCAACGCCATATTCAAATTGAAAGAGAACAGCGTATTCGGTGTACGAGGACCCTATGGCAACGGATTTCCCGTGCAGAAAATGCAAGGTCGTGACCTGGTCATCATCATGGGTGGACTGGGAGCGGTTCCTCTGCGGTCTCTGCTCTTGTACGCTCTGGACAACCGCGATCAATTTGGCAAGCTGTACGTGCTTCACGGTGCTCGAAATTCCGACGACATGCTTTTCATAGAAGAATTTTTCCACATGATGGAGAGGGACGACCTGGTGTGTTACCTTACCGTGGATCAGGACGATACGGGAACGTGGCCCTACGATACAGGGTTGATCACGCGGTTGATCCCTCGCCTGACGGATATCGATCCTGAGAATACCTACGTGACTGTCTGCGGTCCACCGGTGATGTACAAGTTTGTCGTAGCCGAGGTCCTGAAGCTGAACGTGCCCAAGCATCAGATTCTGATGACGCTGGAACGCCGTATGAAATGCGGTGTGGGCAAATGCGGTCACTGCATCATCGGGGGGTACATATACACCTGCATGGAAGGCCCGGTTTTCTCATACTGGGACGTGATTCATATGCAAGGATTGATTTGAGGGGAGGCGAATGAACGTGGATGAGAAAATGAATGTCGGCCTGTACGGGCTCACGGGATGTAACGGAGACCAGTTGACCGTCATTCACACCGAAGACAGGCTCCTGGATTTTTTCCAGTCGGTGCATATCCGGTCATTTTCTCTGGCCAAGAGTGATAACCAGGAGACCGACCTGGATATCGCACTAGTGGAGGGTTCCGTGTCGAATCAAGAACAAGCCGAACACGTGAAGGACATCCGGAGCCGGTCGAAGATGCTTGTGGCTATCGGGAATTGTGCCTGCTTTGGCGGTATACAGGCCATGGAACTTGGCAGCAAAGGATGGGATCAGCGCTTCAAGCATGTATATGGTGATGGATTCTTAAAACTGCGGACACCCATCGAGTCGAAACCCATCGACGTATTCGTGCCCGTCGACTTTTATCTTCCCGGTTGTCCCATCGATGCCTGTCAATTCTTTTATTGTTTTTCCCATTTCATCCAGGGAAACACACCGGTGCTGCCCGATTACCCTGTCTGTGCCGAGTGCCGCTGGCGGGAGAACGATTGCCTGCTCCTGAAAGGCATCCTCTGTGTGGGGCCGTTGACGGCATCGGGTTGCGGTGCGGCATGCCCTTCCCACGGCTTGCCCTGTCTGGGGTGTTGGGGACCCGTGAACGAGGCAAATATCGCATCGGAATTCGATCTTCTTAGAGAGAAGGGATTTTCCGACGAAGAGATCAAACGCCGGTTTCGGATGCATACCGGCAGCGGCATGATGAAACCGTTGAAGAAAATTTTGGGAGTGCTTTGATGCGAGAAATCGTCGTTGAACCCCTGTCCAGGGTCGAAGGTGAGGGTGGAATCACTGTACAAATAGAGGGAAAGCGCATAAAGGACGTCCGCTTCGATATTCTGGAAGGAACACGACTCATAGAGACCCTGGTCGTGGGTAAAACGCCGGAAGAGGATGTGAGCATCGCCTGCCGCATCTGCGCGATATGCACCCTGTCTCACCGGTATGCAGCACTCCGGGGTCTGGAAAAGGCTCTTGATATTCGGGTGAGTCCCAAGGTTCGCTGGATGCGCCGCCTGATGCACCTGGGAGAATGCTTGGAAAGTCATTCCCTCCATGTTTTTGTCCTGGCACTTCCTGATTTTTTCGGATTTCCGTCGGCCGTGGCCATGGCCGAGACCCACGGAGACGTAGTGAAGAAGGCCCTGGAACTGAAAAAGTTTGCCAACCGGATCATGGAAGTCACCAGTGGCCGGATGATTCACGGTGAGAATCCCACTGTGGGCGGTTTCGGACGATTTCCGTCGAGAGAGGTTTTGCTGGAGATAAAGAACCAGGCTCAGGAAATGGTAGCCTTCGCCGTGGAGGGTGCAGACCTCGTGGCCGGACTGGATATCCCTTCCTTCTTCGAGACCGATACGGTCTTCATGTGCTGTGAGCCGGGCCAGGGTGAGTACGGTCTTGCCGGCGATCAGATCCGTATCTCCAACGGGGATGTCGTGGACGCCGAACAGTATCGAACATTAACGAACGAACGGTTTGTTGCCCATTCGGCGGCCAAGCACTGCCTGTACAAGGGGAAACCCTTTAGTGTGGGGGCCTTGGCCCGGGTCAACAACCTGGGGGACAGGCTAAAAGGGCGGGCAGGCCGGCTCTTTAAAAAATACTGGAATCCGCGTTGGTCCAAGAATCCGCTCTACAACAATCTGGCTCAGGCCGTGGAGATCGTATGGGCATTGGAACAGATACCCCTTGTTGTCGATAATATCTTGAAAACCGATACGGATCCTGAGATCGTCCGGCCCAAGCAAACCGAGGGTGAGGGCGTGGGTGCCGTGGAAGCGCCCCGCGGAACGCTCTACCATCATTACAAAATCAGGGATGGACTGGTAGCCGAAGCCAATTTCGTGATCCCGACGGGACAGAATCTGGCCGATTGTGAGCGATACATGAGACGGGCAGTCGAGGGATTGATAAAGCAGGATGCCGACGACGATACGATACTCCGTCAGTGTGAGATGATTGCCCGGGCATACGATCCGTGCATCAGTTGCTCCACGCATCTCGTGAAGATAAAATATGCGGAGGCGTAAAAGGACGCTTCTACGTCGTGGCTTCGTTTTCCAACGTGGCCAGCTAGTGGGCACCCTCTACGCCGGCGTCACCTCTCCAAGTGAGGGGGACGATGACAATCGTCGTACGCGGCCTATTCAGTGCTCTTTGAATCATGCTCTCATATGTCGGTCCTCGTATAAATTCACTCGCCTTGAAGATGCCTCATCCACTAACGACATAACCCATGTTTAAAAATGAGCCATATTGGCAACGCCCAGGTACTTGCCTACGTCCCTGAAGATGTCAGATGATCCGTGAGTCTTCTCGTCGGGCAGCGAAACCGATGCCATCGGGCGTTATCTCATCAACGGCAATCTCATGAAGCAAAGACGTGTGACCTAGCGCTCGCTTTCAATCCGATTTAACCGTATCATCGTTGCTCTATTATCATGTAAGGCCTTTTAGCCATCGTCTGCACCTTTCGTGTGGATTCATCATTCATGAACTAATGCTTGACAATGCGATTTTCTTATTTTAAATTTGCACGAGTACAAGCAGTGATTTAACAAATAGAACCTTCCATTCTTTTCAGCAACAGGAATAACGTTCGTGCGAATTCTAATCCATCGAGATTACCAGACCTTGAGCAGGTGGGCAGCCTATTACGTCGCATCGAGGATAAAAGCATCGCATCCCACGGCCGATAAACCTTTCGTGCTGGGTCTGCCCACGGGCTCCTCACCCGTTGGAATGTACCGGGAGCTTGTCAAACTCAACAAAGAAGGCCGCGTGTCCTTCGAGTATGTGGTCACCTTCAACATGGACGAGTACGTGGGTATCCCCGAAGATAATCCGCAAAGCTATCATTATTTCATGCGCCATCATTTTTTCAACCATATCGATATTCCCAAAGAGAACATCCATATTCTCGATGGCAACGCTCCGGACCTGGAAAAGGAATGTGAGCATTACGAAGAAAAGATGAATGGAGTCGGAGGGATCGATCTTTTCGTGGGTGGGATCGGTTCCGACGGTCATATCGCGTTTAACGAGCCGGGTTCGTCTCTAACATCCCGGACACGCCTTAAAACCTTGACCTACGACACGCTTGTAGCCAACGCCTCCTTTTTTGATAACGATGTCGAGAAGGTTCCTAAAACGGCCCTTACTGTGGGCGTGGGAACGGTGATGGACGCTGATGAGATACTTGTCATCATAACCGGCTATAAAAAAGCGCGTGCCTTGAAAAAGGTGGTGGAGGAGGGCGTGAATCACATGTATACCGTGTCTATGCTGCAGTTGCATCAGCATGCCATCATCGCGTGCGATGAAGAGGCGACGATGGAGCTGAAAGTCGGTACGGTTACGTATTTCAAGAATATCGAGAAACACGTCCTGGAGAATCTGCCGGAATTGTAAAGGGGTAACGGTAATGGATTACAGACCTTTAACGGATGCGGAAATCGAGGCCTTGGAGAATCAGGACTGCCAGGCCGAGGATTGGAAGAGGATACAGGTCAAGGAGGGATTTATCTCAACCTCCATCCGCCGTGTCCGTTTTGCGGGTGACGTCCGCCTGGGCGTTTTCCAGGGCACTCTGGAGGTCGAGGATGGTATTCACAAGCCCAGCGGGATGACCGAAGCATTCGTTCAGGACTGCACCATCGGCGATCACGTGTACATTGCCGACGTGAAGAATCTGTTGCGCTACGATATCTCCGACGATGTGGTCATCGAGAATGTGGCGAGCTTAACGGTATCCGGAGAGACCCGTTTCGGGAACGGTGTTGAGATGGAGGTGATTAACGAAGGCGGCGGTCGGACAACGGTGATATTCGACCGGATGTCATCCCAGATAGCCTATCTGCAGGCGCTTTACCGGCACGATTCCGTGTTCAACACCCGACTTCGCCAGATGATTCACGATTATGTGGATACGAAAAAAACCGCCCGGGGAACCATCGGACAGGGAGCACGAATCCTTCACGCGGGTCGCATACACAACGTTTCGGTCGGTGAGCATACGATTATCTCCCGTGCCCTCTATCTGGAAGAGGGCACCATCGCCAGTAACGCCCACGACCCTGTTTTTATTGGAGAAGGCGTCATCGCCAAATCCTTCATCGTTCAGTCGGGCTCCCGGGTGGACGGTTCTGCCTCCCTGGACGGCTGCTTTGTGGGCCAGGGCGTGCGTATCGGCAGACAGTTTTCGGCCGAGAATTCCTGTTTCTTTGCCAACACCGAGGGATTCCACGGCGAGGCATGCAGTATCTTTGCCGGTCCCTATACGGTGACGCATCATAAATCCACCCTCCTCATCGCCGGTCTGTTTTCCTTCTACAACGCCGGGAGCGGGTCGAATCAGAGTAACCATATGTACAAGCTGGGCCCGGTGCATCAGGGCATCCTAGAGCGGGGGGCCAAGACGGGGTCGTATTCGTACCTGACGTGGCCGTGCCGGGTTGGCGCCTTCGCCAGCGTTATCGGTAAACATGCTTCTAACTTCGATACCACGGACTTTCCATTTTCTTATATCCTGGAATCGGATGGAAAATCCATCCTGATTCCAGGGTTAAATTTGACCACCGTGGGTACGAAGCGTGACAGCGCCAAATGGCCAGCCCGAGACCGCCGCCGTGATCCGGAAAAGCTCGACCTGATTCATTTTGCACTCTTCAGCCCGTACACCATCGGAAAAATCCTGAATGGAATCGACATCCTGAAACACCTCGATAAGGAGACTTCGTCGGATGACGCTTTTGTGGAGTACCTCGGCGTGATGATGATGCGCTCGAAGTTGAGGGACTTTGTCCAAACCTACGAAACCGCCGTACAAGTATATATAGGAGATGAACTCGTACAACGGCTGGAAGCATTCCCAGATGCAACGTCGATAACTGAGATACAGAAGAAGCTTCATTCCGATAGGCCGGAAGCCCTGGGCCCCTGGGTGGATATGTCCGGTCTGCTCGCCCCGGCCGCTGTGGTCGAGCAGCTGATGGAATCGGTGCGGACGGGCCGCATCAGCAGCCTGGACAATCTCATCCGCGAGTTAAGACACATCCACGCCGATTACGAAGCCTACGCGTGGGCGTGGTGTATGGACCTGATCCAAAAACGTCTCGGAATCGATTTTAGTAAATTAACAAAGAGTCATCTTATCCAAATCATAAAAGACTGGAGACGGAGCTCTCTGGATGTCGTTTCCTTGATTCTCAAGGATGCGGAGAAAGAATTTTCACAGAAGAGCCGGATCGGGTACGGGATCGACGGTGATGAAGAGGTCGTGAACAAGGATTTCGAAGCGGTTCGGGGCCGATTCGATGAGAATCCCTTCGTCCTCCAACTCAGAGAAGAGTCCCAGCGGGTGGAGGAACGGGCCGAAAAAATGCTGGCTTTCCTGGAAGGGCTATAACCGATTGCTCCTGGAACACGGCCCTTCCGTACGTGACCCCATCGATCAGGAGCGACTCATTTTTAATCCTATCATTACTATGCTATATTATAGAAGCCCGTCAAATCATTTCGGATTTGATATGTGTCTATCACGAATCAGTTTACTGGGTATCATCCATTTCATCATCAGGCCACGAGCGAAAGAATGACAAAGCCCTCCTCAAAACGGTTCATCTCGCTGGATGCATTCCGTGGTTTTACCATCATGCTGATGATTCTCGTGAACAATCCCGGCAGCTGGAACCACGTATACGGGCCGTTCCGGCATGCCCGATGGCATGGATGCACGCTCACCGATCTGGTGTTCCCGTTCTTTCTGTTTATCGTAGGAGTGGCCATGGCATTCTCGTTTGCCCGCCGTCTGGAAGCATTGGAATCCCGCAGGCCGGTCCATCTGAAGATCGTCAGGCGCACCCTCGTATTGATTGCATTGGGAGTGTTCATGTACCTCTATCCGCACTTTGAATTCAGTACGATGCGAATTCCTGGCGTGCTCCAGCGAATCGGGCTGTGCTATTTCTTTGCATCCATGATCATTCTCCATACGGGAAACAGAGGAAGGATTTTATGGTGCGTCGGCCTGCTACTGGGATACTGGGCTGCCATGGTTTTCATCCCTTTTCCGGGCAAGGGGAGCGATCCTTGGGTCTTGGGTGGCAATCTGGCCCAGTATATCGACAATCTGCTGTTCAAGGGACATATGTGGACGCCTGTTTTCGATCCCGAAGGGTTGTTGAGCACAGTACCGGCGGTCGTGCATGTACTGTTCGGTTATCTTGCGGGCGACTGGATTCGTTCGCAGCGTGACACCCTGGCCAAGACCAACGGATTATTCATCGCCGCGAACGTCGCTCTTGTCGCCGGCTTTCTCTGGGCCCAGTGGATGCCCTTGAATAAGCAGCTGTGGACCAGCAGCTATGTTCTGGTTACGACGGGTGTGGCTCTTCATTTTTTGAGCGTCAGCTTTTGGTTGATCGACATCAGAGGATTCGACCGGTTTACCAGGCCGTTTATCATCTTCGGAAGCAATGCGATTCTCGTGTATGTCCTGTCCAGTCTGACGGCGAAAACGCTGATTCGTGTATGGCAATGGGAGTCCGAAGATGCCGGTTCGGTTTCGGCCTGGAGCTGTGTATACGATCGTGTTTTTCAGCCTGTATTTGGGAATGCTTTTGGGTCTCTGATGATGGCCGTGGTGTTTGTGTCGTTCTGGCTGGGCATGATGACCATTCTGTACAGGAAGAAAGTTTTCATCAAGATTTAATAGGATAAAGATAAAGAGGTAAGAAAGGTAAGATTAAAGTAAGAAAAGGGAATCCCTGTTTACGTCATCGCCAACGTCACGCTCACGGGAATGACCAGACGGGCTACCAAGTCGCATGTCCTGCCGGCAGAAAGAGATCATCGCGCCTATTTTTATTCGTTGGTTGTATCGTCTTTCGGGGTGATCTTTCGCGTCCTGGAGTCCGTTCTGTATCCCTCGGTGCGGTGGAACGAGTTTTTAAAGAATTCGTCCTTATCCCCATTCGGAAAACGAACGTTTCCAAGGGAATACGATGATAAATCAGCTACGTGAATGTATAGAAACCCATCCCGGGGCTGTTATCATTATTGGTATGGGAAATCGGGACCGTGCCGACGATGGTGTTGGCCTCGAATTGGCCCAAAGGCTGAAGAAGAGATACCCGAATCGCGTGTTTTCCGAGGAAGATAAAAGCGTGGAAGGCATCGTCTTCGAACAGATGGAACGGAAGGATGTGGAAACGATACTTTTTATCGATGCCACCGATTTCGGAGGGAATCCCGGTGATGTGCAATGCTTTAAATCAGAGGACGCCCAGCGATTCGTACCAAGCTTCTCGACGCATAAGGTGCCCATAACGCTGCTGATGGAGGTTGTCGAGCAGCACGGTAAAAAACCGCTGCTCCTGGGAATTCAACCAGAATCCCTGGACTTTTTAGCTTCGATGAGTCCGTCGATGATGAAGACACTTCATGGCCTGGAAGAAGCCTTCCTTTGGGACCACAAATTTCCCGGGTCCATTACCCGTCTGGAAATCACCCCTGCGGGGTATATCCATGCTGTATCTCGTTATGGGGAGCAAATCAAAGAAGGGAAAAAGAAATAC
>CAZTKR010000029.1:0-22384 GCA_964614115.1 uncultured bacterium | reverse complement strand
ACACAGGCTTTGAACAGGGGCCCATCCGGCCGCCCAGCGAGGCGGCCAGCCTGCTGGTGCGGGTGACACGAAACTGTCCGTGGAATCGATGCACGTTCTGCCCCGTGTACAAGGGAACGACGTTCTCCCTCAGACCCGCAGCCCACGTGAAACAAGATATCGATGCGGTATACAGGCATACGGAAACGCTCCGGTCGTTGGCTGACGATGAAGGCCGTATTCCTCAGGCGGAGCTCCGGAAGGCCATCCAGAGCTTAACGCCCGAAGAATACAGTGCCTTCCAAGCCGCCTATCACTGGCTGAATTCCGGTGGGATGGCATCGATTTTTCTGCAGGACGCCAATTCCCTGGTCATCAAGCCCTCAGACCTCGTGGATATTTTGAAGCATCTGAAGAAGCGCTTTCCTGAGGTGGAGAGAATCACCTCCTATGCCCGCTCGCATACCATCGACCGGATGAAAGAGGAGGATTTGGAAGCCATCGGTCGGGCGGGCCTGAACAGGCTTCACGTCGGCATGGAATCCGGCTCGGACAATGTTCTCCGGATGACCAAGAAGGGCGTAACCAAGGAGATGCATATCCGGGCAGGACACAAAGTAAAAAAGGCGGGCATCGAACTCTCGGAGTACATCATGCCGGGACTGGGCGGGAAAACACTCTCGGAAGAACACGCCCTGGAGACGGCCGATGCCATGAACCAGATCAACCCGGATTTCATCCGGCTGCGTACTCTGGGAATACCCAATCATATTCCCCTGTACCAAGATTACTGCGATGGCCGTTTTCTGAAATTGACGGAAGTTGAGGTCGTTGGCGAAATCCTGACCTTCCTCGAGCACCTGGACGGGATCACCAGCATGGTGCTGAGCGATCATATCCTCAACCTTCTGGCCGATTTTGAGGGCAGGCTCCCCGACGACAAAGAGCGAATGGTGGACCTGCTGCGCGCATTTCTGTTGATGAATCCGTCTCATCAGCGGTTGTACCAGGTCGGGAGAAGGCTGGGCATCTTTTCCTCTGTGGAGGATATGGCTTATCCCCAGCGAATGGCCAAGGCCGAAGAGGCGTATCTACGTCTGGGTATCACACCGGAGAATGTGGAGGAGGTCACCGCAGAATTGATGAAGCGATTCATCTGAATGTTATTTATTCGGCAGCAGGAGTCGATGATGGAAGACGAATATCGTTCGATGCTGGCTCCCCGTTTTACGGGTATCCCCACGTTTATGCGGACACCGTATACGAGGGATGCCTCTCAGTTGGATATAGCCCTTATCGGTGTGCCCTACGACGGTGCCACAGAGAACCGGCCCGGTGCACGGCACGGACCGCGAGAGATTCGTAATGCCTCCAGCATGATGCGCTCCATTCATCATGTCACGAAGATCAACCCCTATTCCCTCTGCCGGGTGGGTGACGTGGGTGACGTGCCCATGGAATCCATGTTCGATGTGGAGGCAACGCATCGGGACATCACCGCATTCTATCAAAAGATTACAGATGCCGGCGCTCTTCCTCTGAGTGCTGGCGGTGATCACTCCATCAGTCTGCCGATTTTAAGAGCGATAGCTACGGATGGTCCGGTGGGTCTGATCCAAATCGATGCCCATCTGGACACGTTCGATGAGGAGATGGGATCGAAATTCAGCCATGGCACACCCTTCCGGCGGGCCGTGGAAGAAGGATTGTTAGACCCGAAACGCGTCGTACAGATCGGAATTCGTGGGGCCGTGAATGACGAAGCTGCCTGGGATTACAGTGCACAATCGGGCATGAGGGTCATCTTCATCGAAGAGTTTGTGGATTTAGGCGTCGAGGGTGTGGCCACCGAGGTGCACCGTATCGTGGGCAAGGATCCCATCTACCTGTCGTTCGATATCGACGGACTCGACCCGGCATACGCCCCTGGAACGGGGACACCGGAGATCGGAGGGATGACCAGCCTGGAGGCCCAGATGCTGATGCGGCGTTTTCGCGGTTTGAATCTCATCGGAGCCGATGTCGTCGAGGTTTCACCCCCCTTCGATACGGCGGGTCAGACGGCCCTGGTGGGAGCCACGCTGATGTATGAAATACTCTGCATGATGGTCGAAGGCCTGAATTCCAGAAAGAAGTAAATGTGATTTTTTCGACGGATCAGCCTAAAAATATTGAAATCAAGGAGAATACCATGTTATCCAGTGCCAAATATGCAAAAAGTCTTTATACAGGATTCGGAGCGGTTTGGATTTTCATCACCTTCCTGCTGTTGTTATTCTCCGGCTGTCAAAAGAAAGAACGTCCGGCAGCCGCCGATAACCAAACGCCTGGTATTCGGGCCAATCTCGTCTTCTTCTATTATCAAGATTTAGCCCGGGCTCGGCGTTTCTACGAAGGGACGCTCGGCTTTCAGAGGGTTCTGGATTACGGATTTGCCACGATACACAAGATGTCCCGCACGTCGTACATCGGCCTGGTGGATGAGAAGGAAGGCATGCACGACACATCGGAGCCCAAGACCGTCACCCTGGCCGTGGTCTCCGACGAGGTCGACGGATGGTACGACTATCTGAAGAGTCAAGGTGTAGAATTGCGGGGACCTGTGAGTGATGCCACGCGCCATCCGACGCGGGGATTCGTGGCCTACGATCCCGAAGGGTATTTTCTTGAGTTCGAGACGTTCCTGGATGATCCCCAGAACGCGGCCTTGCGGGAGCATCTGAAGGATGCGAAATCGTTGTATCCCGACAATGACCAGGAAACATCGCGGCCGAGATCGTTGGGAGTTAAAGCCAACATCTTATGGCTGTACTACAACGACCTGGGCAAAGCGCAGCGATTCTACGAAGATATCATGGGGCAGAAACTGCTGGTCGATCAAGGCTTTGCCAAGGTCTACACATCATCGCCCACTGGGTTCATCGGCCTGGTGGATCAGGCCCAGGGGCTGCATCGATTCACGGATGAAAAGGCTGTGAACGTGTCCTTCATCACTCCGGACGTGGATGCATGGTATGATCATTTACAGAAAAAGGGATTGACCATGCGGGAGCTCCTGGAGGATGCCGAAGAAGGACTGGTCAGGGCCTTTGTTACGTATGATATCGCCGGATACTTCCTGGAGTTCGATTGGTTTTATGAGCACGAGAAGAACCACAAAATCCTCGAACAGCTGAACGAATGATGGGATTCAGAATAGGGGGTGTGTCGAACGTGTCTTAGAAGTAAAAACTCAGAACAGCCTTTAAAAAACTTTTTTAAATACCGAACCTGACCCTTGTGCTTCACCGCTTAACGATCCCTTCGTTTGTTTCGGTCATTCGGAACGTCTGCCTGCTCCTGTCTTCGCTTATCCAAGCTCGATCATTCCATACGGTTGTTGTATAGTCGATGAAATCATGACAAATGTCGGCCTAACGGGAACGATCCCGTTCGAGTCATCGGATCCTGTAAGCGTTTGAAGTGTATCTTTTTTAAGAGGTCATCGGTTGACCCGATAAAAAGAAGGGGGGATCATCATGCGTCAGAGTAAGAAGCACTACCTGCAGATCCTCGAGGTCGAGATGGAGGATCTGCGGGAGGATCTTGAACTGATGATCGAGGAATGCAGAAAGAACTATCAGTCGGAGAAGATCACCGAGCATGTCTTTCTTGCGAATCTCACGTTGTTCAGGAATGAGCTGTTGGGACTGGATGAATTTTTTCGGATCGTGGATACGACGGAATGCGATTCGTTCGAGACTCTGGAAACGATGATGGATTATCTGCGAAATCGTTTTCGGGAGAAGATGAGCACTGGCGGCCTGGCAGAGGCCCTGTATATCTGTATTGAGCGAAAGTTGAATAAAGTCGCCCGGTATGTGACCCAGTGAATCGTGAATTCGTCAGCCTGATAAAAAACACTCGAAGCCGAGCAATTTTTTCCTTCTTGATGGCATAACTATAACCGGGGTCGTGTTTATATACCATCCATCGTTTACTGTAAATCTACTTGTAATTTATCGTTTTAAATTGGATTGCCCCTGACCACGGGCGCTCACCCCGCGATTTTTCATGCATTTTCCTGAACATTGGAATGAGATTTGCCCTTCAATCCATAGAATACATTATTCTAAGCGTATCGGTCCGGTATTTTACGGAGGCAACCATGAAGGAACTTATCGCACAAGACATCATGAAAGCGGATGTCCTCAGCATTCACGCCGATTGGACCCTGGAGGAACTGGCAGACTTTTTGAATGAACATTCCATCACGGGTGGTCCCGTAGTCGATGATGCCGGGACTCTGGTCGGTGTGGTCTCCACAACAGACATCGTTCGGAATTCGACATTTGCTTTTAAAAATGTCCAAGGAAAAAAGACGACGGACTATTTTCGGGATGATATCGATCCTGCGTATTTCAACCAACTTATTCCCTCGCTGGCTGCGCAAAAAGGACAAGACGTGACAGTCCGGGATATCATGACTCCCATGACGTTCAACGTGAGCAGGGACATGCGGATCCAGCAAGTGGCCGATGCCATGATTCGAGGGCGGATACATCGTGTTCTGGTCACGGATGACGATAAGCTGTTGGGCATCATCACGACCATGGATTTACTGGATATTTTGCGGAATCAGTAGGATTGTTGTCGCGCTGTTTTCACAAATCAAGGGCCAGGGTTCACCCGGATTTTCGACGGGAGCGGCATTCAGGCGACCATACCACGTCTGTGTGTAGCTCAATACCCATCGTTTTTTACTGACACTTACCTGAGAGAAAAATACACTTTGTCATAAAATTTCTATGAAAACACGATTTTTTTTCATAAATTTCAGGGTGATGTTTTTACTCGGGATGCCATTCTATGGAGATTCTAACCACAAAGAATGCCTATCACTCTGGTGACCCTAAAATTTCCTCATTGAAAAAAAAGTTGGCAGGATGGATATTCTATCCGAAAATGATATCCATCGTATGGAAGGCTGCGAGGCTCTCGAAAAGAGGCCGGTATCCTGGCGAAGCATGGGTTCACAGCAGTCTGGGCATCGTCCGTGCACTGGAATCCGTGGGCGTCGATTTTGAGATCGATAATCTGTCCGCCTTCCAGAATCTCGACTCGCCATGTGTATTCGTGGGCAATCACATGAGTACGCTGGAGACGTTTGTCTTGCCGTGCGTCATCCAACCCTACCGTGCCGTGACCTTTATCGTCAAGGAAGAGCTGATCGAATACCCCGTGTTCAAGCACGTGATGATCCATCGTGATCCCGTGGTCGTGGGGAGGACGAATCCCAGAGAAGATTTCAAGATTGTCATGGAAGAGGGTAAAAAACGCCTTGACAGAAACATCTCCATGATCGTCTTTCCCCAGACTACGCGACGGTTGGATTTCGATGCCAGGCACTTCAATACCATCGGTGTCAAACTGGCACAGCGGGCGGGTGTTCCCATCGTACCCTTTGCTCTGAAGACCGATGCCTGGGGCAACGGGAAATGGATTAAGGATTTTGGCAAGATTTATCCCGACAAGCCGGTGTATATCCATTTTGGCGATCCCATCGTAGCGGAGGGCAGGAGTAAGGAAACGCATGAATCCATCGTCCATTTTATCGAAGAGAAACTGGCCGCCTGGAATTGATTTTATAGAAGCGGGGAACATTTTCTCGATGAGGAGGGTTACCAAGTAATAGAGTCCATACGAGGAAGGGTCCAATATACTAAAATCCGACCCATACAAGGGAGAGGAGGTGACCATACATGAAACGTTTTACATTACCCCGTGTTGCCCACTGCAGCGAAGGCTGTATAGTATAGTCCTGAACACGACGATAAACTGTTCTTGAACGGTGACAGAACCGTTCAATCACAAAAGTATAATCATAATATATAAAAATAGAGCTGTCCTTGAAAAAGACTTTATAGGAAGTATAGAAAACACCATGAAGCTTTAAGGACAGCTCTATTTGTTTACGAAAGCAGGGGATGATGCCATGAACATATTTGAGTTTGCCATGAAGATGGAAAAGGATGGAGAGGCCTACTATCGAGAGCTTGCCCAGGAGGCCGCCAATCCAGGATTAACATCGATATTCAACATGCTGGCCGATGCCGAGGTCAAGCATTACCGCATCGTCGACCGGTTGCGGCGTGACGAGATTCAACCGGAAATGGCCGAAGATACGCTCTTCAACGATGCCAAGAATGTGTTTGCCCAGATGAAGGAAAAACAGGACACGTTTGATTTTGATGCGTCCCAGAAAGACGTATACCGAAAGGCTCTTGACATTGAAGAAGAGAGTCATACCTTCTACAAGGAGAAGGCTGAAGAGGTCGATACGGGCGCAAAGAAGGCGTTGCTCCTGAAACTGGCCGAAGAGGAAAAGAGACACATGTTCCTGATGGAAAACATCATTGAATTTATATCGCGGCCTGAGACGTGGCTGGAGAATGCCGAGTGGTATCACCTGGATGAGTATTGATCTTCATCGTTTATCGTCTCTTCCATGAGGCCCTGGCAGCTGTCTATAGAATGATCGAGTGACATATGCGAAATGACTTTACGGAACACCTTCCTGTCCTCTCGATTTAATATACCCGATGAAATCGTATCTTTTTTTAAGGATGATCCCCCTTTGGGAGAATAACCGTGGTGGAACTTACAAGTTTTTTCCGGTGGATGTCATGACCAGTTTTCCGTGCTTCACTCCCTTGGTGCTGATAATATCATCCGCCAGGTCCTTGATATGTTTCGCCGTGCCTTTGACGGCCAATACTTCCAGACAGTTATCATGATCCAAGTGCACATGCATCGTGGAGATCACAGAATGGTGGTGCTGGTGTTGCTGATGGGTCAATCGTTCTTGGAGCGCCCGCTTGTGGTGGTCGTAAATGATGGTGATGGTGCCCACCGTCTGCGTGGTTTCGTCCCGCCACTCTTCCTGAACCAGCCGGTCGCGAACTAGATCACGGAAGGCTTCCGAGCGATTCGAGTACCCGTGTCCGGATATGTATTCATCAAACCGTTCCAAAAGCCTGCTGTCCATGGAGATGCCAAATCGGGTGATGGTGCTCATGGGATTTCCTCGATTTTATTCTCCTTCCTCGTGCGCTTTTAAAATAGTACAAAGCACAGACGAATGCAAGGGCGAAATATAAATTCGAAAGGGTCGCTTGGAATAAAAGTATACGAGCGATTAATGACTTCGTGCGCACTCCCGCGGAAACCATTTCATCTTATCCTTTAAAGATTATACTTGCTTTTTCAATAATTCTCACTTATCTTCCACGTATAATCAATCATCTTTATCCATCTTACAAAATTCAATGGGGAGGTCGCCATGAAGACGGGGTATCTTTTTTTATTTGCCTGTTTCTTCGGATTCATTGTCGCTCTTCAACCCGTTTTTTCCCAGACATGTGATGTTTTCGGGTATATCTATATCTCACCGCCCCCGAACGTTACGCCCGTTCCGGGTGTAAAACTAACGGCTACTCCCATTATGGGTTCCACTTTCACGACCGAGGCATATTCGCAAGCGGATGGGTCTTACGCCGTTCAAGACATACCTGTGGGCTGGAATGGCTATATAACCCCCACAAAGGATAACTATGTGTTCAATCCAACCAGTTATGCCTACTCCATCATCGCCTCCGGATCTTTGGGGCCGGAGAATTATCATGCCCATGCCAAAATCCTGATACACGGAACAGTCACCGATCCCGGCAGCGCACCGATTTCACCCTGCGACATATTCGCGAGTACGGGGGAATCGACCTATACGTCATCCAGCGGCGAGTACTATCTTCTGGTGGTGCCTCAGTACATCGATTGGGGCAGTGGCTTTCGATGGACGGGTACTGTCACACCGGTTCGGACGGGTTACACCTTCACGCCGCCTTCACTCTCTTATTCGGCCATTTATACCGATCAAACGGGTCAAGACTACGTGGGTACTTCCTCGATGACTGGAGTTCATGAAGATGGGGGGATTCCTTCGGCATTCGCGCTCCATGCAAATTATCCGAATCCGTTCAACCCCGAAACATCCATCGTGTATGATTTACCCCAGTCAGGCCATGTTGTCCTGGCCGTATACGATCTTCAAGGCAAGGAAGTGGTTCGTTTGGTCAACGGAATGGAAGACGCCGGTCGTCATACGGTTTCTTGGGATGGAAGAGATCATCAAGGTGGACTTATTTCCTCGGGAGTGTACGTCTATCGGATTCAAACAGGTGAGTTAAGCGAGTCGCGAAAGTTGGTCCTAAGTCGGTGAACGGGCATCCTTAGATTCGGTTTCATCCAGAACGTCGTATTACTTTTCAATAGATTGAATGATTCCATCGAGTTCCGTTTCCAGCGCAGGATCCAGGCCCTCGGGCTGATGGCTCTCCAGTATCGTCTTTGCTCTTTCTCGGGCCCAATCGCGGGCATCGTCCCCTTTTTCTTCCCACACGGCATAAGGGCGTCTGTCCATGAGTGTGGAGACCCAGAGCTGTTTCATATGCTTCAGTGTATGCTCTTGGGTTAAGTAGTGTCCTCCGGGCCGCACCTGTTGGATGACATCCAGGGCCAGTGTTTCGTCGTTGACCGTGATGCCTTCCATCATTTTGCATACAATCCCGAAAATTTCACAATCCATGACCATCTGCTCGTAAGACCAAATCTTGCTCCCGTTGAGCAGGCCCACTCCCAGGAGCATGTCGGACATGACAGCCGATGCCATGAACGTGGAGAGGCTGTTCTCGATGCCGGCCTGCCAGTTGGGTTTTTTAGCACCGGTGGCGAACGAGCCCATTGACAGAGGCACGTCGTAAAAATCGGCCAAGCGGTTTGTTGCGGCACCGAACAGGAAATCTTCCGGACCGCCTCCCGTATAGGCGCCGGTGCGCAGGTCCATGGCCGTCTGGGCAGCGGCGTAGAAAACCGGAGCACCGGGGAAGGCCAGCTGGATGAGTGCCAGTCCACTGATGACCTCGGCATTGCCGACCAGCAGGCTGCCCGCCAAGGTCACCGGTGCCGTTGAGGCACAGGAGGCCATGGTCATGAATCCCACGGGAATGCCGGCTTCTGCTGCGATGAGGGCTGCGTCTATGCTGCCACCGTCGTGGGCGAGGGGAGAAATCGTGCATTCCATGATGGACAGAACAGGCCGCTGTCGGAGAGCCTGTCGGCTGCCTGCGATGGCGGCGGCCATCTCCACGCTGGCCCTGGCCTCTTCTTCCGAGTAGATACTTTCTGTTTGTACGTGCTTGGTCGAATGCTTCCAAATGGCTGCAAGTTCGTGAAGTCCACGGGTTTCTGGAGGGCAATCCTGGGCCGACACGGGAGCAAAATGGAAGGCGATCTCTTCGATGCCATCGGCCAACCGAGCAATCTCGGTGATGTCTCTGAGACACGTACGGCGGCACTTACCGCTGTGAATATCGATGATTTCAACACCGCATCCATCCGTACCCGCGTACACATGGTTTCCGTCCAGAGGCAGATCCTGGGCAGGATCACGAGCCCCCAGTGTATAAGCCTTCGGAGCGTGCTTTAACGCGTCTTCGATGAGTTGGCCGGACGCCTTGACGATCATTGTGTCTGGATCGACGTCGGCTCCGTGAGCCTTCCAGATATCCTGAGCCTTTTTCGATGGGAAGCGGACACCCGTGGATTCAATGACATCCAGAGTGGCCGTATGGATGCGTTGGACAGCGTGGGAATCCAGGACGTTTAAACTGAGACCCGGATTCGTGATAGAACGTATATGGTTTTTCATGTGATCTCCACCTGGTTTGATGTACCAACATAAACAGACAACGCCGAAATGTCAACAAGAAAGTGGAAGAGGAATTATTCTCTATGCTCCGTTGAAACGATCCTATCATTATCCAAATCTCCAGAAACAGGGATTAAATGCCCTGTCCCAAAATGAGAGTCACAATAGGGTTTGTTTTCTATTGTTTAAAATTGTCCTTGATTATGTCGGGGAAAATCGTTTTCTTAAGAATCATGTCTATGGGGGAATGTGCCGTTTTTCATCAACCGGATTGACGATTTCATAGGAGAGGGAAGATATGAACGAGTACAAACCGTATGTACCCGCCGATGTGACGATGAGGGACTTTAATCCAAAGACAGTCATTCTGGGCGTGTTTCTGGGTGCGGTCTTTGGAAGCGCCAATGCCTATCTCGGACTCCGTGTAGGTCTCACCATCAGTACGGCCATTCCCCTGGCCGTCGTCTCAGTGGCTGTTCTGCGGATGCTGACACCCGTGTTCGGAAAGACCACGATTCTGGAATGCAATATTTCGCAAACCGCTGGATCGGCCAGTTCATCCCTGGCGTCGGGCATTATCTTTACGATTCCCGCCCTGTTCATCTGGGGATACGACGTTCCCCTCTATCAGATGACGCTTCTGGCCATGTGCGGGGGCATCATGGGCGTACTCTTCATGATTCCCCTACGAAATTTCCTGATAGTGAAGGAACATTATAATCTGCCTTACCCTGAGGGTACGGCCTCCGCCGAGGTTCTGATTGCCGCCACAGGCGGCGGGTCCACGGCAACCAATGTGTTCAAGGGCTTGGGGATCGGAGCCCTGTACAAAGGATTGATTTCGCTTTTGTATCTCTGGCCCTCCCGTGTATTTATACATCTTCCCCTGATTAAAAAAGGAGTCATCGGAGTTTCGACCACGCCGGCTCTCCTGGGAGTGGGGTACATTCTGGGCCGACGTATCGGAACGATCATGGTAGGGGGTGGGCTGGTTTCCTGGGTCTTGATCATCCCAATCATCGCTTGGAAATTCGGTGATTCGGAAATCTGGCCCAACACCCTGGCGTACTTGAAATCCAGGGATCCCAACCTCACCGCCACCCTTATCGGGCAACTGTCCGCCAGGCAGATCTGGGAAGGATATATTCGAATTATCGGGGCGGGTGCCGTGGCGGCGGCAGGCATTATCACGGTGGCTAAGTCGATACCGACGATGATCAACTCGTTAAAAATCGGCATACGTGAGCTCAGGACGAGCGCGTCCCAGCTGGATGCCGGCCGATTGCGCACGCAGCGCGACCTTTCCATCAAGTATGTTATACTGGGCGTCTCCATCGTCGTGTTGTTGGTGACGTTCATTCCCGGCATCATCGGGCATAACACCCAGTTGCTGATGCGGTTTTGCAGCGCCCTGGCCATCGCTTTTTTTGCTTTCTGTTTTGTGACTGTCTCAGCGCGTATCGTCGGAATGATCGGCGTATCGTCCAATCCGACATCGGGCATGGCTATCGTGACGCTGCTGGGTACGGGGCTCATTTTTCAACTCCTGGGCTGGACCGACCTGACGGGTAAGATCACGGCCCTGACCATCGGAACCATCGTGTGTATTTCGGCATCCATTGCCGGGGATATTTCTTAGGACCTGAAGGCAGGATTTCTGCTGGGGGCGACGCCCCGCAAGCAGCAGATCAGTGAGATGATCGGAGCCGTGGGATCTGCCTTCTTCGTGTGCCTTGCGGTTTACTACCTGGGAAAGGCATACGGATTTGGAACCGATGAGTTGCCCGCTCCTCAGGCGACGCTGATGAAAACCGTTTTAGACGGTGTGCTGGACGGCAACCTACGGTGGGATTTGGTGGGTATCGGAGCGGCTTTCTCCATCCTGGTCATATTCTTCAAGATTCCGCCCTTGCCCTTTGCTGTGGGAATGTACCTGCCGTTGTATACGATGACGCCGGTGTTCATGGGGGGTATGCTGAGGCATTTTATCGAGAAGAAGTACGGCGGGGATAAGAGTAAAGTAGAGCGAGGGAAAGACCAGGGCATTCTCCTGGGGTCCGGATTTATCGCGGGTGAGGGATTGATGGGGGTGGTCATTGCCGTGATCGCCGTCATCATCTCCAGGACGCCAAGATATCTGGAAATTCATTATCCGTCGGAATGGCTTGGGCAGGTCATTTCCGCTGTCATTTTTACCGGTCTCGGCTGGTTTCTTTACAGCGTGGCGGCGAAATCGAGAAAGAATTAAACCGTATCTTACCGGCCCCGGGAGACTTTCCGGGGCTGTTATCTTGTCATAGTTACCTCAATCAAATCGAGTGAACCCATCCCATCAACATGGATGTTTTGAATGAAAAGAACCGTATTCATCCTATTGCTCGTTGCCATACCATCGGCACTTGTTTTCTTCAGTTTTCACTGGCTGCGCCTTCAGGCCGGTGCCTGGCTGGGTGAAAGGAGTATCACAGACCAGGAAGCGATAAACGGTATTAGGCCTATCTTTACGTATCTTCCTGCAGGTTGGATGTCTCCGATGAAGCAAGACATGAGTCGCGTTTGGGAGCCCCTGGGTTTGAGGGGTACGCATTATTTTACGTTCGGGGAGCCGGAGACGATTATTTCCAAATACGCCCAGCGCTCCAATCCTGAGTCTAAATTTTATCAGGCATTGTTCGGTGTCTATGTAATTTCAGGAGGTGAGGATCGATTCATGCTCCCTGGGAATGAGATCGACATCGAAGCACTGGGAAGGCTTGCACAGTCTGATCAAATCGCTCAACTCAAAGCCATGGGAGATCCGCAGCCCGCAGCGACATGGACGGGGTTTATCAGGCAGGACCGGATTCTGATGGAAGGGGTCGGAAGACCGTGTTTCGAGGGAACCATCGTCAGTCACAGCAACCTGACAGATCGAAGAGACCTGAGCACCGTACGACTCCTGGGCATGCCGCCACGATCCCGTTGGGAGGATAGGCTCAACTCCTACCATCCCCTGACGTTAAAGGGCATCTATGGCGGATGGCACTCGGCCGAGCACGGCGTTACGATTGTGTACTATGGATGCGGCTCGGTATTTACAACGCACACGGGTGTTCGCATCGACTATTACCAAGAAATAAAACAGGAATTGATTCGATTGGCGGAGGGTGTGAAGATGACCACCGTGGGCAGAATGATCGGATAATCGTGCGTGTATAAAAAGAAAAAGCCGTCTTTTCAGAAAGACGGCTTTTTTGTTATTTTCATTTTCAATTCTGGATACGGAAGCTTGTTTCGATGGGTTCCGATGTCAGGCCCTTTCGGGGATCGAACGCTCGGAATTTATAGACAAACGTGCCCGGAATAAGGTCTCGGCGCCACTTGATGATTTCATTGTACGTCACCATATCTCCGGGTTGAATTTGAGTGAGCCATACAATCTTGAGCGAGGGTCTCTGAGATTCCTCTGGGAGCGTTAGAATCTCCAGTTTCGGATTCACACTTGTTTCAGTAAAGTTTCGAACCAACACCTTTATTTTGATGGTTTCGTCTTGTTCCAGAACAAGATTATCCGACGGATCCTCGATGGATATGGAACAGATGAGCCCGGTACCTGTCTCCTCAACCACGACCTCTTCGGTTTTTATTCCGATGCTCCCAGGCTTGCTGTAGCCGGTATTCTGCTCTTGCGACTGGGTTGTCGATACGAACAGGAGTGAAGCGACGAGGATGTACAGTGTTTTATTCATGATACACCGAAAATGAGACGATAATTTTTTATGGGTTTCCGTCTGACATAAAACGGTGGGGCTCTGACCAATCACCCCATCGCTCGCTGGAAAAACTTGAAGTGACGGTGACTTTCCAGTGGCCTCGACATCGCACGCGCCAGTAATTAACGTTGCTTTCAAAAAAATTTTGCCCGCATTCGTATGATTGAGATGCCCAAAAACTCGAAATCTCGGGCGTCTCGAAATTGATGTCATCATCCACCATCAGGTGATAAAGTTCGGCACCTGGTATGGGGCTCCATCGAAAGGTAATCGATTCTCCGGTGATGGTATCCCCATCAGGTGGCATGATCATATCGGGGATAAAAGCGGACCAGACGAGCCGTACGCAGGTTTCTTTTCCTTGGCTCACGCTTATCCCCGACTGGGACGCGCTGGCGGTAATAAAAAAATCTCGGGTTCTTCCGTACAGAGTGACCGAATAGTCATCGCCTGGTTCAAGATCGCCGATCTCGATGTTGAAATAACTGTTCACACGGGGGATATGCTCCCAGCTTTGAACCGTATATCCCTTCTTCAGTATGTACTGAGCCGACGTGAGATGACCACCCTTTGCCAACGTTCCACTGGATTCTTCCTTTTCCAGCACGATTTTTAAAAGACCCCTTGACGGCTCCGTATCGAGGATACCGCATCCGTGTATTATAATTGAGATAAGACAGAGTGCGATGGCGTTTCGCATGGTTCCCATTCCTTAAAAATCGGCCGGTATGCGAATGGTCATGGTCGTATTCTCTCTGGGGTTTTTACGTGTCGCATAATAAACGATGCCGCCCGCCAGACCCGCGCCCAAGATATAATAAGGCAATCTGCTTATCCTGCTTTTTCGTGTCTGGGCCGTGACCGCGAATACGAATGCGTCACCCACCAAACCAAACGGATAATCATCCTCCAACTTCCAGACGATTTCTTTATTTTTCCCCGGCTTGACATTCCTGCCTACGTCCCCGGAAAGATGCTGGGGATAGAGGGAGAATGACTTCCCATGATCGTGGGAGAGCGCTACGGAAACCTCGTACTTCTTCTCTGGGTTTCCCTTCAGGTCGTACATCAACGTCACGGTCTCACCCTTGTCCTCAAAACGCACGTTCCGTACCTCAAGCTCTTGTGCTCTTACTGCGGTGATCATTAAAAGGACGATAAGGTATGTCCAAGCAACCTGTATTTTCATGTCATTCCACCGTATAGTTAAAACTGCGTTCGATCCACACAGCCTCTTCATTGTACAGCCTGTACCGTGTCCGATAAGCGGTAAAGATGGCATCCTCCTCAAAGGTCTTACTCCGGGTGGTGTTCCCCAGGACCAGTACGCTGTCCACCTGACCAAACACGTTGACCAAGAGTGAGAGTGTCACCACCCCGCTGATGGCCTTATCCCGGTCGTCGGGTTGTTTTCTGAATCCCAGAAACTCTTCGAACGTGGGCAGTTCTTCCTCAGTTACTTCGTACGATGGCAAATCCATCGTTTCTATCAATTGTGTGGTCTCGATGGTCTCGTCTTCGGGCATGTACTCATCCTCCACAGGGATGGGTACCCGTGGAAGATTGGGCGCCCTGGGTACACCACCTGCGCGTGTAGTGGGAACCATCTCAGTTGTCACGGTAATGTATTTCGGCAGCGGTTTCATTTTCCAAGGGCGCTGGGGAAAACGGTGAGAGACCCCGAATAGACTGGTCATCAGCATCAGCGCGACAATCAGAGATTTCTCAAAACGAACCCGGTAACGGGCTTTTTCCCAGTGGTGCAGAGTGGTTTTTCGATTTCTCGTCATTCTACATCCCGTACGATTCGAAATCCGATGTCTCCGACAGCATCATCCGGTGCGTTCATGCCGCGAATGGTCGTCCGGCAATTAAGCCGGGAATAATTCCACGATCCCCCCCGCATGATCCGATGCGCTCCTGTGGTGGGGCCTTGCGGATCGGTATCCGGCGAGCGACTGTAATAATCTTCCGTGTACCAGTCCCAGCATCGTTCCCATACGTTACCTGCCATATCAAAAAGTCCTAAAAGATTGGGAGGAAAACTCCCCACCGGGCTGGTCCACTTCCAACTGTCTTTTCCCCCCACGCCCGCAAAATTGGCATCCCCTCTATCCAGCATCCCGCCGTTGGGATACATGACGTTTCGGCCACCGGAACGGGCTGCATATTCCCACTCTGCCTCGGTGGGCAACCGGCATCCCAGCCACTCGGCAAAAGCCCGGGCCCCATACCACGTTACTTCCACCACAGGATGGTACCAGTATCCCCGTTTGGGCGAAAAACGCCTTCCACGTCTCATGATCAAACAATCTTCATCTTGGAGATCGATCCAGGGCATACCCCCTTCGACTGCATTACCCCTCTCGTTCAGGAAAACACAGAACTGTGCATTTGTTACTTCAAACTTGCTCATCCAGATCGGCGAAATTTTGACCGTGTGTATGGGTTGTTCGTCTTTGCTGAAACTCACGTCCCATAGATCGCCCATCTGGAACGTTCCCCCTTCGACAAAGACAAATTCGACCCCTAAATTGGTCGATCCGAGATCGATGGGCTGGGCAATGCATGACCGGTGTACGCACAAAATCATAAAAGTGCATATAACCGTATAAATTAGCTTTTTACGTAAGGTATTCATGGCCCGGCTGTCGCATTTTGTAATCGTTCAATGGTGTAAATGTATGAAACAACGTAAATAATGTAAAAAAATTTTTATACCAATGCAATATAATTTTCGGACAGACATATACGACCTTTAATTAGCTGATAATCATATATATAGCTCTTTTAAACAAAGTGTCTAAAATCCATGAAAGATGTCATGAATGCCAGAATTCGAGAGTATGAGTCGTAACAGCCTAATTTTAATAATCCTATCGCTTATTGCGTTTTTCGAAAACACCCACACTCCATTCCCTACTGTGAAGCCTCGTGGATCAACCGCCTATCTAAAATGTCTTAAACGTTGGGGACGTTGACACATCGTACTTTTATGTCAATGTCTAAAGGATCGAATATCTATATGATCCGATGATCTCGGATTGAATCGCAGGATAAATATAACGATTCACATGAAAAAAATCATCCTGATTCGTAAAGTAGTTCTTAAATATGTCACCGTATGCCAATAATAAGACGATTATAGTGTTAGAATCCCTGCATTTTATTTTATGTGTTATGAAGGACGTTTCGAATTTTGTGGAGATAAACCGAATGAGTAATACATCGCTAAAGGTATCGTCTTATAGACAAGATTATTCTGTCACGTGTTATTTGCTGACGGATTGATTCGGATTCGATTCATACGTATGACGGTATCTTTGTCGGGCGTATCGGATGATGCATGGAAGATAACAGAGGCTCTTCACGAACGGTACGGCTCGATGAGCCGTACCGTGAGGGCGTTCCGCCTATTTCTATCCATTTACTTCAAACGCAATTCCATGAACCTGGCTCCCTCTACCGGATTATACCGGTAAGGGCGCGTATTACGGAAACCTAGGGAGCGATACAGGGTTATGGCCGCTTTCATCGTGGCGATGGTATCGAGCTTCATGGTCGTGTAACCGATTTTACGGGCTTCATCGATGAGGATTTCCGCCAATTTTCGTCCGATGCCCTCTCCGCGATATTCGGGCCGTACGTACATGCGCTTCATTTCACAGGTCTTCCCGTCCAATCTTCTTAACGCGATACATCCTACGGCCGTATGCCCTTTCAGGGCCAGGATGAGCCGCCCTTGGGGAGGCGTATACTCGCCTGGGAGTTCGTCGAATTCTTTTTCATAATCCTGAAAATCGAGTTGAAATCCCAAGGAATCGACGTATTCCGTGAAAAGGTCGCGAATCTGAGCCAAATGCTCTGGAGTAGTGGCATATACGTATTCTATCATCGATCTACCCCTCCTCTGTCGGATGAGCAGACGTTTCGTTTTCAATGGGACATCCACCCACGCTTCGCGGTTGCGGATATTATAATAAACTAACAAGAATCGGGATCGATTTCAACCATTTTTTCGAGATGCCCGACTCTCCTCCCTCGCACATATTCTTGTCATGGAGTATATGGGTGCCGAAAATATCAGGATTCAACTCGACGGCAAACAACTTTTCTTGCATTTCATGGAAAACTTCTCTACTTTAGGCGATTATGTGGAAGGACCGTGACCGGATCGTCGACCAGCCCATTATAAAATCCCTGATGACCCTGGCCTTGCCCGCTGTAGGCTCCAGCCTTTTTTTCGTGATTTACGAAATCATCGACATGTTCTGGGTGGGCAAACTGGGTGCCATACCCGTGGCTGCGTTGAGCGCGGCCAGCTTCTTCGTCTGGATGCTGCGTGCCCTGGCCCTGGCCGTGGCCACGGGCGCCATCGCCATGGTGTCCCGAAGGGCCGGTGAAAAAGATATGGGAAGACTGCGGGACACGGCATTGAATGCCCTGTTGTCCAGTTGTATCTATTCGGTGTTCATCATCGTTATCTTTTTCCCTCTTGCGCAATGTGTTTTCCGATGGATTCGCCTGGACTCGACGGTGGCATCCCTTTCCCGGGAGTATGTGTCGGTTTTCATCTCCGGTCTCTTGTTTGTCTACCTGATGCTCACGGCCGAGCATATCATCCGGGGTGTGGGCAACACGCGGATTCCCATGCTCATCATGGGCTTTTCTCTGATACTCAATGCGGCCCTGGACCCCCTCTTCATCTTTCATTTCCGCATGGGCCTCAAAGGGGCCGCTGTGGCCACGATTCTCGCTCAGATCATCGGTTGTCTTCTGATGATCGCAGCGGTAATCCATTTTTTACCAGCATGCCGACCGAAATGTTTGACATGGACACCTTCTTTCTTCAAAAAATATTTTTTCCCAATGATCAAGATCGGTGCACCCATCTCCTTCAGTACGGCGGGATTTTCCATGATCTACCTCGTGCTATCCGGAATCATTTCTGTTTTTGGAAGCGCTCCGCTGGCCGCAATCGGTATCGGGCATCGCATCGAGGCGTTTCCGTATTTTGTGGCATTGGGCTTCTCCATGGCCACGGCGACCATGGTCGGTCAGAACCTGGGCGCGGGACAACCCCAGAAGGCCAGGGCCTCGGCCATGCGGTCGCTGTGGATTACGTCGGGTATTCTGCTTATCACCTCCATCGTATTCTTCCTCCTGCCCGGCCCACTGTATCGGTTCTTTATCGATGACAGTCGGGTTGTTCAGCACGGTATCGCCTATTTAAGGATCATAGCCGTGTTCGAGGTTTTTCTCGGGTTCGAGATCGTACTGGAAGGCGCCTTCACGGGGGCGGGTGATACAAAGCCGCCTTTTATCATCGTGTTCTCCCTGACGCTTCTTCGAATCCCTCTGTCCTACTTGCTGAGCATCACAGCGGGCTTGGGTGTCTCCGCCATCTGGGTGGTTATCTCCTTTACGACGTTCCTGAAAGGGACGATCTTGTTCGTCTGGTTCCAAAAAGGACATTGGATGAAAAAACGCATCTAAAAGCAGTGACGAATACGGTCCACACAGAGTACGAGTTGGCAACTCGGATGCTCACACAGCATTGTATTATCACGTCAGTCGGGAGGGATTTACTATTTTGATCTTGTAATTTCTGATTTGATTGTTAAATTGAAAGACAGCCATGGACGTAAGAACAGGAGCACGCGTGTCAACAGAATACGTCGTCGGAGTTGACCTGGGCGGCACGAAAGTGGAAGCCTGCCTCCTGGATGAGGAACGCAACCTGCTTGCCCGTCATCGCACGTTTGTAGAGGCGGATCGGGGATTAGACAGAGTCCAGGAAAACATACTGAACGTCATCCAGCAGGCGGCAGGAGACACACCGTACCGGGCCGTGGGTATCGGTACACCGGGCACCTATGTTCCCCATGAGGACCGCCTGTACGGCGTGCCCCATACACCCGTGTACGAGACACCCGGGTTCATCAAAAGTCTGAGAGAGAGACTCTCGGTTCCCCTCCTGGTCGAAAACGACGCCAACTGTCTGGCCTTGGCCGAGTTTTTTGCCCAGTGCAAAGGAAAGTATACCTATGTCATGATGGTCATCCTGGGCACGGGTATGGGCTTCGGCCTTATCCTGAACGACAAGCTCTATCGAGGTGCCCGCGGGGGTGCGGGCGAGCTGGGCCATACATCCATCGACTACAACGGCAGGTTATGTGAATGCGGGCGAAGAGGGTGCGGAGAGGCCTATCTTTCGGGACCGAGTCTCTCCCGACGGTTTTTCGACCTGACGGGCCGAGAGATGTCCGTGCAGGAGATTTATGAGCTTTACGAGAAGAACGATCCTGCTGCTGTCGAGCTTTTTGAGCAGAGCTGCCGCATCATGGGGGAGGTCTTTGCCAACGTGATCAATGCGTTTGATCTGGAAGCCATCATCCTGGGCGGCGGCGTCTCGAACCTGTCGATCTGGTACGACAAAGTCTGGCCCTACGTGGAGAGAAGCCTCTTCGGCGTTCCCCGGGGCAAAATCCCCATCCTCAAAGCCCGTTTGGGAGATTCGGCCGGTGTGGTGGGAGCCGCGTACCTGGCCCTCAGAGAGATGGGCAAGATGGATTTCTGAAGAAAGAAACGGAACGACAACGATGGATTCGTCGGGCTGTCGTTTTTAAAGTCGGATGATGGATTTATCGTTTTGCCAATTCGATGGTTAATGTACGAATACCATTCAAGACACGAAAACTCAAATTAATTCAATAAAGATAGATGACCCCGAGTAGAAAAAGATAAGTTCTGTTTTCACCATTTTATCCAACAACGTTATGAAGGAGGGACTTTGCCATGAAAAAAGCCATTGTATTCGCAAGCATTATCCTCGTCGTTTTCATCGGTTGTTCGCAACCGCCAATCACACGAGAGGTCATAAGCTCTCCCGATGCCCCGAAAGCCATCGGCCCTTACTCCCAGGCTATCCGCGTCGGGAGCATGCTGTACCTATCGGGTCAACTCGGCATGAATCCCGAGGCCGGAGCGCTGGTAGAAGGAATCGAGGCCCAGGCCCGGCAGGCCCTGGAGAATCAGAAGGCTGTTCTCACTGAGGCTGGTTTTGCCTTGGAAGACGTGGTTCAATGCCAGGTTTTTATCACGAATATGGACAATTATCCAACGTTCAACGCCATCTATCAAGAGTACTTCAAGAAGGATTTTCCGGCCAGGGCCGTGGTGGAAGTGTCCCGTCTGCCGGCCGGCGGGCTCGTTGAGATCATGATGGTGGCCGTAAAAACCCAGTAAAGGAGCATCCCGACATTGAACAGTGCCGAATCCTTCCGGCACTGTTCACTTCTTTCAAACCATGCTGTGGATGAATGCGGGGTTCATACCTTCTTTTTTGTCCTGCCTCCCAAGCCCAGATTCCCAATGGCGTTCTGCGTCATGGAGGATGTCTGAAATTTTCGTACAGGATCGTTCATACAGTACACTATTTACATATAGCTATCGAGATGATCCATCCTTTTCGAATAATGAAAGACTGTTTAGACCGGGGATCGATCTCTGTCAAAAGGGATCGCATTCGCCATTCCATCAACCCTTCGATTTATACTGACAATACCTTCTGACAATCCATAGAAAGAAATTTTATGGAAAGCAAATGTAACAATTGTGCTTTTTTTGCGTATATTCTTTTGATTTCCAAAAGAAATTATCGTGAGGATTACGATGGATTATTTGACGCGGAAAGATGAACTCATGATTCTGTCCATACTCAAGCTGGGTGATGAGGCATCCCTGAACATGATTCGAGATCATTTGAACACGAACACAGACAGGAAATGGTCTATAGGCAACGTATTCGTCTCGTTGGAACGGCTGGAAAATCTTGGGTACATACATCCCAAACTGAGCGAGCCCACGGGGAAGCGAGGGGGAAAGGCCGTCAAGTATTATCACGTTTCAAAAGCAGGCATGCATGTATTGAAAGAAACAAGAAAAATGCAGGATGGGCTGTGGGAGGGACTGTACGATATGGTGTTTGGACGGTAAGGAATACCATGCCGGAGTCGTTTAAAAAATCACCTGACGTGGTGAAGTGGCTGTACAAATTGTTTCTGAGACGGCAGACGCTCTCTTTACTGAATGCCTCTTTTGATCAGGAGTATCGTGCGATCTGCGAGGAAAAAGGGAGGAAGGCGGCACTTTTATGGTACTGGTCCCAGCTGCTGGTTTCGTTTCCTCCGATCTTCATGCGCACATTAAAGTGGAGAAGTATCATGATTAAGAACTATCTCAAGATTGCTCTGAGGAACATCCTGAAGTACAAGGGATACTCCTTCATCAACGTGGCCGGGTTGGCTATGGGAATGGCCTGCTGTATCCTGATTCTTGCGTATATCGTGAATGAACTTTCTTTCGATAAATTTCATGAAAGAGCGGATGATATCTACCGAATCGCTACGAGGGGTATTATAGTCGGGAGAACAATCGAGGTGACTACGGTGCAGGCTCCCATGGGCCCCACCCTAGTTCAGGACTTTCCAGAAGTTTTGAATGCCGTGAGATTCCGAAGATTCGGGAATATGATGTTCAGTTACGAAGACAAACGGTACTTTGAATCGGGATTCCTGTATGCGGATCAATCTCTGTTCGATGTTTTCTCCTTCCGCCTCATTCAGGGTGATCCTGCCACGGCCCTGGAAGTACCGTATACGATGGTTGTCACGCCGGAGATTGCTCAAAAGTATTTTAGCGGGGAAGACCCTGTCGGTAAGATCATCAAGATGAATAATGATGAGGACTTCACCGTAACTGGCGTTATTGAAAAACCGCCTTCAAATTCTCATTTTACATTCGATATGCTGGGCTCCTTTGAAACATTGTACAAGAGGGATTCCCAGGATATGGCGCACTGGGCGGGCTGGAATTTTCAGACGTATGTATTGCTCCAACAAGGCAT
>CAZTKR010000028.1:0-22384 GCA_964614115.1 uncultured bacterium | reverse complement strand
TTTAGAAAGGGTTGCGAGAGACAGCGGAATTTGTGTGTTTGATAAATTGCCCTGCATAAATCCAAAACAATATTTTCAAAAAAAATTTTGTAAAGGGCTTTTATATGGAGATAGTGACGGTACTAGAATAATACCCTTAAACAGAATTTTACTTTATTCATCATCTTATGTTAATTCCTCCCACTCGCTCTCTCTAATAGATATTGCCGTAGGCGGTTTTAGGTATTGTGTAAATAATCCAAGCGATAATCAAGCATCCCAAGAAATTTTTCCAAAAATAAAAGAGATGATATATAATGCTAAAAAAACCTCCAGATATGATCTTGAAAATCATGGAATTATAATTCGTCCTCTATCTTTTGATTCGATCTTCAGACAAGATTATGATAATGTTGTGAAAAATCTTTCACAGTTACTTAAACAAGAAAAAGAATACGGGGCAAAAATAGGGGAGAGCTTGCATACTGTCTATCTGCAATGATAGATCCCTTGCCGGTAAGGGCATCAATTATAATTTATTGAGAATATATACTGTCATCATCAAAATACCCCTATTCCAATATTATTGGTTAAATTAGGCATCTACTTGGAACAGCCGTTTCTTGGAAATGGCTGTTTTTATTTATATATTTATTGAATCTGAGGGGGGTGGAGGGAGAGCATAACGATGAAAAATGCGGTTAAAATCTGGAGTCAGCAGATTCGGGCGCCGTTTCTGATTCTGCCGCTGGTCTTGGTTTTTCTTGGCTTTGCTGCGGCTCATCGGGACGGTTTTACTCACTGGGGGCATGGTTTGCTGTTGCTCTTGGGAGTGGTGCTGGCCCATATATCGGTGAACCTGTTCAACGAACTGTTCGATTACCGTACAAAAATCGATGAATACACAACACGAACGCCGTTCAGCGGCGGCAGTGGTATGATGCAGGCCGGGTGTACCTCGCCGGCATCGGTCGCATGGGTCGCTTATAGCACATTGACGGTAGCGGCTGTCATCGGTGGTTATTTCTGTTTTATCAGTGGTTGGCCGATTCTTATCTTCATGATAGCCGGCGCATTGGCTATTCGATATTACACGTCTCATTTTGCACGTTGGCTCGTGGGTGAATTCATGGCGGGTCTGACCCTGGGCTCCTTCGTGGTCTTGGGTGTGTACTATGCCCTTGCAGGGCGTCTGACGTTTGCCGTCGCCTGGATTTCCATTCCTCCGGGCATTCTGACCGCACTCCTCCTTTTTTTGAATGAGTTCCCCGATGTCGAGGCCGACAGGTATGGAGGACGCCGGCATCTGGTCATCGCATTCGGCAGAAGGCGGAGCGCTGGTGTATACGTCGCATGCCTCGTCTTTTTGTATGCCATCATTCTATCCTCACTCTTTATCCACGGCATTCCGACGATGGTGCTCCTGGGTATGATCACGCTTCCTCTGGCGGTGAAGGCGAGCATCCTCGTACTCAGACATCATGATGATACGAAAAGGCTGATTCCCGCCCTGGGCATGAATGTGGGTATCGTGATTCTGACAGACTTTTTTTTAGCCATCGGATACCTGTTGTAAGTAAAAATTATTCTCTTTATTGAATATCTATCGGTCTAATATTCACTTGATCCTTTCAAGTTTCGATTGTATATTGTTAAAAGTGAAAAGCACGATAGATCGATATACCTCGAATAGAGGATACATAGGATGTGGCACGTGCAGCGATTCAAGGTCGTATTGTGGTTGATTTTCCTGGGCTCTCTCTGGGGCATCGTCGAAGTCGTCGCAGGAGAATTCCTGTACGCACATCAGATACCCCTGGCATCGGTATGGCTGACGGCCTGGGCGGTGTTCGTGTTGGGTATGGGAAGGGGCGTGCTGAACAAACCCGGATCGTCGACGGTCATCGGAATACTGGCTGTCGTATTCAAGTTGGTGAATGCGGCGCCGTATTTCTGCCATCTTCTGGCTATCTTTCTCATCGGTATGATGTTCGATGTATTTGCCACGTTATGGATAACGCAAAAACAACGGTTATCCGTTACGATTCCTCTGTCGGGAGCGGTCGGCGTTGTGACGTCAAGAGCCCTTTTTGCCTCGGTGGGTGCGTATATCATCCGGTATGACCGCTGGGTGGATGGCGGTTTACCCATGATTATCCAGCATGCCTTCGTGACCGGAGCCCTGGCTGCCGGGATGGCTGCTCTGCTGGTTCCCCTGGGTTTCTGGATGGGCGTTCACGGAGGCGAGCATTGGCAGCGACGCCCGCGATGGAGTTTTGCCGTGACGCTGGTCGTGCTGATCGGTGTCTGGATGTGGGGGAGACTGGCCGGATAATCCCAGCAGGGGAATCCGAAAAGCCATCGTTTGTATTCGATAAAGGATTACAGTCGTCCTCGTATATTCCACGATGTTACGTAGGGAAGGGAGTAGAGAATCTTGAATTTTGGTTGTCAATCCGAAGTCGATCCCATCCGTTGTCTTTTGCTGAAACATCCCAGGGATGCCTTCATAGATCAGGCACATATCGATTCCCAATGGCGGGATCTGAATTATCTGGGCCCTGCCGACTTTTCAAGAGCCGTTGCAGAGTACGATGCCTTCGTGGCTTTGCTGGAGGACACGACCAGCGATATTCAGTTTCTGCCCCCCAGCGACCAGACCGGACTTGATTCCATCTACGTGAGGGATGCGTCCCTGATAACGCATACGGGTGCGATATTATGCCGTATGGGGAAGGAGAAGAGGCGGGGAGAGCCATCGGCGGCAGGGGACTTCTACGGCCAGCTGGGAATTCCCGTTCTGGGATCTATCACCGGTGAAGGGAGACTGGAGGGCGGCGACGTCGTCTTCCTCGACGAAAAGACGCTAGCCGTGGGTCAAGGGTATCGAACCAACGCAGAGGGCATCCGTCAGCTCAGAGACATGACGAAGGATTTTATTGAGAAGCTCGTGGTCGTACCGCTTCCGCACTGGCAGGGCCCCGATGACGTCCTCCACCTGATGTCGTTCATCAGTCCCGTGGATCAGGGGAAGGCTCTGGTTTATTCAAGACTCATGCCCGTACCCTTTCGCGAGTTTCTTTTGAGTCGGGGGATGAAACTGTTGGAAGTTCCCGATGATGAATACGAATCCATGGCGTGTAACGTCCTGGCCGTGGCACCGGGGACATGTATCATGCTGGCGGGCAATCCTAGTACGAAAGCCATGCTGGAGAAGGCCGGGGTTGACGTCCGTGAATACGCCGGTGAGGAGATATCGAGAAAAGGAGCGGGCGGGCCGACCTGTCTGACACGCCCCCTGTTCAGGGAAATCGGACGTTCGAAATAACGTCATGAGAATTTTAAGGAATTATCGGGATATGATGGTCGCAACGAACGGGGATAAAAAGCATGAAACATCCTGAAACGAAACAGGACAGCCAGCCCGGTCTGGTACGGCAGTTGGGGCTGTTCGATTCCACGATGATTATGGTGGGGATCGTGGTGGCTTCGGGTATCTTTGTGACAACCGGCATCATGGCCAAGACGATCCCATCGGCAGGACTGATTCTCCTGGCATGGCTGATAGGGGGGCTACTCACCATGGCCGGCGCGCTGACGTATGCAGAACTGGGTGCAGCCATGCCCGAAGCGGGCGGTCAGTATGTGTATCTGTATAAGGCGTACGGCCCCCTTACTGGGTTTTTATTCGGATGGGTGATGTTTCTGGTGTACAATTCGGGAGGGATAGCCGCCGTGGCTGCGGCCTTTTCCGAGTATTTCGGGTATCTGTTCCCTGCTTTCGCAGCGGATAAAGGCGTATGGTCTTCACCTGTTTTCTCCCTGACCGTGGGGAAGATCGTCGGCATCCTGTTGGTACTTACTCTGTCGTTGATCAATTATCTGGGATTGGTGTTCGGAAAAACCATACAGAATATTTTTTCGACGATAAAAATCGGAACGCTCCTGGGATTGATCGTCCTGGGGTTTGCATTGGGAAAGGGAACTCCCGTGGATTTCTCCCTGAATCCCACGGGCATGTCCTTCGGCAGTTTAATCGTGGGATTTGGCGTAGCCCTGATTGCCGTGTCGTGGGCCTTCGACGGCTGGAACAATATCAACTGGGTGGCAGGGGAGATTAAAAAACCCAAACGAAACCTGCCCCTGGCTCTGATTCTGGGTTCGCTGGGAATCACTGTGCTCTATCTGCTCACCAATTACCTTTATCTCTACGCACTGCCCATGACCGAACTCACGGGTGTGATTCGAGTGGCAGAGAAGGCCACGTCGGCTCTATTTGGCGCCAGCACGGGACTCATCATTTCCGCGGCGGTCGTGGTTTCCACGTTCAGCTCGGTCAACGGATCGATACTGGCAGGGCCTCGCGTCTATTATGCCATGGCCAGGGACAATCTGTTTTTTCAGAGTGTATCCAGGATCAGTCCCCGGTTCCGCACACCGGGTTTTGCCATCCTTGTTCAGGCGGTTTGGATCTGTATACTCGTCCTGAGCGGGACGTTCGAGCAGCTCCTGACGTTTGCGATGTTTGTGGCCATCCTGTTCTGGATCGCTGCTACGGCCTCGGTGTTCACGTTGAGAAAAAAGTTCCCCGATCTTCCCAGGCCCTACAAGACCTGGGGTTACCCCGTCGTACCGTTGCTCTTCATTTTGGCTTCGGTGGGAATTCTCATCAACACGCTCATCGAGAAGCCCGTGGAATCCCTGGCCGGCATCGGTCTGTTGCTCCTGGGCATTCCGGTCTATATGTTCTGGAAGAGACGCGCCTCTTAGGCATGGGGGGGATGGACGAGGGAAGTATCCCATCGTTCAATCAAATACAAAATCCAATGGCTTACACAGTGGGCCATTACGTACACTCAAATTGACTGGATAAAACGGATGGATGTTCAAAAAGAAGTGTTGGATGCTGAAAAGCGTATTCGTGCACATATCCGCGAGACGCCTCTGGAGTACTCTCCCTATCTCAGCCGGTTGGGCCGGAGTCGGGTTTACTTAAAATTGGATAACATTCAGATTTCGGGTTCCTTCAAATTGCGAGGAGCGGCCAATAAATTCCTGTCCCTCACAGAGGAGGAAAAGGCACGGGGTATCATGACGTCGTCGTCGGGGAATCATGGGATGGCCGTGGCTTATCTTCTCCAGAAGTTCGGCCTTAAGGGAACGATCTATCTCCCTGAAATCACGGCTCAGACCAAGGTCGAGGCCCTGCGCGATTATGGTGCGACCCTTGAACTCTACGGGGATGATTGTGTGAAGGCAGAGATGGAGGCCAAGCGCATGGCCGGTGAAAAAGGCATGACATGGGTCTCCCCGTACAACGATCCGTATATCGTCGGAGGGCAGGGCACGATTGCCGTGGAATTGGAGAGGCAGTTGGACCGGATGGACTGCGTTCTCGTTCCAGTGGGCGGCGGCGGGCTGATATCCGGGATCGCCGGGTACTTAAAATCCGTCGATGATCACATCGAGATCATCGGGTGCCAACCCAAAAATTCCTGCGTGATGTACGAATCCGTCAAGGCGGGCAAAATCCTGGACCTGGAATCCAAGGACACACTCGCGGACGCGACGGCCGGGGGTATCGAGCATGGGTCCATCACCCTGGATATTTGTCGGGAAACGGTGGACGATTTCATCCTGGTTACCGAGGATGAGATCAAGCAAGCGATCCGACTGATCCTGGAAAAACACTACATGCTCGTGGAAGGTGGAGCCGCCATGGTCGTGTCGGCATTCCTTAAAGAACGTCATCGTTTCGAGGATAAGGATGTGGTTCTGGTTCTGACCGGCTCGAAGATCAGCCTCGAACAACTGAAATCGGTATTATTCGAAGGGGAGTCACATGACACAAATTTATAATCTCGGCCAGATTAAGACGGTTCTGAAAACCATCGATCCAGTGGATGCCATAGAGCAAGGATTCGTAGCCTACTCCCAGGGCGAAGTCGTCGTTCCTCCGGTGGGTGAGCTGATTTTCGAGAATCCTCCCGGCGATGTGCATATTAAATACGGCTACATCAAGAACGGTGACTTCTATGTCATCAAGATCGCGTCGGGTTTTTATGAGAATGTGAAGCACGGTCTTCCGTCGACCAACGGCATGATGCTGGTATTCAGCCAGAAGACGGGCGAGCCGGTCTGTTTCCTCATGGATGAAGGATACCTGACCGAGGTTCGGACGGCTGCTGCCGGAACCGTGGTTGCCAAGTACCTGGCACCCAAGGATGTGGAACGCATCGGGATCGTGGGCGCGGGAACCCAGGGCAGGATGCAGCTTCTGTACCTGGCATCCATCATCCCCTGCAGGGATGTCATCGTATGGGGGTTGAACCAGGAAGAACTGAACGCCTACAAGGATGATATCGAGCCCCATGGCTACACGGTTCAGACAACACTCGATACCGCCGATGTAGCGGCCACATGTAATCTCATCGTTATGGCGACACCGTCCAAGAGCCCCCTGCTTTCCGTGGATCAAATCCGGGAGGGTACGCATATCACGGCCATGGGATCGGATACGGCCGACAAACAGGAACTGGATGGACGTATCCTGGAAAAGGCGGATGTGGTGGTGGCTGACAGCATCAGTCAGTGTCTCTGCCGGGGCGAGATCTACAAGGCTCTGGAGGCCGGTGTTCTGGATAAAGAAAAGGTCGTCGAGCTGGGGAACGTCATCGCCGGAAAGGACAGAGGAAGAAGCACGGACAACCAGATCACAGTGGCCGATTTAACCGGCGTGGCCGTCCAGGACATTCAGATTTCCAAGGCGGTTTTCAACGCGCTTACGCGAACGGAGAGCATGTCGTGAACGATCCGATGGCATTGGAAGCATTGGGATTCGATGACTGGTTCCGGGAACGGTTGTCACGTATTGAATCCGGAGATCGACGGGTCGCGCGCGTGACCGCCGTGAACCGCGATAATTTTCTCATCCGGAACGAAAAAGGCGAAGTTCAGGCGGAACTCACGGGCAAAATGCTCTTTGGTACTGAATCGAAAACCGACCTGCCGGCCGTGGGCGATTGGGTTCTGGCCCAGTATGTAAACGAGGATACGTTTGCCATCATCCACGAGGTTTTGCCCAGAAAAAATGCCCTCCGAAGAAAAGTGGCGGGGAAAGAAGTCGATTTCCAGGTCCTGGCGGCCAACATTGATACGGCGTTTATCATGCAATCCGTGGATCGAGATTTCAATTTACGCCGGTTGGAGCGGTACTTGGTCATGATCCAGGAGAGCGATATTCATCCGGCCATCCTGCTGAGCAAGTGTGACTTGACCGATGAGGCCGATCTGAACTCGAAGATAGAGGTGGTCCGGGATGTAGTCGGCGAGTACGACCTGATTCCCTTCAGCAATGAAACCCTCGTCGGACTGGAGGAAATTCAGAGTGTGTTGAAGCCGGGGCATACGGCCTGTCTGCTGGGCTCATCGGGTGTGGGCAAGACCACACTCCTGAACCGACTCATCGGAGAGGAGCGATTCGCCGTGGATCGTGTCCGGGAAAAAGACGGAAAAGGCAAGCACACGACCGCCCGGAGACAGTTGATCTGTCTGCCCTTCGGAGGACTCATCATAGACACACCCGGTATGCGAGAATTGGGTCTTTTTGACATGGATGCCGGACTATCGGAAACGTTTGAAGACATCCATTCGATTGCCCAGGATTGCCGTTTTAAGGACTGTACGCATACGCATGAGGCCGGGTGTGCGGTACGCGAAGCGGTTAAAAAGGGCACTTTGGATGAGGATCGATATCAAAATTACCTGAAGATAAAGAAGGAAGCGGCCTACTATCAGATGTCGTATCTCGAAAAACGCCGAAAAGATAAAATGTTCGGGAAGATGGTCAAGCAAGTACTCAAGGATAAAGTCAAGAAAAGACACTGACCCAAATCGGGTATCATCAGGTTGACTCCAGCCAGTGGATTTTGTTGAATTTGAGAAGATTTATCAGTAAAAATAAGATGTAGCCATTGTTCGTGATTTCTATCATCATCGTGTCACGTACTGTGGGGCTGTGGTAGTTTTTAGGTTTTGGAAAAAATTAAAAAAGGATTGAAAAAAGCGGAAAAAAGATGGCTAAGATTAAGATAAGTGTAGAGCGGATAGACGGCTACTGCAACCTGCCGATGCAGGTAGGGGATTATTTTTACGTACAGGATTCGAGACTCATCGTTCCCCAGGGCAAACATATCTGTATCTGGGCACTTCAAAGCATGATGCCGGTCTTCCCGATTCTCCAGGAACGGAATCACTTGAGTGACGGACATTGGGTTCGAAAGGTAGACCGATTTTCCTGCCCCGATCCCAACGGGCTTGTTCAGTACCGTCTGGAGGTTGTTGAGTGACAAAAAACACTCTCAGACGTCTCGAATTTTTCATATTGTTATCCATTTTGGAGGAAGGATACACCGTCGCCCACAAGGAGGATATGCCCACGTGCGGCGCTTACAGCGTAGCCGTGGCGGATTATGACGAAAACGGAGAAAAGGATCTTGTATTCTCCAGTCAATACGATCCGGAAGGGAAGGTCCTGATTGAATGAGATGCGTGTCTATTATACAGAAACTTCTGGTGCATCAGAATAGGAGTGGATAGTTGGGCAATGCACTCCTATAGCCCCTCGTCGAGTTATCGGAACGTCGGTACGGATGGATGGTAGGAGATCTTGCGCGTGATCGAACTGGACATCAGCAAGTGTACGGGATGCCGCCGGTGTGAGACGGCCTGTACTTTTTTCCACTCGGGAAGGATCAATCGCTCCATGGCCAGGGTCAAGGTGCTGAATCTGTACGAGATCGGTATCGACGGACCGGTGCTGTGCCGACAGTGCCAGGAGCGATACTGCCTGAAATGCCCGGCCGATGCCCTGAGCCTGGGAGCCGACGGTCAGGTGATCGTTTCCAGAACGCTCTGCACACTATGCGGTGCGTGTGAGGAAAACTGTCCCATCGGAGCCGTCGAAATCTTCGACGGGATCGTTTACGTTTGTGACCTGTGCGGCGGAGCTCCCAAATGTGTCGAAGCCTGCACCGAAGGGGCCCTGGTATGGAGGCCTGAAGACGGTGACCATCCTTCGTTCTCGACAGTGAAGAAGGAGACGAAAAAAATGACGCCGGTCCAGAAGCGACAGCATTACCTGAGACGACAGGCCGCGGATATCAGAGAGGCATGGAGGAAGGGCATTGCTTAAATACGGTTACGGGGGACGAATACTCCGAATAGACCTCACGAGTCGCAGACATCGTGTTGAACCGCTCGATCCCTCCTGGATCAAACCCGTCATCGGCGGCCGGGCTGCCAATACCCGGCGGCTTATCGAAGAACTCGACACCGACTGTGATCCCCTGGGGCCGGAGAATCTGCTCATTTTTGGCATCGGACCGCTCACCGGCTCGCTCTTGCCGGCCTCGGCTTATCACACGGTAACGGCCAAGTCCCCCCTCACGGGCATCCTGGGCGACTCGGCTGCCGGCGGTCAGTTTGCCGCCGAGATGAAGCTCACGGGGTTCGATCAGATCGTGATCACCGGCAAGGCGGATAAGCTCCTCTACTTGATGATCACGGATTCGGGCGTGGATTTCGTGGAGTGCCCGGAGTATGCCGGAATGACTATTCTCCAAACCAACGAAGCCATCCGCCGGGCTTATCAAGATTGTTCGATTCAAGTGGCTGCCATCGGACCGGCCGGGGAGCATCTCGTGCTTTTTTCGACCATCGTCTCCAGCGGGAACCGGGTAAACGGACGAACGGGCATGGGTGCCGTGATGGGATCGAAGAATCTGAAAGCCGTGGCTGTCCGGGGATCGAAGTCCGTCGAAATATATGATACACTGGCGTTCCTCTCGGAAGTGCGGAAAATCGAAGACGACATACGGAATCACAACGAGTACTCCAAACGGTACCGGATGGGCACCACGATGCTGATGCAGGACCTCAACAGCATCGGCATCCTGCCCACCAACCATTTTCAGGATGGGGTCTGCGATTACATCGATGAGATCTCCGGGCAGAAGCTAGCCGATACGTATAAGGTGAAGAACAAAGCCTGCTTCAACTGCCATCTCCACTGCTCCCGGTACTATATAGTCCACAACGCCGAGGCGGAAGGTCCCGAATTTGAGACCCTATGCGGGTTCACGTCGCGTATCGGTAATAAAAATCTCAAGTTCGCTCTGGAAATGAATCACACCCTGAACCAGATGGGATTGGATTCCATCACGACGTCCGAGGTCATCGGGTGGATCATGGAGTGTCAGGAGAGGGGTATTATCTCCCCCGACGATCTGGATGGCTTTCAGATTTCCTGGGGGGATACGGAGAAGATTCGGGAAGCTGTGGATATGATCGTACACCGCCGGGGCATCGGCAACATCATGGCCGACGGAACCCTGAACATGTCGAAACGATTCAGCCAAGAAGCTCAGAAGATCGTGATGCACGTGAAGGGCCTGGATGTGATTTGCGGCGATCCACGGGGCATCAAGGCTTACGGATTGACGTATGCCGTAGCCTCCCGGGGAGGGGATCATCTGAGGGCCGAGCCGTTCTTTGAACTGACCAACCGGAAAAAGGAAGCTAAAAAAAGGTTCGGTACGGAAAAGGCGGCCGACCGTCTCTCGGAAGAAGGAAAGGCGGCCCTGGTGACCTGGTCGGAAAAAGTGGCTCTGCTCACCGACTGCATGACGATGTGCAAGAACATCGGCTTATGCATGGATGTCCTGAATTTTGAGAAGGCCTCGGCCCTGCTTCGTGCGGGAACAGGGGTGGATTATTCGCCTGAGTATGTGGAGGAGATACTGGGCGAGGCCATCGACCGCGATCACCGGTTGAATCAAAAGTTCGGCGTGAAAAGAGCGGACGACACATTGCCCGAGCGTTTTCAGAAGGAACCGCTAAATAGAGGGCCGACCCAAGGCTCGACGGTCGACATACAGAAAATGGTGGATGAATACTATCGGATGCATGAGTGGGATGATGAGAAGGAATCGCATGAGGCCCAGGAAGAGCAGCCCTCAGATTAAAAGGACGGTTTATGCCTCTTCGCACGTTCAGCGAGTCGTCGTTTATTCTCACAGGGCTGTCCAGGAGGTATGGAGTTGAGTTTGAAACGCGAGACGTTTGCTTCCCATTTTGGTCTGTTGATGTCGATGATCGGTGTGGCCGTGGGATTGGGTGCTGTCTGGCGGTTCCCGTACATGGTGGGACGGTTCGGCGGCGCCGCGTTCGTTCTCTTCTATCTGGTGGTCATCTTTTTCATCTGCATTCCCACGCTGATGGCCGAATGGACGTTGGGCCGATATACCCAGCGAGGGACGCTGGGGGCGTATGAGAGAGGCGATTTACCGGGCGGACGGATCGTAGGTGGGTTTCTGTACATCATCGTCTTCTGGGCATGCGGATACTACTCCAATGCTGTGGGTTGGGTGGGATACCATGCCCTCTGCGAAGTGGTCAATGGTCTGGGCGGGCATATGGATGCGTCCGTCATCCTTCCGCCACCCGAGGGATTTAACCTCACATCTTTTCTATTACAATTGATGATGACCGCTTTCGTGGTGACCACCTGTGCCCTGGTTATCATCAGAGGATTGAGGCAGGGCATCGAGAAGGTGAGCCGCTGGGTCGTGCCCACGCTCTTTGCCATCCTGGTGATCCTGATCATTCGCTCGACGACCCTGCCAGGCGCCTCGGAGGGCATCCTGTGGTACATCGGAGGATTCCGCTTCGGCGAACTCAGGCCTTCTGTGATGGCGGCGGCCATGGGCATGGCGTTTTTTTCCATGTCCCTGGGGGGAACGTTCATGGTGATATACGGCTCGTATCTCGATAAACAGGCAAACATTCCCAAGAATGCCTTATACACAGGAATCGGTGCATCCACGGCCGGCCTTCTGGCCGGTTTTGCCATCTTTCCAGCGGTGTTCGCCTTCGGTCTGGAGCCTGCTTCGGGTCCTGGGCTCATCTTCTCCACGCTTCCCAGGACATTCGACAAAATGTCTGCTGGATGGATATTCGGCCTCCTATTTTTTGCCGGACTGTTCGGAGCGGCCTATCTTTCCGATGTGGCGGCTCTGGAAGTCCTGGTGGGAGGAATGGTGGATAACACGGCCATTCCTAGGAAAAAAGCAGTGGCCCTGTGCAGCGGGACCGTGTTTGTCCTGGCTATCCCGCCGATGATCAATTATCGAATCTTTATTCCCTGGGATCTCTTGTTCGGTTCCGGCATGCAGGTCGTGGGATCCCTCATGGCCGTGGTGACCATGGCGTGGTGTATCAAGCGGTCGAACGCGATGGAGGAGGTGGCCATGGGAAGTGGCAAACCCTTCCCGGCGTTCCTGTACTGGTGGATGCGAGTGGTCATCCCGGCGGCCATCCTGTTCGTCGGCCTGAATTGGCTGCTGGAGTCGGTGTTTCACATCCGCATTTTCGGATAATCTTTCTACGTACACGATCTGAAGTAAAAAGGCCCTCGATGAATCGTGTCGAAGGCCTTTTCTAAAAATATTTGTTGGTTTTTTTACACGTATATCCTTGGTAACAATGGGTTCATCAGAATGGGGACTTTGTACACGGAACTCTCACCCCATTCGGCCACTTCCGCGATGGTGATTTTGGCTTTGCCTTGTGACCCGAACAGGACGACTTCATCGCCGATCTGCATCCCTCTACCTCCGGTGATGTCCACGAACACGTGGTTGGCCGACATGTAGGCGACCATGGGCCAGCGGCGACCTTTGATCAGGACGTCGGCCTTATCCACGGCTGTGAAGGGATACCCGTCGGAATACCCCAGGGGCAGCGTGGCCATCAACGTATCTTTCTCGATTTTATACTGCTGGTGATAAGCGACCGTCTGGCCGGGACGCATCTTCTTCACGTAGATGATCCGGGTTTTCAGCGACATGGCCGGTTTGAGATCCAGATGGGGCAAGGATTCCAGCCCGTACAGGCAATTCCCCGGCCGGACCATGTCCAAGAAAGAACCGGGATAGTTGGCCACAGCCAGGCTGCTGGCCGCATGCCTCAGGCCCACGGAGATGCCCTTCTTTTTGGCGTCCTCGCATACTCGGATGAGCCGTTCCACCTGTACCTTATCGAAATCTTCCTCTTCCGTGAGCGTGGTGAAGATTCCCTCGATGGCTATGTCCGGCATGGAGGCAACTTTCTCGATGAACGAGAGCGCCTGATCGTAGGGAACGCCCACGCGTCCCAGCCCGGTATCCACTTTGACATGCACCCTGGCCTGGATGTTCAACTTGCGCGCTGCTTTGGCCAGCGTCTCCACTGTGGGCGAGAATACGGATTGGGAGATGCCGTGCCGAACGATGAGTTCCGCTTCCGTACGAGAGAACGGGCCAAAGTTCAGGATCATCCCCTGGATGCCGTTCTCGCGGAGATCGATTCCCTCCTGAACCTTGACCACCGCAAACTTGTCGATGGCCTGCTCCTGGAGGGCCTTGGCCGTGCCCACGAGTCCGTGTCCGTATGCGTTGCATTTGATGACAGCCATGATGGGGCGATTTTCCACCCTCCGACGCACCTGCGATACATTCCAGGCCAGGTTCTTGGTGTTAATCTCCAGCCAGGGATCGAAAAAGTCGTTCCTCATATTATCGGACGGACCGTTTTTTCCGACACATCCTGTAGCCGCCAAACCCAGTGGGGCAACACCCGCAAAGGCCAAGAACGCGCGTCGGTTCATTCCTTTTGTTTCCATACCCTCCCTCCTAACCGTTTAACTTGAGCAGAATTCAAGCTCAGGTGTGTTTTAGAGTCATAAATCCCTGTTAATCCTTTCGGGATAATAGCCACAGGAGATGATTCGAAAAAATTTGTTGAGGTCATCCCTGCTATTTGACATGTATTTCAAACCAATCGATCATGCGGTTCAGTACGTCGAGCTGATGTTTCTCTTCGCGGATGCCGTGGCCTTCCCTGGGATAGATGACAAGCTCCGTGGCCACTCCGTATCGCTTCAGTCCGCGGTAAAACTGGTGGCACTGCTCCACAGGATCGATAGCGTCGTTTTCGCCGCACAGAAGAAGCGTGGGCGTCTTCGCATGTTTCACGTGGGTCACAGGAGACCGCTGGATGAAGAGGTCGAGATTCTCGTAGGGCGTACCCATGAACCAGGTGTCGTAGGCGTTGATGGAGGCCCTCTCAGACCCGTACTCGAATGCCAGGTCGGTCATGGGCGCCCCGGAAACCGATGCCTTGAACCGGTCGGTCTGGGTCACGGCCCAGGCTGCCATGTAACCGCCGTATGACCAGCCGCCGATGCCCAGGCGTTCCGCATCGGCGATGCCCTGATTGATGAGGAAATCGACACCGGCCATGACGTCCTTGTAATCGGCACCGCCCCAGTCCCTTCGGTTCATGGCCATGAACGCGTAACCGTACCCCGTTGACCCCCGGATATTGGGGGTGAGCACGGCGAAGCCGTGGTGGGCTAAAAGCTGACCCCAGGAATGAAAGCGGTCGGACCATCGCCCCGTAGGGCCGCCGTGGACCAGCACGATAAGGGGCAGGCGCATACCTTCCTGAACATCCAGGGGTTTCAGAAGTGAGGCTTCAATTTGTGTTCCGTCAAAACTCGGATAAGAAATTATCTCAGGCTGGATGACATGGAGGGTATCCCACGCCGCGTTGAAACGGGTGATGCGTTTCGCCTTTCCCGGATGTCGTGAGAGCCATACTTCCGGTGCACGAATCGTCGTCTGTCCTGTAAAAGCAATAGATTTGGAGTGTACGGAAAATACCCCTGCGGGATGGACGTCGAAAGGTTTCCGTTGTTTCGCTCGCCCATCCGAGGAAATCGTATAAAACACGTCCGTAAATCCTTTGGTCACTCGGGCCAGGATCGATCCGTCTTTTTGCCACGAGTAATCCCCGATGGGCCGGTCGATGGTACGGCGTGTGAGATTTCGCATTTCACCGTCGGACAGGGAGAAAACGAACAGGTCATGCGCCGTGGGACCGTCGGCGTGGGTTCCCGTGAAGGCGAGGGTGCTTCCATCGGGCGACACCGATAATTCCCTGAACGGTTGCGACGGAAACAGGATTTCCTTCATGTCTCCATGGGAAAGACTTATCGCAAAGATACGATTTGTTTCGAGTTCGGGCTGGGGGTGATCCGTGGCAGAGACGATCAGACGATCTCCTTCGGATGCCCAGACGTATTCCGATATTCGCCAGGGTTCGTGGGTGAGCTGCCGGACATCCCGGGAGCCGATGTGGATGAGCCAGAGCTGTGGGTTTTTTTCATCCTTATCGACGACACGGGCATCGTCTTTCTCTTTTTCCCGCTTTTCCTCTTCCTCTGTCTTGGGAATCTTTGCCAGAAAAGCGATTCGGTCTCCGTCGGGCGACCATTCGAAGGATTCGACGCCGGTCTTCGAGTCCGTCAGGGACTCGGCTTCGCCGCCCCGCATAGGGAGGAGGTATACCTGCGTCTTCTCGGCCCGGTCGGAGAGAAAAGCAAGGGTGTTCCCGTCAGGGGACCAACGCGGATGATGGTCCGATTTTTCCGATGTGGTCAGCCTGACCAATTCCCGATTCGGGATGTCGTACGCCCAAATATCCCTGTTGCGGTCTGTGCCTTCCACAGGCTCGGTAACCGTCATGACGAGGGTGTTGCCGTCGGGGGAAAACTGGAGATCGGCCATGCCGTACCGATTCAATGTTTGTTCGGGCGTAATCCGAGGCGTCCCGAAAGAATCGCTCTTCTTCTGTGCTGACAGTGTCGTAGCAGATGCAAAAGCGATTATAAAAAGGACTATTCGCTTGATGGTCGGATAAAGATGATTTTTTCTAAACATCGCTATTCTCGTCCATGAGTTTTTCGGCCATGCGGACGGTTTCCTCTGTGTGTTGAACGACCTCCGCTCGCAGTTTTTCGGCTTTTTTTAGCGTCTCGTCTGTAAATTTTTTATCCTGTATGCCCGGCAGGTTGATCTTCACGTTCAGGTAGGCTCCTTCGGCGCATGTCCGGGCGGAAAGGGCGGCTACCGCAGCATCGCTGATGGAATTTGTATTGCCCTTCTCCACGACGCCTCGCGCCAGCTTGGCAGCCTCCAGGGCACGCTCAAGGACACCAAACGGGACGAGGGTCGCCTGTTTGGTGGCTTCTTCGATGGCATCGGCCCGGGCCGCTTTGTCCTCATCGGTTTTCTTGGGCAGGCGCATGGCGTCCATGACCTTGTTGAAGGCATCGGTGTCCCGATCCACGTCAGCCATGAAGGCGTCCTTGAGTTTCTGGCCTTGTACGCCGATCTCCTCCATCTCGTCAAAGGTTTCCTCGTATCCTTTTTTCCCGTGAGTCAGGGCTGCCACCATGGAAGAGAGGGCCCCGCTCAGACCGCCGCAAAGGGCTGCCACGCTTCCGCCTCCGGGTGCCGGTGAGTCGGTCGACAGGAGGTTGGTAAAGTCATCCACCCGCATGCGCGTCAGCGTATTGCCCCTGTCGAACTGGTACTCGATGATCTTCTTGTCCTCTTCGAACGGATACAGGTCGCTTAAACCCAACGAGAGAACAGCGATGTGGACGAGTTCCGATTCGGGCACGCCCGTTGTCTTTCCCTGTTTTTTCAGGTAATGTTTTCCGGCCTGGAGCAGGGCTTCCAGGGGGATGAGGCCCACCAGCTCGCTGCCTGTGACGCGCACTCCCAGGCCATCGGCAAGTTTGCAGGCTTCGTCAAAAACGAGATGAGGCGGTGTGATCTTGTAATTCACGAAGTTGATGGATATCTGGGCGCGTCCAAAATCCTCCATGTACCAGCCAACGGCCTTGCAAGCTTGGAATTTTCCTGGAACACGAAGCGCGGTGCCGTCTTTGTCGCGAACGACCTTGCCGTCTTTATCGCGTCTCAGCCGTCCCTTTTCACGAATAGTAAACGCGATATCCTTGGCGATCTTCACATCCCGGGTGTTCAGATTAATATTGTAAGCGATAAGGAATTCCCGGGCACCGATGACCGTGGCACCCGCTCTGGCGTTGAACTCGGCAGGCCCGAAGTCAGGCTTCCATTCGGGATCTTTCAGTTTTTCCGTAAGGCCCTCGTATTCGCCAGATCGGACGTCGGCCAGGTTCTGTCGTTCGGGCCGGCTCGCCGCATTTTCGTACAGATAGACAGGGATTCCCAGTTCGTCTCCCACCCGTTTGCCCAGTTTTCGGGCCAGTTCGGCGCAGTCTTCCATGGTCACGCCAGACACGGGTACGAACGGGCAGACATCGGTTGCTCCCATTCGGGCGTGGGCACCGGTGTGTTTGGACATATCGATCACATCTGCCGCCTTGGCGATGGCCTTGAAAGCCGCATCCAACACGCCCTGAGGCGTTCCGATGAAGGTCACGACGGTTCGGTTGGTATCCTTTCCGGGATCGACATCCAGGAGTTTGACGCCCTCTGTATCGCTGATTTCCTTTGTTATCTGATCGATCTTTGTCATGTCCCTGCCTTCGCTGAAGTTGGGGACACACTCCACGAGTTGAATCATAAGCTGCCCTCCACGCGATTATATTATATCATAAATCGAACACGGTCTTTCGTTAAGGTCGATCTGACATTGAATTATATCCATCGATTGCTTGATGATTCATCCAACGATGCTAAAATTGTACCTACTATTTTTTACATGTTAGTTCTCTAGACTCCCCACGACTTTTTCGACTTCCTCCAGGATCTCGCACGATTTCACCAGTTCCTTCATCCGGTTGTGATCGGGATACAGGGGACGGTCCACGTCCAGAAAATCCACGTGCCTGCGGATGACCTTCTTGGCCACGTTGACGCCTTTCCCGAAGTTGTAATCCCGAAAATCCAGGGCCTGAGCCGCGGCCATGAGTTCGATACCCAGCACACCGTATGCGTTGTCCAGGATCTGATTGTTCTTCAGGGCCGTATTCATACCCATAGAGACGAAGTCTTCCTGATCGGCGGCGGCCGGTATGGACTGGATGGAGGCAGGCGTGGAAAGGATACGCTGTTCCACGATCTGCATGTCGGCCGTATACTGACTGAGCATTAATCCCGACATCATGCCGGCGCCCTTGGACAGGAAGGGCGGCAGTCCCACGCTCAGGGCCGGATTGTTCAATCGGTTCATCCGCCGTTCCGAGAGCACACAGACCATGGTCATGGCAACTCCGGCCATGTCCATGGGCAGAGAAACCGGCGAGCCCTGAAAGTTGGCACCGGTAAGCTGCACGTTACGGTCAGGAAAGAAGATGGGGTTGTCTCCCACACCGTTGAGCTCGATCTCCACTTGGGATCGGGCAAATGCCAGGGCGTCATACGCAGCTCCGATCACCTGGGGAGTGGAGCGCATGGAATAGGCATCCTGAACCTTGCATTTGATTCTACCTTCCGCCAGATCGCCGCCAGCCACCAGTTTCACGATGGCTTTGGCCGAGCGGACAGCGCCGGGGAAACCCCGCACTTCATGAATCAGGGGCGTGTACGGTTTCATATTGGCCTTCAGAGCCTCCAGGGACATGGCGGCTGCGATTTCGGCCTGCTTGAACCATCGATTGGCGTCGTACAGGAACAGGGCGCTCATGGCCGTCATTACGTTGGAGCCGTTGATGGTGCCCAATCCATCCCTGGCCTTGAGGCCGGGTATGGGGATTCCAGCCTTTTCCATGGCAGTTTTGCCATTCAAGAGTTCGCCTTTATAGTAGGCTTTGCCTTCCCCCATGAGCAAGAGGGCGATTTGAGACATGGGCGCCAAATCGCCACAAGCCCCCACTGAGCCCTTCTGGCAGACATGGGGCGTTACGCCCTTGTTCAGCATGTCTACCAAGGTCTGCGTGGTTTCCGGACGGATGCCGGAATTCCCATGGGCATGGACGTTGATGCGTCCCAGCATGGCCCCCCGGACGTGCTCGATGGGAGCCGGATCGCCGATACCGGCTGCGTGGTTATAGATCAGGTATTTTTGGAATTCCCCGACCTGCTCGTCGGTCAGGACGACTTCGGAGAATTCGCCGATGCCCGTATTCACGCCGTACATGATCTCCCGGGCTTGGATTTTCTCTTCCAGCATAGCACGGCATTTCTTGATGCGTTCCACGGCATCGGGATGAAGCTCTACACGTTCATTATTCCGAGCTACGTGAACGACTTTGTCTATGGTTAAACCGGAACCGTCTAGAACGATAGCCATTTTCAATTTCCCTCAATATTATTATAGAATTAAAGGTTCAGCCCATGTTTCTTCGCTATCTGTAGGGCAATCTCGTAGCCGGCGTCTGCATGACGTATGACGCCCGTTGCAGGATCGTTGTAAAGCACGCGCCGGATGCATCTTTCGGCCCTCTCCGTGCCGTCTACCAGTATTACCATGCCGGCATGCTGGGAGTAGCCGATACCCACGCCGCCGCCGTGGTGGAAGGAGACCCAGGTGGCTCCTCCGCACGTATTGGCCATCAGGTTCAGCAGTGGCCAGTCGGAAACGGCATCGGTGCCGTCCTTCATGCCTTCGGTCTCCCGGTACGGAGAAGCCACGGAACCGCCGTCGAGATGATCGCGGCCGATGACGAGGGGCGCCTTCACGCGGCCCGATTTGACGAGATCGTTGAACAGGAGGCCGGCCTTTTCCCTTTCACCCAGACCCAGCCAGCAAATCCGGCAGGGCAGTCCCTGGAATGCGACCTTTTTTTGCGCCTGCTGGAGCCAGTTCGTTAAATGTTTGTCCTTGGGAAAAGCCTCCATGAGCACACGATCCGTCTCGAAGATATCATCCGGATCACCGCTGAGGGCGGCCCAACGAAATGGCCCTTTCCCCTCAAAGAATAGGGGCCGGATGTATTCGACGACGAATCCGGGATAATCGAAGGCGTTCTTCTCACCTCCCTGATAGGCAAATTCACGGAGGTTGTTTCCGTAATCGAAGACGCGGCTTCCCCGCCTCTGGAGCTCCAGCATAAAGCCAACATGGCGGGCCATGCTCTTCAACGCGCGTTTCTTGTATTCTTGAGGATCTTTCTTACGAAGCTCGAGGGCGTCCCTTAAGGACAGACCGGCAGGCACGTATCCGTTGATCGGATCGTGAGCCGACGTTTGATCCGTCAGGATGTCGGGCGTGATGTTGTCTTTGATGAGATTCTCAAGAAGGTCACCGATGTTGGCCACCAGTCCCACGGACAAGGACAGTCCTTTCTCCTTTGCCTCTAGAATCCAGGTTCTGGCTTCTTCGTAGGACTCTGTCATCTTATCGAGATACTTGGTATTGATCCGCTTTCGAACGCGTTCCGGGTCCACATCGGCTCCGAGAAATACGGCACCGTTCATGGTAGCTGCCAGAGGCTGGGCGCCGCCCATGCCACCGAGGCCGCCGCTGACCAGCAGCTTGCGGCGGAGGCTGCCGTCGAAGTACTTGACACCACAGGAGGCAAATGTCTCGTAGGTGCCCTGGAGGATACCCTGAGTCCCGATATAAATCCAACTGCCGGCCGTCATCTGGCCGAACATCATCAGGCCGTTCTCCTTGAGTTTGTTAAAATGATCCCACGTGGCCCAGTGGGGCACCAGATTGCTGTTGGCGATAAGGACACGCGGTGCTTCCGGATGCGATCGGATGATGCCCACAGGTTTACCCGACTGTACCAGGAGGCTTTCGTCTTCCTTCAGTGCCAGGAGGCATTCGACCAATTTTTGTGCCGCCTCGACGTTGCGAGCCGCCTGACCCGTCCCGCCGTATACGATCAGGTTTTCGGGATCCTCGGCCACTTCGGCGTTCAGGTTGTTTAGGAACATCCGTAACGGGGCTTCCGTTTGCCATGACTTGGCGTGGAGTTTCGAACCGGTCGGAGCCCGGTACATCGGATGGTTTGCGTAGGTTTTAATAAATGCCGAATAATTCATCGTACTCTCCGTTTAAATCGATGTTTATTTTCTTCGCGGTCTGGTTAACTACTCGAGCGATCTCGCCGCTCTGTATCATCTGCCAAGCGACTCGCAAATCATCGCCAAAGACCCTGTCTTCTTCTGCGTGGTCTATCTTTCCTCGGATCCGATGGTGACAAGCCTCCAGTACCGGACTCGATTTCAGCGGACGCCGATAATCGTAGGCTTGTGCCGCGCAGAGGAGTTCAACGGCGAGAATATTTTCCAGGTTATCGAGTACCCGGTTCAGCTTTCGAGCGCTGACGGCCCCCATACTGACATGGTCTTCCTGGCCCAGAGAGGTGGGAATGCTGTCCGCACTGGCCGGAAAGCACAGACTCTTGTTTTCGCTGACGAGTGCGGCCGAAGTATACTGGGGTATCATAAAGCCGGAGTTGATTCCGATGTTTTTCATCAACAGCTTGGGCAGTCCCTCAGAGCCCCCCTCCAAGAGGAGGTACGTCCTCCGGTCGGAGATGTTACCGAGCTCCGATGCGGCCAGTGTCGCATAGTCTAATGGAAGAGCGAGGGGTTGTCCGTGAAAATGACCTCCGCTCATGGCATTCTCTTCATCCAAGATAACGGGATTGTCCGTGACAGCATTCATCTCGATTTCGAGTGTCCGTTTTAGATGGAGCCATGCATTGCGTGATGCGCCATGGACCTGGGGCATGCAGCGAAGGGAGTACGGATCTTGCACCCGGCTACACTGGGAATGTGACTGGACTATTTCCGATCCCTGGAGTAAATGCGTTAACCTGTGGGCGACGTGACGACACCCCGGATAGGGACGAAGTTTATGCAGTTCAGGGTGAAAAGGCTTCACAGAACCCAAGAGTGCCTCCAGGGTCATCGCTCCCAGAATGTCGGCGGTGTCCAGGCAGTTGTGCATACGTTCTAGAGCAGAAGCACCGTAGGCCTGCATGAATTGGGTACCGTTGATCAGGGCCAGTCCTTCTTTTGGACCGAGATCCAGGGATTGTAATCCTTCTTTTTCGAGTATGCGATCCGTTTTGCTTATTTTCTCCTTGGCTCTCACATGGCCTTGTCCGATAAGGGGCAGGAAAAGGTGGGCGAGGGGCGCAAGGTCTCCTGAGGCACCCACGGAACCCTGCGAAGGGATCACGGGTGTTATTCGGTTTTCGATGAACCAGATGATTCTTTCCAGTGTTGCAAGCCGAACACCGGAATAACCCCAGGAGAGGGCGTGTACTTTGAGGACGAGCATAAGTCGGGCGATCTCATCGGGAACAGGCTCCCCAACGCCGACGCTGTGGCTCTTGAGGATGTTCTGCTGAAGTGTCCGGGTGTCTTCCTCCGATATGATGGTTGTGCACAGCGGGCCGAATCCGGTGTTGATTCCATAGACGGTTTTTTTTTCCGTCACGATGCGGTCAACGACCTTCCTGCACGTTTCAATTCGTTTTCGGACCTCATCGCCGATTATGCCCTTCGTCCTCCCTTGGGCTATTTCCAGAGCCCGTCCTACACTGAGAGGATCAGCTCCGTAATAAAAT
>CAZTKR010000027.1:0-22703 GCA_964614115.1 uncultured bacterium | reverse complement strand
TTTTCAATGCCTCATACTCTTAATAAAAGGTCACCAGTAATGTACGCTATCATTGCCTTAATTTACATGTATCCGGTTTTCGGCATTCGCAATGCAAACACCGGGCCGCTTCCGAGGCAGCCTGTTCCGGTGTCACAGCCTCGGAGGGAGCCACGTTCATGGAATGCTTGTTCAGGAATGTTTGATCTTTTTGCTGTTTGGCCAGATGGACGAATGACTCGATCTCCTCCGGTCTTAACTTGTTCACCCGCGAATGAAAGCGATCATCCGTATCCAATCGGGTTTCATTGTTCAAGAACCGGCTCACGGAAAATGCCATGCTCCTGCCGTGGGCCACGGATCGAACGGCCATCCTGCCTGCACGGATGGCGTTGCCGCCGGCGAACACCCCCTCCAGGCTGGTCTCATACGTGCGGGTATTCACGCGGATGCCCGCATCGGTGGACTCCAGTCCGAAATCGTCGCACGTCTCGCGCTGTATTTCTCCCATGGCCAGGATGACGGCGTCGAAATCCTTCCTCAATGAATCTATAGCGATATCCTTACCGATACGGATTTTCATCCTGAAATCCGCGCCCAAATGTCGGATAATATCGATTTCAGAGTCCAGGACAGACCGGGGCAGCCGGATTTCCGGCACACCGTAACGAAGCAAGCCTCCGGGCTTGTCTCGCTCATCCATGACCGTACAGTCGTGACCCTCCAGCAATAGGTAATACGCCGCAGACAGTCCCGTGGGGCCGCTACCGACCACGACCACATGCTTTCCAGTCCGTGGTTTGCATTCAGGAATAGACGGAGGATCATCGGTTAGATGGGCATCGGCCACGACCCGTTTCAGGAGACAGATGGCGATGGGCTGATCCACCTGACCGCGCCGACATGCCTTTTCGCAGGGAGCCGGGCAGATACGGCCCAGTACAGCAGGAAGGGCGATGGTCTGTTTTACAGTCATCAGCGCATCACGGATGTTTCCATACTCGATCTGTCTCAGCATCAACGGAATGTTCATGTGAGCAGGACAGGCACGCTGGCACGGTCCCTGGCAGTCGCCCACGTGATCGCTGAGAAGGAGTTCCAGGGCCGTTCTTCGCGCATCCTCCACCTGCTGACCGTCGGTATTGATGTCCATGCCCTCCTCTGCAAGCGTTGAACAGGCTGGAAGCGATCGGCCGCTGTTTTTTTCTCTGACAACGCAGAGCATGCAGGATGTGAAATGGGGGAGACCCTCCTGGAAACACATCGTGGGTATGAAAACACCCAGCTGCCGGGCAGCTTCCAGGAGTGTGGTTCCCGCGTTGACTTCGATGTCTTTATCGTCGATTTTCAGTCGTATCTTATTCATGTATCTTCGTTACTCGAATCCCTTGTGAATAGAGGAAATGTATGTATTCGTCATTTTACCTCAACTGCATTCACCGGACAGGCCTGCATGCACGTGCCGCAACGTGTGCATTTCTCTGCGTCGATTTCATGTTTTTCATACGGACGCATTTCGATGGCACCGGCAGCGCAACGCTGGGAGCATCGGGTACAGCCGATGCAATCATCGGTTATGGTATACGAGATCATCTCTTTGCATTTGCCAGCAGGGCAACGTCCCTGGATGTGTGCCTCGTATTCCTCCCGAAAATAGCGGAGAGTTGTCAATACCGGATTCGGGGCGGTTTTGCCCAGGCCACAGAGACTCGTCTCCTGTATCCACTTGGCCAGGTGCTCCAGAGCTTCGATGTCGCCTTCTTTGCCCTGTCCCGTACACAGACGATCGAGGATTTCCAGCATGCGCTTGGTGCCGATACGGCAGAACGTGCACTTACCGCAGGATTCGACCTGGGTAAAGGCCATGAAATAGCGGGCGATATCGACCATGCAATCGGTTTCGTCAAGGACGACCATCCCACCGGAGCCCATCATGGCGCCGGCCGATGTGAGGTCTTCGTAATCCACGGGTGTGTCGGCCAGATGGTCGGGAACACATCCGCCCGATGGGCCGCCCACCTGTATGGCTTTCAATTTCTTATTGTCGGGAATGCCGCCCCCAATGTCCTCCACGATTTGCCGGAGAGTCGTTCCCATGGGAACCTCGATGAGGCCGCTGCGTCGGATCTTCCCGGCCAGGGCGAAGGTTTTGGTTCCCTTACTCTCAGCCGTCCCCAGTCGTGCGAAATTTTCCGAACCGTTGCGGATGATCCACGGCACCAGTGCGTAGGTTTCTACGTTGTTGACCAGTGTGGGTTTTCCCCAGAGTCCTTTCTCGGCAGGGTAGGGTGGGCGGAGGCGAGGCATGCCCCGTTCGCCCTGGATGGCGGCCATCAGTGCCGTCTCCTCACCACAGACGAAGGCACCGGCCCCGGCTACCACTTTGATGCGGAAATTATGATCGGAGCCCAGGATGCGTTCGCCCAGTAGATTCTGCTCTTCACAGATTTTCAACGCTTTCCGGATGCGATGGTTGGCCAGGGGATACTCAGCCCGAACGTATATAAATCCCTCGTGCACACTCAAGGCAAGAGAAGCGATGACCATGCCCTCGATGACACGAAAGGGAAACGATTCCAGAATCATCCGGTCCATGAACGCACCGGGATCGCCCTCGTCTCCGTTGCAGACGATGAATTTTCCATCTCCTGCCGTGGACCGAACCGACTTCCACTTCTCGCCGGTGGGGAAGCCAGCCCCACCCCGGCCACGGAGACCGCTGGTTGCGATGTCTGCGATGATTTCATCGGGGGACAGTTGATTCAGGCATTTCTTCAACGCCTGAAAGCCGTCTTGTTTGATGTATTCGTTCAGGTCGAGAGGGTCGAGAGTCCCGTTATGTTCGGTTACCAGATGGCATTGACTCTCCGTATAACACGCGTCCGGGCCGTTGCGCGTATCGATGGCGTATCGAGTCACGGGTTCCCATGATTCATCGGTGTATAATTTCTCCAGCAGATGCGACACGGCGGCCATGCTCCGTCTGCCCGGGGATGCGGGCTGAAAATGGTTAAGGAGGATGGTTCGTATATCCTCGGGTTTCACTCTGCCGTACTGGAATTCCCTGCCGTCCTGCATGGCGATGGTAACCAGGGGTGTCTGGTAGGCCATGCCGGTACAGCCGACTGTCTTGAGTTTTACTGGCAGCTCCAGATTCTGTATCTCGCTGCCGAGTGTATCGTATACGGCCCTGGCTCCCGATGCGATGCAGGAAGAGCAGAGGCACATGCGGACTTCACCCCTCAGCAGTTTGTCGTTTTTATGCGACGCAAACCGTTTCTCACCACCGCTGGTTTGTGCGGATAAGAAATCGCGTAAAACCTGAGGTACGGTGTCCGGGCGTAGAAATCCATACGTGATATCGTCGATGAGCACGGCCGGTGCCAGCATACAGCATCCCAGGCACGCGACTTTCTCCACCGTGAACAGACGATCTGCGTCCGTGTCGTCGTCTTCCGGGATGGACAGATGTTGCTTAAATGCCTCGTAGATGGATTCGCCTCCCATCACGTGGCAGGCCGTACCGATACATACCTTGATGGCGTAACGTCCTGCGGGCCGCAACCGGAATTGGGAGTAGAAGGTCGCGATGCCGGTGATAGAAGCCGGCGTGATGTCGCTGATTTCACAGACGCGCTGGAGGGCCTCGGCGGGCAGGTAGTTGTATGTTTCCTGAATGGCCTGCAGGATGGGAATCACATCGCTGGTCGCTTTACCGATCTCCGCTACGAGGCTGTCAATCCGGCTTAAATCGACGGCATCTTCTGCATTATGATTTTTCAGATCGTTTTTTTTCATATGTGTTCGAAATCTCGAATTCCTCTAAGAATCAAAATACTAAAAATGACAACGTCAGGCAACACATGATGATAAAAAAACCCATGGGATGACAGGAATAGACATTGAGTTTTGAACGTACATGAGATATAATGAAACCGATCGGCAATCGATCGAATATGTAGATGTCGTTCTTCATTGAGTATATCTCTCCACATGATTCGGCATCATAACGAGAACCAGTGGTTGAATTTAATCAGAAAAACATCATGGGGATGCAGATGGAACAAGTCGTGCATGCCGTTTCTGAATGAGAATTCCCCATGAGACGTATCTTCTGTCCGTCTCTGGGACCAGACGGCGTAGACCGTCGATCCGGGCGAATATTCCCACCGGATGACCAGGTTGGAGTTGAACCGCATGAAGGTGAAATCCGGATTATCAATTGTATAATCGCTTGTGCCGTCTCGGTTCTCGTCGATGCCGATCTCTTCATCCTCGTCGTTGTACTCCATTTGATCCATCTCGTACAAAGAATACCGGCCTTGGAATCGATGGGCCCGCGGATCAGTCACTTTTTTAAAGTTCGTGTATCTCCCGGACGAGAGAAAGGGTTGGCCGTAGTACTGGATCGACAGCTCGGGTGTCAGGCAGACGTTCAGACGGAAGGTGAGGCTCACGGTTTTTTGATCCAAAGCCGCACAGATGTATCGTTTATCCAGGTCCACATCCTCCGATGTTACGTATTTCAGGTTGTTCTTGTAGATTTCGATGAATGGATTGATGGAAATTTCCAGGGCGTTGTAAGGACGGTATCTCGTGCCGAACATGAACCAGAAATCTTCAAAATAGCGATCCTCTCCATTCGTATACAGGACCATCGTATTGAACTGGATTTTTTTACTCTGGTCCGTCTCAAGCCGTGAGATCAACGTCCACATTCCAGGCAGGATGATGGATGGACCTCCCTGGAGCTCGTACGGCGAGAGGCTTTGGGTTTCCCCCCGGAGGTGAAGAAACAGGTGCCAGTTGTTTTTAAATCCCAGATTGAAATCCGTGTGGGCGCCCTGATTGATGACGTGACCTCCGAAGTCCCAGTTCTTCCAGAGATTGATATGGGCACTGAAATTCCTGAAAATACTGAATGGTTTCCACGTGACGTATCCGGCCTGAAGCCATGCCTTGAGAACGTCGGCCGAGCGAAGGTAGCCCAGATCGTTCAACTCCAGGCCGGGTGACCGCCAGGACAGGTTGGCCAGATATCGAATGTGACCGCCGCCGCATTTGCCGAATTCCAGGGTACCGCCGTGTCCAGAGACGGAGGTGCGGCCGGAATCCACGGCCACATAATCGGCATCGGGTCTCTGAAAATACCGCACGGGCGATTCCTGGACCTCTATCATGGCTTCCTGGCTGCCCCGGATGTGACTGAAGATCGTCTTAGCCGTGAGGTTGTACTCTTTGTTCTTGAAGTACTGCAGAAAATCCAACCCACCGGTATAGGCCGAGCGTGGGATAAAGTCGAGCTCCGGCGTGTTGATCTGTCGATTCACAGCCGTCACCATGCCACCCAGGATAGTTTTGCCTTCCTGAAAGTCCTTCTGAATCCGACCGATGCAGTAATTCGTCATCGGCTCGACGGATTCGAGCCGGCGCTGTCCAAGAAGATCGATTTCGGCTTTTTCGTGCTGGGTGATACTCTCCAGTATGCCGACGGATAAGCCGTCTTTCGTCTTTCCCGTCAGCTTGGCCGCGCCTATGATGGATGTCTTGTCGGGTACATCTGCGAATGCTTCGTCTTCAATCTCCGGATCATGCTGGGGGAGTCTTCCGATTCTCCGGGAGTAGAACAGGTTATCTCGTGAAAAATTACCAAGGTTCGTGATATTAAAATTGAAGATATTCCTCCCCTCAATGAAAAAAGGCCTTTTTTCTTCGAAGAATGTCTCGAACGTGGTCAGGTTGATGACCGACGGGTCGGCTTCGACCTGGCCAAAATCAGGGTTTATCGTAAAGTCCAGGGTCAGGTCGCTGGTGATGCCGATCTTGCCGTCAAGACCGCCCAGGAGACTTTTTTGCTGACCCGGCTCGAACGGATTACCTACTTCCTTCTTTAAATGGTCATAACTGCCCAGGAAATACGGCAGGAACTCGATTCGTCTGGACGAGGGAATTCCGGTGATGCCGTGCAATTCACCGAATAGGCTAGCGAATCCTTTGGTTTCTGTGGGGATCAATTTCCATCGAGACCACTCGTTGAGCCGATGAATACCCCGTTCCACGTTCAAGCCCCAGACCTGATTCTGATGATTGCCGAACCGCAGTTGACTGAAGGGGATTTTCATCTCCGCCATCCAGCCCTTTTCGTCGATGGATGTTATTGCATACCAGACCGGATCCCAGTTCATGTCGAAGTAGCCGCCGTCTTCGTACGAAATACAGTCGGTCTTCACGCCCCCTGCCGTGACCAGGAAGAGGAATGCCGTGCGGTGATCGTGGTAGCTGTCGATCCAGACATCCACGAAATCGCTCCCGGGATCGTCCCTTCGGGCGATACGCCGATCGATTTTTTCGGGCTCTGTATCGAACGCTCGGATGAGTACGTACAGGTTTTCATCATCGTACAGTACCTTGAAAGCCGACTCCTGAGAAGGCTTTTCACCCTCGTTGGGTGCGTTTTGAATAAAACCGGCTTCCCACTCGGTTTTCATCCATACGGGGTCTTCTCCATGCCCGTCGATGATGGGTGGCTTCGGATTCACCTTTTTGGCCGTAACTATTTTCTGCTGGGCCCAAACAGAAACGCGTATCGGGATCAATAGGGCTATAATAATCGGGATCGTGCATAGAGATTTCTTCGTTATAGTCACTTCATGCCTCGCAACAGGTCGCTTTCGTGTGTATTTCCGTTCGATGATTCCAGGTGTCCCTGCACAAGCAGACGTTGAATCCGGCATTTCCCGGAGGTTCGCACCCGTACTTAGTGTAAATTTCGGCGAGTCCGTTCTTGACTGTGCGGTAAAAGTCCAATCCAGGTGCTTCGGCGATGTTCAAGACGGGCCTTCCGTGAGGTATCCAGACCGAGGCAAGCGGGACGACTCCGCGACGGGCCAGGCATTCGGCGCCTTCCAGAAAGCTTTCGGCCGGTTCGACACCCACGACGAAGGCGCTGCACGCCCGGTTGGGGCCGTATTTTTCTGCGATGTATGTCAAAGTGTTGATCTGGCGATCCCGTCCCGTAAAACGGGATTTGCCCGGGCAGATCTGTTGAAACAGGGTTTCATCCCAGACTTCGATGTCGCAGGCGATACGGTCGGCACCGGCCTGGAGGATGGCATCGATGACGTGCGGGTCGGCCGGAGGCGATGTGTAAATCAGCATCTCACCGGTCACGTTGTGGAGGCCGGCCGTATTGTCGATGGCATTCAGCATATCCACGACGAGATGCGTTTCGGCGCGCGGATCCATGGAAGAGCCGCCTGTCAGCTGGACGTAGGATGCCACTTTTTCGACGTTTACTGCATAATCCACGATCTCTGCGACGTCTTGAGGTGTGGGCGAGGGAAAGTCGGGCTTTCCTTCTCGAGCGGCCTGCTCTGTGAAACTTCCGGGAAAGCAGAATTTGCAAGCATGGCCTACTTTGGCGTACTCGCAGGGCCAGAGATACGGAAAGGATAGCACATCATGCCCCTGCAATACGGCCGTGCCCTTGAACGGCATGCCGCTGGATGTCGTTTGTCGGTAAAAATCAGTTTTCTGGGGAAAATCGACATGGGTGATGAAATCGCCCTGATAGGCCAGATAGGCGTTGTCCTTCTTATCGATGTCCATGCTGAAGGGAGATTGGGATCCCACGTGAATCATGTGGACGATGGTGTCGTCGGGCAAGACAAGGCAGTTACATGCCTGGGGATCCATGTGGGGTGATAAACGTTTCGTCTGCCCGAAATGTTCGTAGATACTGGAAGAGATGTCTATCCCCTTCGTAATGAGCAGTATTTTCAAGTCAAGGGAATCGATGGATTCACCGTTGAGTGTGTAGGTTTTTAGCATCGCATTGGCTCCATTCAAAAGATTCAAGTTTGACGGCTGGGCTGTCCAGTCACTCACCCATTATACAGTACAGGTATTTTTCTCCACGGACATACATTCGATCTCCGACGAATGCGGGCGTGCACGAGGAAGGCTCTCCCAAGGCGGGTTCACCGACGGATTTATATGTCTTATCCGCTTGAAAGATATGCATCACGCCCTGCAAGTCCATGGCATAGACGCGGCCGCCTGCCAGGATGGGGGAGGCATAGAAGCCGTCGTCGAATTCCTGGTACCAGTACGTTTCTCCGGTCTTGGCATTCAGACAGACGATGTATCCGTAGCTGGTAGCCATAAAAAGGTATTCATCCGTGGCCAAAGGGCTCGACGTGTCGGGCATGTCTTCGTCGTACTCCCAGACCAGTTCGGCTCCGCCGGATGTGAGCTGAATACCGGCCACCACGGCGTAATCATTGGCCGCGTATACCCATCCGTCGGCATAGGCCGCAGAAGGACCCATTTCCCCGCCCATGCAGTCCAGGCTCCACAGCTTGACACCAGTTCTGGGATCGTAGGCCACCACGGAAACACTGTTGGTCAGGATGAGCTCCATCCGATTACCGGTGTTGACGCAGATAGGGGACGACCAGGAGATGACCGACCGTTCCGCTCTCCACACGGTTTCACCCGTGGATACGTCCAGCGCCAGGAGGCGGGATCGTCTGTTCTGATCGTACTGGACGATGAGGAGATTCTCGAAAATCAATAGTGAAGAGGCATGACCGTAATGGTTGTCGGGCACACCCAGATTCTGGGCCCAGGCCCGGTTGCCGTCTACATCGAAACTGATGAGATCACCCGTGGGAAATATGGCACAGACAGAACGGCCGTTGGTGGCAACCGTGGAAGGTGCATACCCCGTATCCGTATGTATCCTTGGTGGATTCTCTGGACTGCCCGGGACGTCCGTCACCGGTTGTTGCCACCGGATGGCTCCGTTTTCTGCGTCCAAGCAGTAGACTTCCCGGCCGTTATTGTCCCCGCCCGTGAGGAAAATGCGGTCTCCCCATATCACCGGAGAGCTGAAGCCGGGTTTGGGTACTTCCACTTTCCAATGTATGCCATGGCCGCTGAGTCCATCCCAATCCGTGGGAGGATGTTCCGCGGAGGCCACACCGATGCCGTTGGGGCCCCGGAAGTTGGGCCAGTTATCGTTTAAGGCTTCGGTGGAATCCATATCCGAAATATGTTTAAAAGTGATCTGGGAAATTTCATTGTGAGAGATAATGGCGGTCACGAGGGTTGTGGCCAGGAGACAGACGCCGCCTGCCACGATCCACTTCCTGGCTTTGATGGCCGTGAGCCAGGAATCGTCCGCGTCGGGGCACCCTTCGGGTGCGGGCATGCGTTGCTTCACGGAGCCCATGAGCCTCAGCGAGATGAACAGGACGGCAAAACTGCCCAGCAGGAGCAATCCGCCCGTGCGAAGCTGCCACTGGCTGGTGAAGTAGGCCTTTCTCGCCAGTAAGTCCAGCGAGCGTATCTGATCTTTCAAGGCTGCATTCTGAGGATCCTCCTCCAGCATTTCCATCAGCGCTGTTAGCGATGGGTTGTTGAGGGGATCGACCACCTTTGTCTGGATATAATTGGCGATGAGTAGGATGCAGAGGATCAACCCGAATCCGGCGGCCGCATAGGCCACGCCACGGAGTGCGTGATAGATGTTCTGTTTCGAGAATATCTTTTCCAATGTTTTCAGAGTCATTGTTCTTCCGTTTTGTTTTTAAGTCGAACACGTTCTTTGGGACAGTACAGGAAACAGCGGCCGCAACTGAGACACGACGACCGATCTGGTACGTAATCGGTCCGTTTGCGGCGTACGGAGAGTCCATACAGTTTGCCGAAGAAAACGAGGCCGAGAAATCCACCCAGGTACCAACCGCCTTTCTGATAATCCTTTTTAATGATCATGGCTTCCTGGACCAGGTCTTCGACCGTTTTACCCTGTGAGCGGTATGTCCGGCTCTCCACGGTGGTTTCCCTGACGATGCCGGCATCTTCCTTCAGGATTTGCTCCGCCAGCCGAACTCTCGGATGGACTCTCGACAGGATTCCGTCCAGTCTCGAAACCGCCCATCCGCCAGCGATGATCATGGCCGGCAGCAGGATCAGCATGATGGCCAGCCTTTTCGTGCCTTTAGCACGCGTTTCCGGTGCTTTTTCGGGCGTGGGTTTCAGGATGGCATCCACGGGGCAGACGTCTTCACATAAACGGCATTGCACACAGTCATCGGGTGTGATGGTCACGTGTCGTCGAGCCAGGCGGGACATCCATCCTAGCAGAACGCCGTAGGGACAGAGGAACCGGCAGTAGGGCCTGGCTACAAAAATGCTCATCACCAAGAACACACCACTGATGAGGATCAAGGTGAAATTTCCACTCAGACGGAAGATAGATACGAAGGGATCGTACTGGCAGATGATGAAAGCCGATCCTGTGGCGGCGAACAACACGGCCAGTCCCAAATAGAGATAGGGAAGAAGGTCCAGAACATGGGAAAGCCAGGCGGGCAGCTTGGTTTGTCTGTAGGATATGATATCCTGTACGGCACCCAACGGACAGACGGCGGCGCAGAAGGTGCGTCCGAAAAAGAGCGTGAAGATCAGAGGAAGGATGAAAAAAGCGACGACCGCTGCGGGAAGCAGGTATGACGGATCCGCCAGCGCAAGCACCATGTTCTGGGTAGCTCCCACGGAACAGACGCAGCCTCTCCGGATGAATCCAAAATAGGCAAGGCTGAAAATCATGAGTATGAAAATCGATCTTCTGGATCGTGTTTTGAGTGCGAAATAACTAGCCAGGCTCAAGGCGGTCACCAGCAGGAGTACATCCACGTATTCCCATGCCTGAGAGCGGGGCTCGGGTGTGGTGGTCAGGGGCTGCTGGTAGTCGGTTTCGAATTCGGGCTTGGGGAATCTGTCCTGGGCAACGGAAGTCATCGTCGCGGCGAAACTAGATATGAGAATGACATAAACCAGAACCGTTCTACGGAAAACCCGTCGAATTTTTATCAAAGGCTTTCTGCTGATGGGCCCTCTCCCAGGAGACGACGGCTTTCTCCTGTCGCCTTTTGGTATATGAGATATCCCGACTCTTTTGGATAATGTGCTTCTCGTAGTCTTCATGACGGCCCTTGTTTCCCCTTCAGGATATACGGCGAGTCGGCAGGAACGCGGCGGAAGGCTCCGGAAGGACAGACCTTGGCGATGGCGCATTCGTTGCAGTTGAGGCATCGGTCGTGACGTACTTGCAGGTACAGGGAACCGTTGCCGAAGGCGTTGCATCCCTTGACACATTTGGCGCAGCCTATGCACGTCTCCTCATCGATGGTGTATTCGTAAAACGGGTCTTCGATATAGGTTCGCTTGATGGCACCCGTCGGGCACAGTTGATTTTCTGCGGCCGTATCCAGCTCCTGGGCGTCGGGCTGGTGGTAACCACCGCACAATTCACAGTAGCCACAGACATCGTAGGCGTGGACACATTTCACGGCCGACGGGTTGAGTACGCAGTAGGTGGCGCATCGTTCGCATTGGACGCAGACATGGGGATCGATCTGCCAGACCGTATTTTTGGATCGGGATTTGCTTACGAGTAGACCTGCCACGCCACCCAGGCCGAGGGCGGATATCGTTCGGAATCCGTCCCGCAGGAAATCCCGTCGTTTGATTCTGTTCTCATCGTGATTGTCATTTTTCATCGTTGGCTTCTACTCGTTGTTTGTTTTCATCGAGGCTTTTGCGGACGTTGCCTGCGGCAGTGTGCACTCGGAGAAACGTCGGCATCCGTCGCAAATACCCCTGTTAATACACAATTGAGAATCCTGAGCCGTCTTCGGTCTGCGGGATATCAATTTACCACCAATGAGGAGTAGTGTACCGAATGCCGTTTTTCGGCCGAGGCTACGGAGAAATTCACGGCGGTTGAGTCGTGGTGTGTTCATCATGGTTCGCATTCCATCCATCAGGGTTTTGTTAAAGATTTCTGTTGAAATATCCGGACTGCTCGTTTCTTGGGATCCAGGACCAGGATTCGTCCCGATGAATCGACGGCCAGGTCCAGTCCGACGGTGCCTTCCTCGAATTGTTCGGGCCCGGCAATCACGGCTTCCAGATTTCCGGTTTGATCGTATACTTTCACCCGAGGCAGCCCTTTCTCGCTGGTGACAAATCGCCCGTCGGGCAAGATGACGATATGGGTCGGATTGCAGCATCCGCAGAAGCCCCGGATACCCCAGGATGCTTTTCCCCATGACGACCGGAAACGGCCGTCTCGGGTATAGTTCTCTATACGGTGCCGGCCCGGATTCACCATCCAGAGATGGCCCTCATACCCGATGGCCACATCGAAATAAGGGCTGGGAATGACGAGTCCTTTACCATCGTCGGCGCTTATGCTGTCCCCCAGACGTCCAACAACATTTCCTGAAAGATCGTACCTGAGGACGACTTTATTGCCGGCATCGGCCACGAAGACATCGTTTTCTCCTACGGCTATCGATGTGAGCAGGGCGCTCTCGTCGAGCTTGTCCCAGGCGCCTACTCTTTTTCCTTCATCATCGAATAGCTCGACATGATCAATCATGCCCAGGTAGAATCGGCCTTCGGGCGACGCGGCGATGCATCGCACGGGCTCTCCTATGTCGATACGCGAAACGGGCTGACCTTGGAGATTGAAGATAAAAAGCGCATGATTACCGGAGACAATAATGTGATCATCTTGATCCGCAGCAAGAGCATAAAGGGTCTCGGACGGGATATCGATACGGCCGGTTTCCCGGTAAGTCATCCATCTGGGGTCGACTTTGCGAAAGTCATCCAGGTTGTACTCGTACGGATTCGGTTTCTGCCCGGATTTTTTACAGACGCTCCCGCCCAGATGTACGGCGACCAGAACGATGGCTGCTACGGCCAGTCCGGTGAGCATAGATTGTATTAAATTCGCGTCCTTTTTCATCGGATTTTTCTCCTTGCGCTCCGCGTCATCGAACATCGATGCAGACCAGACGTTTGGAATCCCTGAGTAGCAGCCTTCCTCCTGCCAGGGCGAGAGGCCCCCAGGCATCGAAACCGTCCAGGACTTTGGCCTGAGCCAGTTGTCGGTATCCACTGGTGGATGCTTCGATCAAGATCAGGACACCGTCATCGTTCAGGATGAACATTTTATCGTCGGCGATGAGGTAGGGGCCCAGACCAAATCGATTCGTCTCCCCGCTGGACCAGACGAGCCGGGTACAGTCGTCGGGATGATAACATACGAATTGTTCGCGCAACCAGCCGGCATCCTTTGGCTGTATGCTGAAGAGATGTCCGCGCCAGTACAGGGGCGTCTGCTGCTCGGAGGCAATGCCTCCGTCGGGTTTGTACTCCTGGAGTTTTTCCACGGTGTAGACGCCGTCGGTCTCCGTCACCTTCAGCATCATACTGCCCACACCATAACCGGCGGTCAGGAAAATTCGGCCATCAGACAGAATCACGGGTGAGGGAGCCAGAACAGAATGCGTCCACAGCGTTGTTTCCCATAACACGGCACCCCGATCTTCTGCATGCGCAGAAACGCCCACGAGTCCACCCACGGCGCTATAGACGAACATTTTTTTGCCGTTCAGCATCATCGGCATCACAGAGACGTGGGACATCTCCCAGCCGTGGGGATTGGGCGTCTCCCAGACGATGTCGCCCGTGGCACAATCGACACCCATCATCAAGACATTCCCGGCCGGGGCGATGACGGCGATTCCATCGTCGATGATCGGGCACTGGCCCGTATACCAGAACGGGACGGTGGTGCCGTAATCCTTCTCCAGGTCCAACCCCCACAAGAAGTCGCCGGTCTCCGCATCCGCGCACATCACGTGGCATCGGGGCCCCATGGTTACGACGTACTTGTCCGTCACGGCTGGAACCGTCCGTGACATGCCGTGATTCCGCTTCACCTTGACCTGGTACCAGCGCCGCCAGATTTCCTTGCCATCGGCCAGAGAGAAGCAGCGCAGGGCATCGGCATTTTTTTCTTCATCGTAATCCAGCAGGTAAACGCGTCCGTTTTTCACGGCAGGAGCGGCGTGGCCTTCCCCCAAATCCACAGACCATAAGATTTCTGGACCGTCGGAGCTCCAACCATCTGCTAAAGATACCCGCTCCTTACTGATATTGTCGGAATCGATACCGCGAAAATTCGGCCACGATGCCTCGGAGTTCAACGGAATGCCGTCGTACGTCTCCCCGTATTCTCCGATGGTCACGGTTTCATCCGAAAAACCGGCTCCGGCTTCCACGGGTTTATTGTCCATACCCGGACCATGAACGACAAAATCGGTGGTGGGATCGGCGGAGAACCACCATCCCAGGCAGAGTAGTCCGATGAGGGATGTCACACCGGCAGAGAATCGTGTGATGATCTTTTCGCTCTTTGTGCTCATACGTAATAATCTAAGTCAGAAAGGGTTCCGCGTTTTGCGCCACCGTGGTTATGGTCGTCTCGTTTACGGCGGTTTTCCCTTTCTCGAATCCCAAGTCCGTGACCCGTATGTGATGGAATTCTCGGAATCCCGCTTCTTCCAGCGTACGGCGTGTACAGTCCAGCGGACAGCCGTCGATGACCAGTATATTTTCCGCCGACGCTGTCTGTTTAAGGATGGGATCGACACGGCCTCCGATGCCCGCCAGGCAGAACATGCGACCTTTTCCTTGATGGGTTAATTTTCTTGCAGCCCGATCACTGATCTCGCCCGTATCGGCGGCGCCCGAACAGGAGAAGATGAGCTGGGAAGAGCCGGTACAGACATTCATGTTCTTGTTCGGACACATACTTAAATTCCTTTTTTTCTGCTTTGTTCCACGGTTATTTTTCCATGGAGAATGGCGGTATGGAATGAAGAGGCAATTCCTCTGGATTCTCGTTTCCGACTGTGGGGAAGGATGGCTTGTGCTTTTTCCGTTCTACCGATTCCAGTATCCGTCTCAGTGCGGAAACAGTAAAGATGATCGGATACAGTTTCTCGTCGTACCAGAGACTGGCGAAATAAAGACCGATGGGTGCTGCTCGAAGATCGCCATCTTTATTCGTATGCTGTATGAGCCATTGTATACCTCGCCGAATCGCTTCCTCATGTCCCTGAGATGATAAAGCCCCCAGAGCCAGGGCCGTTTCTTCGATGGTGGAAGGCAGTCCTCGAGTTCCGCCCCAGCCTCCGTCGAGATTTTGATTGGCTCTGAGCCAGGCACATCCCTTTTTCAGGAGCGCGTCAACTCCTGACCGAAACTGCAATTTTTGTTCCAGCAAGGATAGAATCACTTGAGCCGTACCGTACGTCGGATTCTCTTGATGCGCTGCGGACTGATTCCCGAACCAGAGGGGAATCCAGGCGCCGTCTTCCGTCATGTGGCCCTTAAGATACGCGATGCCCTTATGAATTGTCACATCGATCTTCGACTGCATCGTGCGGGGAAGATCGTCACGCCATGCGGCGAAAGTGCGCAGCGCGTGGGCCGTGATGTCTGGACAGCTTCGATCGAAGGGTAGTTTGCCCCAACCCCTGCAAAATGTGGGTATGCCGCCATCCGGGTTCTGGAGGTCCAGGAGCCACTGGATGCCTCGGGAAGCTGCCTGTCTCGTTTTATGATCGATGGGGCCCAGATGATGCAGGGCCAGCAGCACGCCGGATGTGTCGTCGGCGTCGGGAACACCACCGGGCCGGTCGGTCCAGGACCACCCGCCGGGAGCGGCATGGGTGAACACGTGTTCCTGGATGTGCTGTTGATTCAGCAGCCATGCCCGAATGGATTCCCGCTGCCAGTAAGGAAGACAGGGATCTGTCTGGCCGTTGCACAACGCATTCACCGACAGGGTGGTGACCCATGTCGCCAGGTTGGTATCGATGGGCCAACTGCCGTCAGAACGCCGGCAGTGCTCCAGAAACCGGATGCCTCGTTTCACCACAGGATGCTCTCTGAAGTCTGATGCCGTTAAACTCATAACCACGAAACTTGTGAGGGGTATGGCTTCCAGGTATCCACCGTTTTCCGGCTGGATGGTTTCGAGGATATTCATACAGCGATGGGTAACGAGGTTACGCAAGGGAGTCATAATCGATCCCTTTTGGGGAGCACGGCGATGCCTGGCCAGCCCGATGGCAATCAGCGCCGGGATGGCATAACTGACCACGTTAAGGCGGAGCCATTTGAACAGACGATGGGGAAGGATCGCCAGTTCCATGGGAAGCTGGGGCACCCATCGCCAGCAGCCGGGTGCCGGTCCGAGGCGTCCGGCCAGGGCACACATCATGAGAATCGGAGCCGAGAATGTTTTATCGTCTCCATAAAAGTCCAGAACGGCCGATGCGATATCCTCCGGCGCGAGACTGCCCATCCTTGCTTTTAGCCAGGCCTCGACTTTTTTCAATGTGTCGAAATACCGGCTGTCAGAGTCCTTTGCTTGAGTAAAAGCGGACCAGCAGAGTAGCGTGGTGCTGAGGTTGGTCTTACTCTCTGGACTGTCTCCCCATCCACCGTCAGAGTTAATATTTTCGGCCAGCCAATTCAAGCCCTTCTCAATCTCGGATTGATAAACCTCTTTATTAGCTCGGCCTAGGGCAAACACAGCGACCGCGGTGGCCAGGGGACTGCTGGAGAGCCTGCCCTCCCAGTACCCCTGAGGAACGGCTTCTTGCATCAGGCGTTCTTTAAAGCGATGAAAGGTTTTTTCTAAAATGTCCAATCGCATATATCATCTTTACATCAATGGCTCGCTCAATATGCCCAGACTCAGCAGTCCGTAGAATGTGTATTCGCAGTCCGGTGTGTTATCGGCTATATGTCCGCAAAATCCACCGCTGTCGTGCCATAGGGATTCGATGAATAGGAAGGTTTGTTCCCGTATGGATTCCAGAGACACGCCCAGGCAATGAAGGGCAAACAACGCCGTTGCCGTGGACAGGAGATCGGGAATGGGTGTATCGGTGGTGGCCACGAATCCTCCGTGGGATCTGTAATGGTCAAGAAGCCAGTTGGTCAGGCCATCGTTTTCGTATTCATGATAATGATGCAGGAGAACAGTGGCAGCAGCGGTGACTGTGGTCGTTCCTTTGGATAGTCCGGGTTGGTCGGCGTATCCATTGTCGCCGGTTCGCAAGGGCTCCAATGCATGTAATAGATGCTTCGGATGTTTGATGGTTATGCCCAAGTCTTCATGGGCCAGTACGGCCAGGAACGAGGCATAAATCGAATCGTGGTTTGATTCGTGCTGGAGACGATACCCTCCCATTTCCGTCCGATACGGGTCGAGTTTTTTTTGAATTGAGAGGTCGTTTTTATCTCTTTTCAAATCCTCGGGCAATTTGCCGAGGCAGCGCGCACAACAGCACAGGTGGATAAAATCCAATCCGCTTCCATCGCCGAAAAGCCTGAGGTATCCGGAAAGTTCATTAGAAGGCAGGGGATGGTTCATGACTTCCAAACATTCCAGGCCAAACAGGGTATAGTATAAATCGCTGTCACGTGTCCGGCCCCGGAATCCACCGTCGGGATTCATCTGTCCGACCACAAAATCGACGATGGCTGCCTTCGACTCCGATGTAAGAAAGGCTTGGGCCCCTCGTGCAGCGATCCTCATTTTTTGGCCGATGGTCATATCGTTGTTATCCTGCGTCCACCGATGTTTCGTCTCAACGTGTCTTTCCATAATCTATCAGAACCATCCGATTATTCAACGCTCACGCGAGTCCTCTCGGGCACGGGGGAGGGTATGACACTCTGTTGATGGAATTCGGTCTTTTCCGACACGCCCTCGAGAATTTTATAGACGAGCCGGAACAGAAGGCTTCTCAGCCTTGAATTTTTCAGAGGACGAAGGGCTCGAATGGCTTCGTTCTTGTATTCTTCAAACATCTGCCAGGCCTTTTGTTCCAGTTCCATGTCCGAAATTATTTTACGGATTGTCTCCCCGTCGGCTTGTAAGCGTTCTCCATGTATCAGCCTGTTCAATACCTCTTTTCTGCCGTTGGCGTTTTCCACGGCCAGGGCCAGCAACAGTGACGGCCTGATTACTCTGAAATCGCTGTCAATCCCATTGCCCGTAAAATCTTCGATATCGTCGCGAATCTGGTAGGCGATGCCCAGAGAGTCGCTATAACACTTCAGGATTTGGCACAATTCACCGTTGGCACCGGCGCATAGGGCGCCCAGGGAGAGCGCGACTTCGAAGGCAGGCGATGTTTTTCTTCGGAAGATATCCAATACTTTTTCGGTGCTCAGCCTATCGGGACGTGCTCTCCAGTACAGTTCCTCGCCCTGGCCCAGGCAAAGATCCCGGTGACCCTGGGAGGCAGCCGAGAGCATGCATGCGATTCGATGGGGTTCTGCTCCGCACTCGGCGATGAGCCGGTATCCTTCGCCCACCAGGAGATCGCCGATATTCAGGGCCACGGGCATGCCGTGCTCGATGTGGAGGGTCGGTTTCCCGTACCGGTATGCGTCGTCGTCCTCGATGTCGTCGTGGACCAGGGATGCTTTGTGAAAGCATTCCACGGCCACGGCCAGTCGCTTCATGGTCTCCGGAATGGGTTGATTTGTGCCCTGGATTGCCTGGTAGATACTGGTCGCCAGGAAAGGTCGCCATCGCTTACCTCCGGCTGCCATCCATTCCAGGGCGATACGCTCCGTCACCGTCCGGTTCTGCATCAAGATGGATGAAAGGGCATTCTCCTGGAACCAGGTCATGACGTCATCACGCAGCCGATCCAGATTCAAACGGGTCTCCCACGACCTGTGGGATTTTAGAAGCACGGCTTCTCGAATCCAGTCGACATCCACGGCGGTTTTATCGCAACCGTCTTTATACAGAGGAATGGCCATGCCCGGTATGGCGGCAGCGTTTAAATAGGGAAACGACCGCTCCAGAGCGGACAGACAACCGACTCCGATCACCGCCTCCACTTGCCCGGATTCCAGCAGTTTCGTCACCACCGTGGTTCCCTCCGCCACGAGCACCACGGTGCCCAGGTCTTCGGCCAATGCCTGTAAGTCGCCTGTGGGGCAGCGTCCGCATTCTTCACAGAGCAAGCCAAAGGCGTCCAACTGGGCCGGACAAGATGCCTTGTCCCTGAGACACTGGGGCAGGAGGAGCACCCGCTTCTCGTAGGGCACGGTGGCCATGGTGTCTTTCCAGACCGCATTGCCCACGAGTACGGTGACGAAATCTTTATAACTTGCGGGAATCCGGGTCTGCTGGATGATGGTCTCTGCGTGATGACTCAACTCTTCCAGCGAGAGAGGAGGGATAAGGTCTTCCTGTCTAACGGCATGCTGGACGTGATGTCGGATGGACTCCCGCAGGGATCGATCCTGAGGGATTTTAGAAGCATAGGAGTTCGCATCCGCTAGTCCCGCGCGTGTGGTCATGTCTTTATCCTTGTTTTTCATGGTACGCCTACTCGTTGATTGCATGGATGATCAACCATAGGCTCCAAATCCGAAGAACCAGTGCTTCTTGGCGAAACGGTAAGGCCAGGAAGCCTCGGGGATTTCTTCGCCTTTCACATGATGACTGGGATAGATATCCATAGATGACAGTTCCTTTAGGGCTGTACGTCGGCCACTGCTGTCCCAGGCTTGGGTTTCCTGAACGAACGCTTTTAAGAGATCAGGACGTTCCATCAGAATGCATCCCCGGGTCGTACGGCTCGCCAGATGCCGGAAGTTGTCCAGGAATTCCGACTGGTTGAATATGTCGGATAATGATTTCCCGTTCAATACGCAATCCCGGGCGAATTGAATGGGCGGGCAGGGTTCGACATCGCCGCCGGGGCCGATGTGATGGCTGATGCCCGTGGCCGCGGGGCAGAGTGCCTGTCCCTGGTGATCCCAGTAGGCATCCACGACCATGAGCGGGACTCGATTGCGGATATCCACGATGAAACGCCTCAAACGAATCACCTCGTCCTGGGACAGAACGAGCTCTGGAGACGGGTTGAGGCCTACGGGCCGGTATATGTAATACCAGAGATAATGAATCCCGATGTCCATCAGATGCTTGATAAAATCCTCTGTGACCAAGTCACCGATGTTGGACTTACAGACGCTGGTGGCGACGCCCGTGATCAGACCGTGTTCACGGCAGTATTCGATGCCTTGCATGGTACGGGAGAAGACCCGATGTCCACCCCGGCGCCGGTCGCTTACCGTTTCGTTTCCCTCGATGCTGATCAGGGGAGAAATATTCCCCAGGCGATTCAGCTCTCCGGCCAGGGTGTCGGTGATGAGGGTGCCGTTGGTGAAGAGCAGAAAATAACAATCCGGATGGTTTTCCAGGCACTCGAAAAGGCCTCTGTGGAGGAGGGGTTCTCCACCCAGGATTCCGAAAAAATACGATCCTTTATCCTTGCATTCGGTGATGATTCGGTCCAGCGTCTCGACATCCAATTCTCGCACAGGCTTTGTGGGTGTCACCCAGCATCCCTGGCAACGGAGGTTGCAGTTATTCGTCACCGACAGGAAGAGGAAGGCAGGGAAGTATTCTCCCTTCTTTACCCGCTTCTGAAACCGGCGAACGGCCTGCACGCCTTTCCATCCAAAATTATATACGAATTTGAATAGGAGTCGTTTATCGGTTTCGGTCCAGAAACGTTTTATCAGTTTTCGTGTCATTTCAATCGTTCTCGGTCGTCTTCCTCAGAATCTCTTGGAGTAACAGCAATCACTGTGTGTCCTGAATTTCCGTTAAAATTTCGATGCCAATGTCGTACAATTTATCCGAACGCAGATTGTTCAGCATGATAACCGTTTGGCCATCTGTGACAGATCGGAAAATAATGCACGCTCCGCCTCCGGTATGATAGAAAATTTTCTTGGTCTTTCCGCCGATATCGAGATCGGCCATATACCAGCCGTATCCGTAATAATACGGTGCGTAGCGGGATACGTGAGGCGTAAACGGCTCTTTCCGATACGGTTCAGTAATTAATGCATTCGAATAAAGCGCTTGATCCCATAACAGCAGGTCGCCCACGGTAGAAACGATACACGAAGCACCATCGGCATGTACGGGATAAGCCTGAATGCGATGCTCGAATCCTTGATCTGTCTTCGTATAATCCGCAGCACGGTTTTTGATGAGTTTTCGGTAATCCAGATAGGTTGTGTTTTTCATCCCCGCTGGGTCGAGTATTTTTTCTTGCAAAACCTTTTCATAGGGTTCGCCGGTTACAGACTCTATGACCGCGCCCAGCAGGATGTAACCCAACAGACCGCTGTATCTGAACTTTTCTCCCGGCTCAAAATCAAGTTCATTGCTGAAATATTTTTGGATGAGTTCCTGTGTCGGTTCGGTGACGAGGAAGGCCGGAAGCCGTTCGTAATGCTCGGCGATACCGTGTGTGTGCGTGAGTAAGTGGTGAACCGTCACCCTGTCGCCCACATCTTTTCGGTAGTAAGGCAGATATTCGGAAATCGGTTTCGCTACATCCAGTTTGCCGGCCTCCACAAGCTGCATGACGAGTAGAGCGGTAAATTGTTTGGACATCGAATAGATGCGGTACTTTGTATCAATCTGGTTGGGTATGTTCCATTCCATGTTGGCTAATCCGAATGCCTTGGAATAGAGGATGGTTCCTTTTTCAGCCACCAGAACGGTTCCGTGTATGTCCTTCGATTCCGCGTATCGACTCACGATGGCATCGATTTTTGCAGCCTTATCCTGGGCAAAACACAGAGCTCGAGTCATGATGACATGCAATACAACGATTGCATATAGATATTTTACGTATTGTTTATTCATCCGTCCTCCTCCACGAATAACTCGTGCGCACCCGTCAACGATCTCGTTCGCATTGTTCCCGTTCCTTATAGGCTAGTTCCGATGCCTGTTTCCTCAATAAAAGCCGTTTGGCTTTTTGGCGGCGTTGGGCCAGCGCTGCGTAGACATCATCGCCCAGAATTTCGTCCATGTTGATTTTTATTTTTCCTCGTACGGCCTCCTCGTCAACAATACAGTCACCGTTGATGGGCGATTCTTCGTATTTGGGAAACATGATGGCGGCTTCCGGACAGATACGGGCACAGGCAGGGCAGTTAATCTTGCAATTTTGAGGATTTTTAACGTATACATGGCCATCGTCTGCGATATCATAAGCACCGAAAATACAGAAGCTCGCACACTGCCGGCAGTTCTTGCATCTGCTGTAGTCGATGACAGGAAACCACGGAATCCAGTCGTCCTGGGTTTTTATGGTCGACAGAGTAGGATCCCCGGACAAATCGTCTTCCGGTTTGAGCATCGATTCGATCTCTTCCACGCTCTGGGTGCGCATGTTCAGGATGTTTACGCGTCCATCGGTAAGTGGCGTCCCACCGGCATGGAAGAGCCATTTTATGGCTCTGGGATAGCAGGCCACGATGGTCAGGCATGGCATTTTTGCGATCCTCGACAGCTCAGGATCCCGACGTGCGGCCATACCGCAGAGGTCGGATACGATGATAATATCCCTCTTCATCTTACTCAAAACGGTTGAAACATCCTGCTTGACCTCTTGCGGAATGATGTTGCCGTGGGTGCAACTGCAAAATAGTATGGTTTGGTTGTTCTTACACGTGGACATGCTGTGTTCCTTCCGTATTTGTACCGTGCAACTCAGGTCTCTAAACTCGCTTCGTGTGAACAGGTGCGATCCATCCTCATTTCTTCCCATGATGGCATACACCGTCATAGATTATAAACGACGTCGTCCCTGACATCGATGCAAACCAAGTCACCAGAACCGTTACGGCAATATATCCGGCCACCACACAGGACGGGAGCCGTCCAGCAGACGACGGATCGAGACGCAGGAAGAACCGTGGCCGATGAAACCTCTTGATAC
>CAZTKR010000026.1:0-23554 GCA_964614115.1 uncultured bacterium | reverse complement strand
AATGATCGAGCGCAACCACGAAGTCGTGCGGTCGGTGAGTCAATCCATCCCCCTGCCCAGTATCGTTCGCTTAAGCCGATTGATCCATGTACCCAGAAAACGCATCCTCTTGAACCGGAAAAACATCATCAAGAGGGATAATCATCAGTGCCAGTACTGCGGGACAAAGGATGGGTCTGTCACGGTCGATCATATTCTTCCCAAGGATCGCGGGGGAGGTGATACATGGGAGAATCTGGTCTGCGCCTGCATGAAGTGTAACACTAAGAAGCGGAACAGAACACCCCGAGAAGCGGGTATGTCTTTGCTCAAGAAACCACGCAAGCCGGGCTACCTGTTTTTTATCCAACATCTGGTGGGAATTCCGGATGATCGATGGAAGCCGTATCTGTTCATGTCGTAAACAAGGAGAAGGTTTTTTTAGGTGATGAGAAAGCGAATACTCAGCGGAATGCGTTCAACAGGAGGTTGTCATCTGGGGAATTATGTGGGTGCGTTGGAAAATTGGATTCGACTCCAGGATGAATACGACAGCTTTCATATGGTAGCCGACTGGCACGAGCTTACCACGGATCTGGAACATACATCAAAAATCGGAAAGAACAGCGTGGAAGTGGTCATCGACTGGTTGAGCTCTGGCCTTGAACCGAAAAAGAGTCCGCTGTTTATTCAATCCCACGTCAAGGAACATGCCGAGCTTCATCTGATTTTTTCCATGCTGGTTACTGTACCGCGACTCCAGCGGAATCCCACGGTCAAGGAACAGGCCAGGGATTTGGGGCTGGATGCGACCATGTCGTATGGCCATCTGGGTTATCCTGTTCTTCAGGCGGCCGACATACTCATCTACAAGGCCAATGCCGTTCCCGTTGGCGAGGATCAGGCGCCCCACGTGGAGATCACCCGCGAAATCGCTCGCCGATTCAACAGTTTGTACGGCGATGTCTTCCCGGAACCGGAGACACTGCTGACCAAGTTTGCCCGACTCCCGGGTCTGGACAACAGGAAGATGAGTAAGTCACTGAACAATACCATATTCCTGGCGGATACACCCGATATGATAAAAAAGAAGGTGATGACATCGTACACCGATCCTCAGAAGATTCGCAAGACCGATCCGGGCAATCCCGACGGATGCGTCGTATTTGCCTATCATCAGAAGTTCCATCCCGATGACATCGGCCAGGTAGACAAAGACTGTCGACAAGGCAAACTGGGGTGTGTCGATCATAAGAAGCAGGTGGCCGGTATTATCAGCGAGTATTTTGCACCCATACGGGAGCGGAGAGCCTATTACAAATCCCATCAGCGCGAGGTTGAAGACATCATTGCCGATGGCGACCGGAGGGCCCGGGAAGTGGCCCAAGCCACGATGGCAGATGTACGGGAGGCTATGCAGATGGGGTAGCCATCGAAGAAATTATCGAGAAGAAGGAAGGGTATCGCATCAAGTTGCCCAATTTTGAGGGGCCACTGGATCTTCTTCTCTACCTGATCAAGAAGGAAGAGATCGACATCTACGATATCCCAATTGCTAGCATCACGAAGCAGTATCTGGAGTACATCGAACTGATGAGAGAGCTGGACCTGGAAATTGCCGGTGAGTTCATCCTGATGGCAGCAACACTCATCCGCATCAAAGTACAAATGCTCCTGCCCAAGCCAGCCTTGGAGGAAGAATTGGAGGAAGAGGATCCTCGTGCTGAACTCGTACGACAGCTCATCGAATACAAACGATTCAAGGAAGTTGCAGAGTCCATAGAGGAACGAGAGGCCGAGCAGCGACGGCTCTTTCCTCGCACGTATTTCGAGTGGACAAAAACGTTCGAGAAGGAAGAGATCCCGGGAGATGCACTCCTCAAAGATGTTACGATGTTCGATTTGATGACGGCATTCAAGAGCGTTCTGGATAATATGCCACTGATCACGACGCACCAAGTCAGCACCATTGGAGTGACCATCGACGACCAGATTGAATTTATAATGGATCAGATTAGTAAGCAAGAGCGAATCGGATTTACCGAGATCATGAGTCAGTTTGAAGAGCGGGTCGTCGTCATCGTCACGTTTATGGCCATACTCGAGTTGATTCGTACGCATCGAATCCGTGTTCAACAGGCTTCTGTTTTTAGTGAGATTTGGATATCCCGAAAATAGGTGGCGATGGCAAAGAAGTTTGAAAATATAAAACCGGTCGTGGAGGCGCTTATTTTTGCTTCCGATGTACCCATCACATTAGAACAGATCAAGGGATTCATTGAGGAAACCTCGGTTGCCCAGGTACGCAAAGCCATCGAAACGTTGAACCTCGAATACAAACAACAAAGTCGGGCTTTCAACATCATCCAGGTGGCCGGGGGCTATCAAATGGTGACGCGGCAGTCCTACGCGTCATGGGTCAAGAAGCTGTTTTACAAACGGAGTAAGGCCAGACTGTCTCAAGCTGCTCTGGAAACATTGTCCATCGTAGCTTTCAAGCAACCGGTTCCTAAGAGCGAAATATCCGCCGTTCGGGGTGTCAGCAGCGATGGCGTGATCAACACACTGTTGGAGAGAAAACTGGTGACCATTGCAGGCAGGGGAGAAGGTCAGGGAAGGCCCCTGTTATATAAGACCACCAACGAGTTTCTACGTTATTTCGGCGTCAACAGTATCTCCGACCTGCCCAAGCCCAGAGAAATCGAAGAGCTGTTGAAGGAGGAACAACATTCCCCAGACGATGCAGTTGAATAAGTATCTCGCCCTGTGCGGCGTTGCTTCCCGGCGCAAGGCCAGTCAGCCCATCCTTCAGGGACGTGTTTTTGTGAATGACGATTGCGTTCGAGAATTGGGCCGGGTTGTCGATCCGCAGAAAGATCGAATTTTCCTGGATGGACATCGTCTGGAATGCCCAGAACAGTACTGCTACATTCTGATGAACAAACCAGCAGGGGTGATTACTGCCGTTACGGATGACAGAGGACGGAAGACAGTCGTCGATCTGATTGGTTCCGATGCTCGAGTATTTCCTGTGGGTAGACTGGATTACGATACGGAGGGTGCGCTGTTGTTGACCAACGACGGAGAGCTGGCCTATCGTCTGGCGCATCCCAAATTCGAAATCGATAAGGTCTACCAAGCTTGGGTGGAGGGCCATGTTCAGGAGGACACGATCCAGAAACTCGGGCAAGGGGTGTTCATCGATAAGGGTGTGAAAGTCAGCGGCGAGGTGAGCGTTCTGGAACGAAAAACGAATCGGACACGGTTGGAAATACGGATTCATCAGGGTAAAAAACGGCAAGTGAAAAGAATGATGAAATCCGTCGGTCATGCGGTGTTGCATCTAGAGAGAATATGGTTTGCCGGACTCGAGGTGAATGACTTGGACAGAGGACAATGGCGGGAATTAACTGCACAGGAAGTCGATACACTGTACCGGATTACTGGTTTAAAAGGAAAATCGTATGCGTCGTCAGGTACCCTTCGATAAACGGATTGTGGATGAAACCATTGAACAACTGGGTGTACCACCCGTTAAATGTTCCATACGAGAACAGAAGCGATTGGTGGATCTACTCGAAAAAAAACTAGGTGTTGAGTATATACGCATGGAATTTGGCATACCGGGACTCAAGACGGATAAGACGGCTGTGGATGCGGAGATGGAAGCTCTTTCCGGCGGAGTGATTTCAAGCCAGTATCCTCCATTTGATGGGAATCCTGCGTTGAAAAAAGCGACCGCTGACTTTGTCAAGAAATTTTTAGGTATCCAAGTGACTCCCGAGTGCTGTGTTCCAACTGTCGGTGCGATGCAGGGAGGGTTTCTGGCCCAAGCTGTTGTCGGACGCATGGATGCTCAGAGACCGGTCATACTGTTTCTGGACCCGGGTTTTCCCGTGAATAAGATTCAGAATCGATTCTTAGGATTAAAGTCCGATGCCATCGATTTTTACAACAAGCGCGGTTCTGTTCTCGTGGATGCCGTGGAATCGCGATTCCAGAAAGGCGATATCGGGGGTATCCTATACTCGAACCCGAATAATCCCACGTGGATCACGTTCTCGGAAGATGAATTAAAGGGGTTGGGGGAGGTGATGACCCGGTACGACGGCATCGCCATCGAAGACTTGGCGTATTTCGGGATGGATTTTCGTGAGGGGTACGAAAAACCCGATTTACCGCCTTATCCCCCGACGATTGCCCGGTATACGGATAACTATATTCTGCTCATCAGCAGTTCCAAGATCTTCAGTTATGCGGGTCAGCGCATCGGATTGGCCGTTCTCTCACCCAAGCTCTTCCGATGGGAATCGGAATCTTTGGAACCCTTCTTCTTAACCAAGAATGCAGCCTACGCGTTTATCCACGGTGGTATCTACTGTACGACCGCCGGCGTACCCCAGGGGCCCCAGCGTGGTTTGACGGCACTTTTGGAAAAAGCCAACCAGGGCGATTGGGACTATCTCGACGTACTCAAAACGTATCAGGATAATGCACGGTTGATGAAAAAGGTCTTTTTGGAGAACGGGTTTCAGATAGTATACCACGAGATGGATGGAACGTTGAGGGACGGATTTTATTTCACGTATACCTATCCCGGTCTTGGCAGCAATGCCTTGGCCCGAGAAGAGCTCTACTATGGATTCAGCGGGCTTTCTCTGGAAAAGACGGGTGCCGTTGATGCCCAGGGATTTCGCGCCTGTGTCTCAAAGGTTAGCAAGGACGATGTTGAGACTTTGAATTATCGTCTTCAGCGATTTCATGAGGATCATGGTTAGGACATGATTGTGACGATAGACGGTCCTGCTGCGTCGGGAAAAAGTACGACGGCCCGTTTGGTGGCCAAAAAGCTGGGATGGCTCTACTTGGATACAGGAGCCATGTACCGGGCGTTGACTGTGAAAGTTTTACGCGAAAAAGTTAGCCTGGAAGACACACAGAGAATAGCCCATCTGGCAAAGACGACGGTCATCGATCTGGTGCCATCGGAGGATGGCGTCAGGGTTCTTCTGGATGGAGAGGAAGTTACCTCAGACATTCGCCATCCAGATGTGGACCGAGCCGTGGGCCCTGTTTGTGAAATCCCTGGGGTAAGAGACATCATGGTTTCACTCCAACGCCGGATGTCTGAAAACAGAGAGGTGATTGCCGAAGGCAGGGATATGGGCACAGTGGTCTTTCCCGATGCCGAGTTGAAATTTTACGTTGTGGCTTCCTTGGAGGAAAGGAGCCAGCGGAGACAGAGGGATTTAGCCGCACAAGGAATCCATCTTAGCCAAGAGCAGATAAAGGACGATATAGAGAAAAGGGATGGTCGCGACAGCTCTCGGGAGATGAGTCCCTTGAGAGAAGCAGAAGATGCCATACGCCTGAATACCACAGAGATGGACATCGATGCGCAAGTTCAATTTGTTGTAGATAAAATTAGGCAGTCCGTAAAATATGGATTGAAAGCCGATCATGTGTAGTTTCCTACTCCGTATAAAATACGCACGAAGGAGCATATAGATGATCGTCCGTATCGAATCGAAAGCTCGACCGTGTCCCGGTGTTGAAAGGGCTATTACCATGGCAGAAGATGTCCTGCGTAGAGAGGAAATCCTTTTTTCTGCGGGAGAATTGATACATAACCGTCGTGAGATTGAACGTCTTCGCCGAATGGGATTACGGAAGATCAGTAACGGTACATTGCCTACTCTGACGCAGCAAAAAGAACTGAACGGATCTCATTTTCTTGTCAGAACACACGGGGAGTCCGAGGAAATTATTCAACAGGCTATCGAATCCAAGCTGCATATCGTCGATGCCACATGTCCCATCGTACAGCATTCTCAGACACTCATCAATCAGCATATCAAGGAGGGATGGCAGATCATTATCGCCGGAAACAAGGAGCATGCCGAAGTCTCGGGACTCCTGGCTCGGACGAGGGGATGGGGGAAGGTTATCTCGACAGTAGAGGAGGCCGAAAGCTTCAATGGATCGGATAGGAGCCTTCTGCTGGCACAGACGACCATCGATCCTGTCTTTTTTTCCAATGTTCGAAAGATACTCACGCAGAAACTGACGCGATTGAAAATCGTGGATACGACGTGCCGATTTCTCCAGAACAGAAAGAAAGATGTGGCCTTATTCTGCAACGAGCTCGATGTGTTTATCTTGGTGGGGGGCAATAATTCGGCCAATTGCAATCTCCTCTACAACACGGCTCTGGAATTCAACAAACGGTCTTACCAGATCGAAGGGCCTGATAATATCAACAAAAAGTGGTTCCGAGAGAACGATCGTATCGGAATATCCGGCGGCGCATCGACGCCTCGCTGGCAGTTGGAGGAGATGAAGACATATCTCGATAATCATCAGAGTGAAAAAAACCCGAAAGGGTTAAAAAATAGAAAAGGAGGAAAATTTTTATGGTGGATGCGGAAAAACCAGAGCAAAATGGAATGACGGATTCTCAGGATCCGATAAAACCCGAGGAAGGAGGTGAAGTCAATTCCGAATCGACAGATTCGAAGAATGCGGTAGCGTCTTCTGAAGACAAGAACGCGGTGAACGATCTGGAACTGGAAGGACAGGATTACACCGAAGAAGAACGTCAACGCTTTGAGGAACTGTACGACCGAACGCTGGGCGATATCAAGCAGGGACAGATCGTCATGGGAAGGGTTCTTGCCATCAGCGAACAGGATGTCTTGGTGGATATCGGTTTTAAGTCAGAGGGGAGTATTCCGCTGGAGGAGTTCGGAGAACCGCCCGAAGTCAAAGTCGGAGACAAGGTCGAGGTCTATCTGGACAACATCGAAGATACCGACGGTCAGTTGATTCTCTCGAAGAAAAAAGCCACGTTCATGAGACTGTGGGATAAGGTGGTGGATGTCCAGGAGAAAGGCGGCACCATCGAAGGGAAGTGCGTACGGCGTATTAAAGGGGGTATTGTCGTCGACTTGATGGGTGTCGATGCTTTTTTACCAGGCTCTCAGATCGATGTGAAGCCAATACGCGATTTTGATGCTCTCATCGGCAACACGTACACATTCAAAGTCGTGAAGGTGAACAAGCTGAGAAAGAACATCGTCGTTTCACGACGTGCGTTGCTTGAAGAGAGTATGGCCGAGCAACGCGCCAAAGTATTGGCCGACCTGGTGAAAGGGCAGGTTCGGGAAGGCATGGTCAAGAATATCACCGATTTCGGTGTGTTTGTCGATCTGGGCGGTGTCGATGGTTTGTTGCATATCAACGATTTGTCGTGGGGACGCATCAATCATCCTTCGGAAGTCGTGAAGCTGGACGAGAAGATAAAGGTCATGGTATTGGATTTTAACGATGCGAAGGATCGTATTTCATTAGGCTTAAAGCAGCTGCAACCTCATCCCTGGAAAGAGATCAACGAAAAATACCCCGAAGGTTCCGTGGCGAAAGGAAAAGTGGTCTCCATCGCCGATTACGGCGCTTTCGTCGAGCTGGAGAGGGGTGTTGAAGGATTGGTTCATGTATCGGAGATGTCCTGGACGCGGCATGGTATTCACCCCTCGAAGCTGGTCAACGTTGGAGACCACATCGACGTGAAAATTCTCTCCATCGATAAAGAAAAGAAAAGGATTTCTCTAGGACTCAAACAGTTGACACCAGATCCATGGGATAACATCGAGGAGAAGTACCCAATTGAGTCGAAATTCAAGGGTCGCGTTCGCAACATGACCAATTTTGGGGCATTCGTGGAGATGGAAGAAGGGATCGATGGACTCATCCATATCTCGGATCTTTCCTGGACGCGCAAGATAAAACATCCCAGCGAGGTCCTGAAAAGAGGGGAAGAAGTCGAAGTTATCGTGCTGGATATCAACAAAGCAGACCGGCGTATTTCTCTAGGGTACAAACAACTCACGACCGATCCCTGGCCGGCATTTGAGGAAGCTTATAAAGTCGGTATCAAGACTCCGACAAAGATCATTCGTTTTGTCGATAAGGGTATGATCGTGGAGCTTCCACTGGGCCTGGAGGGATTTGTACCTCTGTCGCAACTCGTTGAGCCTTCGATGGCCAAGGTGACCCAGGCCATGAATGTGGGTGATGAAGTAGACCTGGTAGTCATAGAATTCGATCGGGCCAATAAGCGGGTTGTTCTGTCTCGGAAGAAGGCCGTTGAACAGGAAAAAAAGGGCAAAACCGAAACCGAGAAGGATGACGTTGAGACGTACATGAAGAAACAGGACGAGGCAACCACCCTGGGTGATATCGCGGGCGATTTAGCCAAGACAGAAGACGACAAGAAGAAGGGTGACAAGAAAAAAGAAACACCGGAAGCGCCGGCCGAAGCCAAAGAAAAAGAAGAAGGCGCGGGTGCGGGTGATACCAAAGCCGAGGAAACGAAGGCCGAGAAGAAGAAATCCGAGAAAAAGGATGATGTCGTAGAAGAAAAGAAGGATGTTAAAGAGCAGGAAAAACAGGAGCCTGAGGAAGAAAAAGCCCCAGAAGAGCAAGAAGATAAAAAGGAAGATGTAGAGCAAAAAGAGAGCAAGGAAACGAAAGAAACAGAAACGACTTCTGACCAGGATAAAAAGGAAGAAGAATCTCCGGAAAAAGAGTAAGCGTTCGCGATACATAATCGAGAAGAAGTCGGCGGAAAATCCCGATTGGTCTGAAAGCTGTCGATAAAGTCTGCATTCACCTTTGGGTTTTTAAGTGTGTGGGAGTTGGGTCTGGATGACTCAACTCCTCTCATTTTAGGGTCCTATGTATACAGTATCGTTTCGCACATTCGGCTGTAAGTTGAATCAATCCGAAACAGCGGCTATAGTGAAGGATTTCATAGATCGTGGTTATCGTGTGCTCCCCGCGAATCGTGGTGCGGATGTGTTTGTGATCAACACCTGTACGGTGACGGGCAGAAGCGACGCCAAATGCCGACAGGCCATACGGCATGCGCTAAAATTGAATCCGGCATCAACCGTGATCGTCGTGGGCTGCTATGCTCAGGTGGCTGCACGGCAACTGAAAAAAATTCCCGGTGTGGATTATATACTGGGCACATCCGAAAAACACCATCTTTTTGATTACGTTCCAGGTCCGGGAAAGCAAAGCGATCCCCAAATCGCCATCGGCCAAGTCGAGAATATGAAAAAGGCTGAGAGCCGTATCGGTGAATACCTGGATCATACACGCGCATTCCTCAAGATTCAAGACGGATGCGACAACCGTTGCTCCTACTGCGTGGTACCATTGGCCCGGGGGCCCAGTCGCAGCGTACTCCCCGATGATATCTTGCGTCAGGCCGATACCCTTTGCAGGAAGGGATACAAGGAAATCGTTTTAACCGGTGTACACATCGGAAAATACGGGAAGGATCTGGAGCCGAAACAATCGCTTCATCAACTCTTGCGACGCTTGATGGAAGCATCCGGATCCGGACGTCTTCGGTTGAGTTCTCTCGATCCAGAGGACATCACCGATGATCTTTTAGAGTGCATAAGCGAGTCAGAACGCATCTGCCGACATTTTCATATCCCTATCCAGAGCGGCTCGGACGCCGTCCTGGCTGCCATGAACCGATCGTATACGGCTGAAAAAGTCCGATCGGTCATCCACAAGATCATATCACGTTTTAAGAATGTGGGACTCGGAACCGATGTGATCGCTGGCTTTCCGGGGGAGACCGATGAACAGTTTGAAGAGACGGTTCGTTTCATCAACGGATTGCCGTTCACGTATCTTCATGTGTTTCCCTTTTCTCCGAGAAACGGGACGAAGGCAGCCGGCATGCGGAATCGCGTCCATGCCAGGGATCGTCTTTTACGCACGCAGCGGTTGAGAGCGCTGGGAAAGGCCAAGAAGGAAGAATTCATCGCAAAATGGCTGGGACAGGATGTCACCGTTCTTTTGGAATCGCGGGAGAACAACGGCTGGATGGGTGGACTGACATCCGAGTATCTACGGGTGAATGTGCCTTATGATGAATCGTTAGTGAATCGGTTTGCCCGGGTGAGAGTACAGAGTATGCAGGATTTTTCGGCCATGGGCAGCGTACTAGATATCATCGAAGATAAAGCATTGCATAAGGATGCTTAAGATACTGATAGAAAAGTATTGAACATTCTTTAGCTACCGAAACAGACGACCTCCCGCAAATCGATCTGCCCTCATATGAAAGAAATAATCAGTTTATACAACGTCAGTATTGGAAATCTGTTGATTGCCCGACGATTTTGGTTTGGTTCCGATCACACGCATCAGGATGATGCCTCCAACAATAACGCCAAAATACGTGGTAAAGAAGCGCCAGAGTACCGAGAATACGGATACGAGATGACCCGGAATGAGCAGGGACATCAGGGCAGCCGTACTCGTTTCTGCCAAGAAACTGGCCCCAGGTGTCGGGCAGAAATAGATGAGGAATATCAGCAGGACTTGAATGGAGACGACTTTAAAAAAACTGGGATCCAGGCCCATGCCCTTGAGCACGATGTACGCCATCACGCATTTATTAAAATACAGTACGATGGTCAGCCATATATTATGGAAAAGAGTCGGTTTCTCGTGTCTCCAGAACTGGACGATGTGGGATTGATAGCTCGCGACGAACCCATGAATTTTAGAAGCCACATGATCGAATGTGTGTCCTTTTTTCTTCCATATCCTTCCTGCACGTCGAATGAGCCACTCCACGCCGCGACCGATCGTCATGGGACGGATAAGAAAAACCAGAAAAACGAAGGTAACCATGTAAAACACGGCGGAGCTTAAACTCAGGATAAAACGAAATTGAAAATCCGTGTATGTACGGGTCATCCAGCGTAGAGCCATCAGACCGGCTATCATCAGGAATCCCAGGGTCGCTACAAAATTCATGATGCTGACGGATGTGGCCCCGGCAACCGAGTATCCTTCGCGGTTCAGCATGTAGATCTGAGCCACGCCGCCGCCTGTCTGAAAAGGCGTCGCTGCAGCCAGGAATACATTGGAAAGATTGGCTTTAAACGATGCCCAGAAAGCATGTCTCGTGGAATAATGGCCGAGTTTTCGAATGAATATGAATATGCGTCCGGCACCCGATAGAAAATCGACACCGATGAGGATGACGGCAAGAAAGAAATAAGAAAGACGAAACTGACGAAGCGCCTGAATCGTTTCACGAGTTCCTGTGAAATAAAAAATCAGAACGAAGCCCAGCAGGGTGAGCAGGATAAAAATTCTCAGACCGTGATAGACTGATTTCTTTGTGATGGGAGGGGGCATACAGGGCGCGCTTCGTTTATCAGCGTCCGAATCGATTTCTGGATGACCAGAGATCTCTCACGACTTCACGCAACGGTTTTTCTGTATTCGCCCTAAGGCTGATGAAACATTCGTCGCACGTATTGTGTTTGGAAAAATTGGTTCTCAGTTCACGGTGTGTCGTAAAATTAACATCCTTATGCATGGCACAGGGGCAGAAGCTCCCGTCGGGATTGACGACCAGAGAGCGTATACCTACTTTACAGCCACCCGCTTTGGCATTATTCGCGAAGAATTCATAATACCGGTTGAGCACAGCCTCAGAGGAGAAAAGACAGGCACCATTCCGTTTGGCCTCGATGAGTTCATCGATGATTTTACGAAACGCTGCGATATCCTCCGAAGAGCTGATAAGAAGGTCACGGTCTCCCGTGCGTCCGGCCGTGTACATGCTCAGGTTGAAACTGGCGCCCCAGCGCTGAACCACCTTTAGGTTGTCCAGCAGAAGAGGATAATTTTTTCGGGTAACGGCTGTAATTACCGTAATATCGTTGTTTCCACGGGCCGTTAATTTTGGGATCAGGTTGTCCAGATGCTGGAACAGGCCGGGTATGCTGCGGTTTTCGTCGTGTCGCTTATCGGGAAAGTCCAGGGAGATGGAGAACTGATCCACACCGGCTTCTTTGAGCTGGTCGTATTTTTCCTCGGTCAGGAGAGAAGCGTTGGTCACGAAGACGATATAGGGCAGATGCCCCGGATTCTTAAAGATGCGAACGATATCCATGATATCGTCTCTTAAGAGAGGCTCTCCGCCCGATATTTGAACGACGATGGGACGTATCTGCTCGTAGATTTTCCGGTATTCTTCGGGTGTCGATTGTTTCTCATTTTTTATCAACGCACCTTTATCACAGTGTTTACAATTGGCATTACAGTTATGCGTGACTTCTATTGAGATGGCCCAGGGTTTTTGCATCCACGTATTCCATATCCATCGCAGTGCTCCTTCTACTGCAAAGAATCGGTTCTGTTTTGTCATCGAAATCTCCAGTTCTATTTCCGTTACATCAGCAAACAAATAGGTATGAAGCTACTAAAATATTCTGAAAAAGTCAAGTCGTGCTCCTGAAAAAAGGGTGTGTGATGGAATGAATTTATATTTGACAACATACACGATTTATACGTATATTTAGGGCAATAGCTGAACAACCGTTTTTATCCATAACAACATGACGAGCAAACACAGGAATAATCGTGGATATTCAGGGAATTGATTTATTCATCGTCATCGCTTACTTAGTCGCCATTCCTGTCTTCGGTATCTACTTCCGCAAATACGTGAAGACCGAGGAAGACTACTTCCTGGCCGGTAAAATGCTGCCCTGGTGGGTCATCAGCATGTCGATCATCGGCACAAACATCGGCGCTTATGACTACATGGGATCGGCCGGTGGAGCTTATCGGTTTGGCATCGCACAGGCCAATTATGAATGGATCGGAGCCATTCCGGCCATGGTTCTTTCGGCCATGCTGTTCGTTCCGTATTACTGGAAGGCTGGGGTGTATACGGTTCCCGAATTTCTGGGAAAACGGTACAACATGGCCGTGCGGGTTATCGAGGCAATTCTCTGGGGAGCCTTCCTGGCATGTGTCCTGGGCGTTTTTTTCTGGGCCAGCGGGCTGATGCTGAACGAATACCTGGGCATCCCCATCGAAGTCAGTCTTCTCATCACGGCGCTGATCGTGGGGATTTATACCATCACGGGCGGTCTGGCAGCCGTGGCCATGACCGATGTCGTCCAGCTGTTGGTGATGTTCATCGGGGGCGTGGCCTTAACCGTACTGGGGCTCTGGACCGTAGGCGGTTGGTCAGGACTGGTCAGTGCGATTACGCCCGAACATCCGCATCACTTCAAGCTTTTTCTTCCGTTGGATAACCCGACGATGCCCTGGCTGGGGATGATCTTCGGATTGGCTTTCGTATTATCCCCGGCATGGTGGTGCTGCCATCAGGCCATTATTCAGAGAACACTGGGTGCACGGAGTGAGTGGGACGCCAAGGCCGGTATGTTGATGGCTTCGTTTCCAAAAATGCTCATACCTATTCTGGTCGTTCTCCCCGGACTCCTGGCTCTGGCGTTGAATCCCCAGTTGGCAGGTGCCGATATGGACAAGGCCTTTCCCTGGCTGATCAAGAATTTATTACCGGCAGGATTGGCAGGGTTGGTGTTTGCCGCTTTTATGGCAGCGTTGATTTCCAGCGTGGACTCGACCCTGAATTCGGCCGCCACGCTATGGACTCGGGATATATACCAGCGTTTTATCGTGAAGAATGCATCGGATAAGCACTATCTGAACGTGGGGCGGATACTGACCTTCGTATTCGTACTTTGGGCCATCGTGTTTGCGCCCGTCACGAAAAAGTTTCCTGGCATCTACGTGGCCATGCAGACCCTCCTGTCGATTTTTCAAGGTCCCACCTTTGCTATCACGCTGTTGGGCATCTACTGGAGGCGGGCCAATCAATGGGGCGGGTTGTCTGGACTCATCGCGGGTGTGGTCATCTCCTGCACGTTGTACTTCGGGTTTCACTGGTCTTTTCTGTATGTGGCGTGGTGGTCGTTCGCCGGAGCGATGGTTTTTAACGTCGTCGTGAGCCTGCTGACCAAACCCGACCCCCTGGAAAAACTCGAAGGTCTCGTGTACGGATTGGTCATGAAAGACAAGGAGATACAGGATATTCTGGGTCGTCGAGCCAACGGAGGGCAGTAGGATGAGTCAATGGCTTTCAGGTATACCCTTATTCTGGGGAAAAATCATCGCTGTTGTCGGATTCATCGGTATGATCATCTGGACGTGGCGCCGCCCCAAGGCGTTTATCATGCACGATGCTCCTGATACGAACCGTTGGCGGGATCTTCGCATCTGGGCGACCGTCTGCCTGGGCATTCAAATCATCCTGTATTTTATTTTCTGACGATATCCTGAGGTGACGATGGAAAACGATCTTAAAAAAGAATTTGATCCACTGAAAATCATGGGGATATTTTGGCTGGTGTTCGGAGTGATTGTTTTGTTCGCCACGCTCTTCGTGAGAACGACGCCTCAAGTACCTGCCATGCGGGGGATTATCACGAATATCATTGCCGGGACTCTCCTGGCGGGAACGGGCTTTTTCTCTTTACGCAAGGCCGTGGCCAATCGGCGTCGAAAAAGTGAAAAATGATGAAGCCAAAACTTCTTATCATAGAACCTCAGATATCCAAAGACGATGGTGAACGTATCTTATCCAAAAAGTCATCCCATTTTTTGAAAAGAATTCAGAAAGATCGTGCCGTTCTTAAAAAAATCGAACTGATCCATTTACCCTTCTTTATATTCGATATGAATCAGGATGGTATGAAAAAAGGTCGCGTTTGTGTGGATGGTCTAATCGGCCATGCTTTTTTCTCTGTTAATGACGATCTAAGAACCACAGAAAAACAGAACATGCCTCCCTGCCCGTTCGTACTATCGCCGTCGGAGGGAGAGGCGCGCGTTCGGGGATGGTGGCGAGGCGTAAACCTGGAAAAGGGACTCCGAATAAAACATCCGACACCAGAGGCCAGCATCGGGTCGCATCGAAAAATGTATTATCCCTTTTGGGTGGGTTACTTCGAGACAAAAAACGCATACGATTTTCGGGCCGTGGATGCGGTTACCGGCGATAAACAGGGTGTGAGGATGCGTAAGGTTTTCTTGCGCGCGTTTCGGGAGATGCGTGCATAAAAATCGAGATGGTTATGATGCACAGAAGGACATTCAAGGGGATGACAAGCGGTTTCCGATTCGTTCTGTGGGCAGTTTTAATAATGGTATCCTGTCAAGACAAAATGCCATGGCAGGAGAATCTCGAATATTTTCAGCAACCCGACCAGATTCGTGCAGAGATAGCCGTAAAAATGAACAGACTGCGCGCGTTCATGGAGAAAAACGATCTTCAAGCCGTGCTGCTATCACAGGTGCGGAACATCTACTGGATGACGGCCGGTCTTTGCCGATCCCAGCGCGTGTTCAATGAGGAAACCGGCATGGCATCCCTGCTGATCCTCAAGGATAGACGGAGATACCTTGTCAGCAGCGAAAGTGTGGCTCCCCGACTGATGGACGAGAATTTGCGTTTCATCGGTTATGAATTGATCTCTTATCCGTGGTATAGAGAAAACAGGCGACTCGAGACAATCAAAGAAATCACGCACATCGAAAAAATAGGTTGTGATGTTTCCTATCCGGGCACTGTTTTTGTCGGGAATGAATTCGAGAGTCTGCGTTATTCGTTAACCGAACAGGAAATCGAGAGATACAGATGGCTGGGCAGGGAGACCACGGAAGCGATCACCGAGGTATGCAGGAAAGTGCAGCCGGGTATGGGGGAATACGAAATTCAATACCTGATGGCTCGTGCCCTCCGGTCTCGGGGAATATTACCCGTTGTGCTTTTAACACCCGTGGATGAGCGTATCTTTGCGTATGGTGAGGCGTTACCGGGCGGTGCCACGCTGAAAAAGTATGCCATGATCGACGTTGTGGGAGAGAAATGGGGGCTCTGTGCAGCTGTGACCCGGTTTGTCCACTTAGGGCCGGTTCCAAAACACATAGAGACGATGTATAGAGCTGCTGTTCGTATTATGACACAATTTCAAAAAGAGACGATTCCCGGTAGAGTTGTATCGGACATACTCGAAGAATCGAAGTCATGGTACTCGGACGCCGGCTTTGAGGAGAGCTGGAAAGAGTTTCATCAGGGCGGAGCCATCGGCTATAAAAATCGAGAATACGTCGTTTATCCGTATTCGTCGAACATTGTCCAGCCCAACCAGGCTTTTGCCTGGAATCCTATGATCCGGGGTGTCAAAGCCCAGGATACATTCATCGTTCATGATGACAGCACGGAGACACTGACCGTATCCCAAGACTGGCCGATGATTCAAATAAAAATAAACGGGAACGTCTATTCTCAACCGGGCATACTGGTCCGATAAGACCCTCCGTTTATTGAAACAGGGTATGGAAGAGTTTTCATCTCATGTATTTTCACATCTTCGTCGTCGGAGACAATAAAATCGGTTACCTTTATCAAGGTGAAGAAGAATTTTTAAAACGTCTTCAACACTACTGCAAGATAAGTATTCATACCGTCAAAAGCGAAAAGATAACCAACAGCCAATCACAAGAAAAAATAAAATCTGTAGAAGGAGAACGTCTGCTCAAACGAATTCCGAAGAACAGCCTTATCATGGCGCTGGACCGGAAAGGAAAGCATCTCAGCTCTGAAGGACTGGCGAAACGTGTCGCCGAATGGCAGAACAGAGGGATAAAACACGTTGCGCTGCTTATCGGGGGGGCGCTGGGGTTGAGCAAGACTGTATTGGATCGGGCCGATTTTATTCTATCCCTGTCGAGAATGACGTTTACCCATGAAATGGTTCGTCTTATTTTCCTGGAACAGCTTTATAGATGCTTCACGATTATCCGCGGCGAGAAATACCATAAATAAACGGCGGTTACTCCGTGACTACGAAAAAAAGCCTCATCTGTCCTGTCTGTGGTCATACAATCCAACGATACAAGAATCCGATACCCACTGTCGATATCATCATCGAGATAGATAACGCTATCGTGTTGATCGAACGAAAGAATCCCCCTCCTGGCTGGGCCATACCCGGAGGATTCATTGATTACGGGGAATCGGCAGAGCAGGCGGCCATTCGAGAGGCTAAGGAAGAGACCTGCCTGGATGTGGTCATCGTACATCTTCTGGGCGTTTATTCTGAACCCGACCGCGATCCCCGATTCCATACGATATCCACGGTGTTCATGGCTCATGGCGAGGGTACTCCCCAGGCCGCGGACGATGCTCAGAGAATCGGTCTTTTCCGAAATGAGACCCTACCCGCAACATTGGCCTTTGATCATGCGCGCATTTTACACGACTACTACGCGTGGAAAGCAAGGACGGAAGGGTCGGAATAGCGTCTGCAGACCATAACCACAGGCTGTCTTATGCAGAGAACCATCCTCCATGTGGACATGGATGCTTTTTATGCATCCGTGGAACAGAGGGACAATCCCGAGTTCCGGGGAAAGCCTGTCATCGTGGGTGCTGCGCCTCGGTTGGGAAGGGGAAGAGGTGTTGTCTCTGCAGCATCGTACGAAGCTCGAAAGTATGGCATACACTCGGCTCAGCCGATTTCTCGCGCCTACCGGCTCTGTCCTTTTGGCATTTTCCTGCCCGTACGTGGCCGGCGGTATGTTCAGGTCAGTCGTAACATCATGGACATATTCCAGTCCTTTACACCCCAGGTACAGGCCGTCAGCTTGGACGAAGCATTCCTGGATATGACCGGCTGCGAGCGGCTCTTCGGACCGGCTGAGGGTGTCGGTCGGGAGATCAAGAAACGAATCCGGGACCAAGAAGGATTGACGGCATCGGTGGGCATTGGACACAATAAGCTTGTGGCCAAGATTGCGTCAGACCTGGAGAAGCCCGACGGTTTTGTCGTGGTGCGTCCCGAAGATGTCCAAGAATTTCTGTCTGCCTTACCCGTGAAAAAATTGTGGGGTATCGGGAAAAAAACAGAAGAAAAGCTGGCCATGCTGGGAATCAAGACCGTGGGGGATTTGGCATCGGTACCTAAAAAAACGTTGATGGATATGGCCGGCAAGATGGGACAGGTCTTATGGAATCATGCCCGTGGCATCGATGACAGTCCTGTGATTTCGGACCGGGAAGCCAAGTCCGTCAGCAATGAGATTACCTACAGCAACGATGTTGATGATCGATCCAAGCACCTGGAAACCCTGCTCACCCTCTCTGAGAAGGTGGGGTATAGACTTCGACAGCATGAGTGGGTTGGCAGAACGGTCATCCTCAAAGTCCGGATGGAGGATTTCTCAACATACGTGCGTCACACGACACTTCCAAAACCCATTTATCTGAGTGAAGCGATTTATTCGGAAGTATACACGCTGTACGACAACCTGGATGTTCATCAAGCCATACGTCTGCTGGGAGTAGGAATGACACAACTGTCTTCCGCACGAAAGCAGCAGCTCATGCTTTTCGATGAAGAGGATGAAAAACGCAGACGGGTTACGGAGGCCGTGGATATATTAAAGGCCAGGTTTGGTGAGGGTGTGATTGGACGGGGCGGCATGATAAAGAACGAAAAAAGCTAAAAGATGTTCTGAAAACGGGTTGACAATAGAGAAGCAAAATCGTAAATTATAGGTCAATAAATTTATTTAGCATGGGGTGAAAATAAAAACTCACTTCTATTTCAAAGGATGCTAACAAACATTTAGTTGAATGTGTGAAAAGAACAATCGCTTAAACATGCGAGGTTAGGTCCGATACCGTTGACCGAAAAATAACCAGGGCAACGGTGTTTTTTATTATAGTAATTAGAAAAATAGATACTCCATGCTCCAAAAATGATGAATCGAAAGCTAAGAAGAGACATCGGATCGTGGCACATTTATTGTTATCAATGTTTGCGGGAAAGGAGATTTTCTCATTGATTTTGATTCCTTTTCTGGATTTTAAAAAGTTTGATTTTACGATAAACGTCTACTATCGTTAATCATGAAATTGAGATATACACCAGCCATCATGACATCCCATCATATGCGATATGCAATCCTTGCTCTTGTGGTTTTTGTTATTGCCGGATTATACGTGTTTCATCTGTTCATTCCTTGGACAGTGCCTGCGGATATTGGAATCATAGAAGTCACTATTCAAAGGGGCATGACACCCAGCGACATCTCGGCTCTCCTGAAAGAGAGCGGAGTCATTCGGAGCGAGAAAAAATTTCTTTTCGGGGCCAAGCTATTGGGCGTTACACGGAAACTTCAAGCCGGACGGTACGTATTCCAGGGCCGATTGAACAATTATGCGGTGTTGAGCAAATTGTTTAAGGGAGACGTTGTCACCGAGCAAGTGACCATACCCGAAGGAAGTCGAGCCACCAAGATAGCGGGTATCCTGAACGAAGCGTTAAACATCGATTCGGTTCGTTTTGTATCCCTTGTGTATGATTCTTCGTACAGCCGTGCCCAGGACGTTATTGCTTCAACTTTGGAGGGATACCTCTATCCCGATACCTACCGGTTCCATACGAACACGTCTCCTGAGGAGGCGATCCAGCGTATGGTCTCTCGATTCCGGGAAGTTTTTCACGATTCGCTAATACAGCGGGCTGGGCAAATCGGCATGACGGTTCATCAAGTTATCACACTGGCGTCTATCGTTGAGGGGGAAGCTGCTTTGGATTCCGAGAGATCTATCATCGCTGCTCTCTATATGAATCGATTGAAGCGAAACATGCTTCTCCAAGCCGATCCGACGATTCAGTACATCATCAAAGATAGCCCAAGGAGGCTTCTGAACAAAGACCTGCAAATCGATTCTCCGTACAACACCTACATCTATCCTGGGCTTCCGCCTGGCCCGGTAAACAGTCCTGGAATTGCTTCTATTCTGGCCGTGCTTTACCCGGATACTGTCAATTACCTCTATATGGTGGCCAACGGAGACGGGTCTCACACGTTTTCAAAAACGATACGCGAACATCTACAAGCCAAAGCGCGTTTTGATCGCGTTCGCAGGAATTCAACACGTTATCGCAGATAAATATCTTTTGATGCAGGAGTGTTTTTGGTCAAAAAACAGTCGAATTTTCTTTCCGATTTAAATCCCGATCAGAGGCAGGCCGTGGAGGCCACGGAAGGTCCTGTACTGATCCTCGCCGGAGCAGGAAGTGGAAAGACACGGGTGTTAACTTATCGTATCGCACACATTCTTAATCAACAAAAGGCCGCTCCGTGGGAAATCCTTGCCATGACCTTCACGAACAAGGCAGCCTCTGAGATGAAAGAGCGTGTGAAGGCATTGGTGGGTTCGAATAAGAATGTGTGGCTGGGCACGTTTCATTCCGTTTTTGCCAAAATTCTGCGGTGGGATGTCAGCAGTATCGGGTACAGTCCCGACTTCGTCATTTATGACGCCGATGACCAGGAGCGTTTGGTAAAATACATCTTGGCAGACATGGGGATCAATCCAAAGGAGTATTCGCCGAAATCGATACGCAATATCATCAGCAGGCAGAAAAACAGCCTGGTGAGTCCGGAATCGTACGCGTCTTCGGTCAACTCACCTTTTGAGAAGGTTGTTGCACAGATCTATCCCGTGTATCAGGATCGGCTTCGTGAAAATATGGCTTTTGATTTTGATGATCTCATCACTGTGCCCATCCGGCTGTTCTCCGAGTGCCCCGACATCTTGAAGAAATATCAGGCACGGTTCCGGTATATCCTGGTGGATGAGTACCAAGACACCAACAGGGCTCAGTATATGCTTCTTCACCACCTGGCCAAGGAAAGTCGTAATTTATGTGTAGTCGGCGACGACGATCAATCGATATACCGATGGAGGGGAGCAGACCTTCGGAATATCATCGAGTTCGAAAAGGACTTTCCAAATTATCACCTTTTTCGTCTGGAACAAAATTACCGATCTACACAAACGATACTGCAGGCCGCCAATTCTGTGATCGAGAATAACAAAGACCGCAAAGGTAAGACACTGTGGTCGGATCGCGAGGCGGGGGATCATGTGGAGTTGATGGAGGTGATAGACGAGAGGGAAGAGGCGCAAAAGGTTGTTGAGAGGATAAAAGAAGAAGTCTTCAAGGGAAAGCGATCCTTTCACGAATTTGCAGTCCTGTACCGCACGAACGCGCAGTCCCGTTCCCTGGAAGACAGCCTCCGACGCAGCGGAATGTCGTACACGATTGTCGGAGGCGTTCGTTTCTACGAACGAAAAGAAATCAAGGATGTTCTGGCGTACTTAAAGTTGATCTGCAATTCCAAAGATAGCTTGAGCTTGAAACGCATCATCAATTTCCCACTGCGCGGTATAGGGGATAGCACGCTGAGGCGAGTCGAAGCCTGGGCATCGGACAACGGTACGGATTTGTTTCAGGCGATGGGAAAAGTAGAAGCTATTCCAGATATTCCTACACGGATTAAAAAGAGCGTGATTGCCTTTTATGCCATGATGCAAAAATACATCGAGTTAAAGGATAAGATTACGCCCAACGAGTTGGTGCGTGCGGTCGTGGATGAAACGGGTCTCCTGACGATATACAAAGGTGATACCAGTATCGAGGGCCAGGGACGGGCTGAAAACATCCTAGAATTCTTATCGGCTGTTGGTGAGTACGTCGAATCCTCCGAGTCTCCCAGCCTGTCGGGATTCTTGGAGGAAGTCTCCCTGGTCAGCGATATTGACTCCTGGAACGACAAATCCAACGCCATCACGTTAATGACGCTCCATTGTGCCAAGGGGCTCGAATTTCCCGTAGTATTCATCACGGGGCTGGAAGAAGGGTTGTTCCCCGTGCCTCGGAGTTTGGATGAACCCGAAGCCCTGGAGGAAGAGCGTCGTCTCTTCTATGTGGGTTTGACGCGTGCCAAGGATAAAATCTATTTATCGTGGGCTGAAAGACGACGGTTATTCAGTGATATGAGTTTTAGGATTCCCTCTCGATTTTTAGATGAAATCGATCCTGCTGTTATGAGAAAAACGAAACCGGCGAGGAAGCAGGTACGGTTTGAACGATCCCGGTTCCAAAAGAACATCGAGGAGAAGTTCGACGCCCATCCAGAGTATGAATCGTTTTCCCAGGAAGATACCTGTTTTCACCATGGGGCGAGGGTTCGTCACGAAATGTTTGGCAACGGCACCATCGTGTCCATGGAGGGTACAGGAGCCAAGAAGAAAGTCGTGGTCCAGTTCGAGAACGGCGTTAAGAAAAAATTTTTGCTTCAGTATGCCAGGTTTGATACCCTGTGACGCGAATCTAGCAGTTTATACAGCATCAACTCTTAGTAAAAGAAAATCATTTTTTTCTTACTTTTTGTGGAATATCACTCATCCGCGACGCTCCAAACCATCAAACCGTCTGAATAAAACATCGGTTCGAGTTACGATTCGTTGTTTTATACAGTCGCTAAATTACCACACACACCTTATCGGTCATAAACGTAAATAAGATGATATGCCCGGTTGATTCCGATACGCTAATATTAGTGCATCCATCCATCAGGAAACCATCTGACGAGTCGATGGTGTTGACGTCATACGAAGATGCACATCAGATAAACGATGGTTCATGTATCATCGTTTTTTCTCATGTGAATGATTCCGATTCACCATCACCTTCATACTCCAGGCTCTCTTGACATTCATCATACGATTTGGTATATTTAAAACAATGTTTTTCAATGAGATTTTGCCAAAGCCATTGGATGAAAGCGAACAGCAGCATCCTCAGAAATCATGAATTAGTTTGTACGTCGTCTATGGAAAGAACAACGCGCGAATTTCATCAAGAACCCACATTACGCATCGCCGTCGCCGAGGGTCAAAAACACCTGGATTTCAGTGTAAACGGTCCGTTTACCGTGCAGGATGATCAGGGCCAGAACATCATGGAAAAGATTTCATCGGATCGTAAATGGAGAGTCAAGCTCGAATCGTACGATCCTCCCCAGTTCGTCTATGCACTGCAAACGTTGATTACGCAAAACAGAAACGATGCCCAACGTCTCATGCAGAAATACCTGAAGGACGGGTACGAAGCCAGGATGCAAGCCATCGGGAATCCTGTCAGCTTCAACGGGGATCTCGTATCCAATAATACACACTTTCGGGTTCTTGTGGGCGAGTTCAACTCTGCGGAGGATGCTTTTTCGTATGGCTGGCCTTTGTTTAAAAAATACGATGTCGAAGTGGTTCGTGAGATGCTTCGAGAACCCCGGGGACAACTGGAAGTGTTCGATGCAGAGTATGAACGATCGGCCAGAGTACTCAACGGCATCACTCTGAGATCATCGATATCGGGCGCAAATGCCACGTTATGGAATGGTCATCATACGTGCCACCGATCCATCTTTGACAGCTCCCACGCATTGCCTCTGCAATTCTGTATCGGTACTAACGGAACCATAAAAGCCATATGTGAATTACCCATCGAAACCTACATAAAGGGCGTTCTTCTGCAAGAGATGGGACGGAATTATCCTTTGGAAGCCTTGAAGAGTCAGGCCGTGGCTTCTAGAGGACTGGCATTGGCTCGTATAGGTTTGAGTCATCCCCAGGACCCGTTTGATCTATGCAGCGAGGATCACTGCTTGTTGTTTAACGGTTACTTCAATACCAATCCGGTCATTGAAAGGGCGGTGGAAGAGACGAGGGGTGAGGTTTTGGTGTATAACAACGTGTTATGCGAAACGCTTTATACCCCCCTGTGCGGTG